>FR897047.1:167053-199462 GCA_000437235.1 Coprobacillus sp. CAG:826 | reverse complement strand
ACCCTAGACCACCCTAGATTTTAAAGAGCCACATAAAAAGGACTTGTAGTGGCTGATTACTACAGGTCCTTTTTTTAGTTAGCTATTTTTTAAATGTTTATTTTGCTAATCTACGTTTTTGGATGAAGTAATATCCAAGAACAGAAGATAAGCCAATAATACTAATAATGAGAATAAAGGAAATGTTATTTGTTACAGCATGATATGCATTATTCATTCCTGCATTATTGCTTGTATGAGCAGCTTTATAAGCAGCAATGTAAAGGATGGAGTTTCCAATAGTATTATTTTCACCATCTGCAGCATCATTAATAATTGCTTTATCCGCTGCATCAATTAAAGAAGAATCATTATACATTTCAAGTAATGTATCTAACTCACTAGAATCTTGTGAGCCATTTAAGTAATCACAAATACCATTTGTACCGTTAGCACGCATTTTGCTCCACATATCAATAAAGGAATTAGCTTCAGAACTAATATCCCATGTAAAGGAAATACTTGCTAAATAAATAGCCCCGCTATTAGAACGAATACCAACATAAGCATATTTAGTACCGGCTGGAACTTCAAAAGATGTAGAAGGTGTTACAATTGAGCCTAATTTTACAGCTTTTGTATCATATAATTCGGTTGCATCATTGAAAGCAGCGTTATATCCATAGATGTCAATAGTTCCGCCTGATGCATTGCCAGTACCCCATTCAACTTCAACTTTAGTAAGAATTCTTTTGGCGGTTGTAGAGACAATACCAGAATCACTATTTTTAGATCTTAATTGAATATTAGAACCATTTTTTGCGCTATTACCTGCATATTTGATTCCCGATGTAGAAGTAACATCTTTAAAAACAGTATAAGTTGTGTTCGTGGCAGTCAAGTCATTCGCAGTTAATTTATCAACAACGTAAGTTGGTGCTGCTACAACAGCAACAATAATATAAGTTGTCTCAGTAATTTCACCTTCAACATAAGTTGCAGTCAAATGTGCTTCTGCATTAATTGCTGATGTATCTAAAGACCAAGTAACTTTGTCGGTAACATCAACATAAGATTCATGGCTTGGATCTGATTCAGATAAATAACCAGCAGTAACTGTTAAACCAGTAGTATCAACACTATCACCAATATAGTAAGTTTTCTTAACATTTTCACCCTCAGTAATCTTAATCTCGGATAGAACTAAATCGGTTGGTTTTTCTTTTACAATAATAGTAACAGCATTGATTAAACCTTCATAAGTGATTGTAATTGTTTTAGAGCCCACGTCACTCGAGGTAAGAGTATATGGTAATTCTGGATCTACAGTATAACCAGTTTCGATTGCCACTTCGGTGTTGTCTTCATATACACCTGTCACTGTAATATCACTTGCTTTGATTGTATCTCCAACGTAATAGAATGCGCTTGTATCAAATCCAGAAACAACGATACGATCTAATTTTTTTTGAGGAGTATCCTCATTAATATAAAAGTCAATCTGGCCAATATCTAAATTGCCATTAGCACCAGCAAGCATATCAAATTCAATTTTATAGAATAAATTTGTGGTTGTTTTTGCTGAAACATCTAATGAGATTGTCTTATTTGTTGCATAATCAGTGAAGGAACCAATTAAAGTAGTTGGTGCTGCATTTGCATCAGCATAGACATTAATTGCATTTACTTTTGCACACTTTCCACCAATAGTAAGATCAATGCGAGTAATCATTTTATCGATTGCTATGTTGGTTGTAATTGCTCCTTTAGAAGCAACCTTCTTTTGTCCAAAACGAACGTGTCCTCCCCAGCCATTGTTGTTATTATTACCCTTGTCAACTTTTACAGTAAAACCATTTGTCGTGTTATTAAATGTTCCCGTGTAAGATGAATTATCGGCACTATTGTTGGCTGCAGAAAAAATAGTCTGTTTGTAAATTGTGGCTTCAGCTTTCGCATTCTTTTCATTGTTTACTAGACCGACTCCAAATACCATTGCTAAAGAAGCAACAAGTACTGAAAGTCTCTTGAATAAACCTTTCATATTTTCTTTTTCCTCCTTTATTATTTAAATTAAGGAAGATTTTTCTTTTATGTTCCTTAAAAGAAAAAATACATACTTTCTCAATAGCTTGAAATAAGATATAATAAATATACAAATAGATACGGAGGTGCTTTCCTTTTGAAAAATAAAATCATTTTATCTTTAGCTTTTTTATCTCTAGTTTTTGGGCTATCTTCTTTTCATCAAGTAAGAGCTAATGCTGGCGCAAATGAAGTTAAGGCACCTTCACAAGATTATTTAGAAAGTACAGAAGATTTTTTTACTTATTATAGTGAATGGGAAATTGATGGCCTTTCTAAAAGTGAACTTCTTAATCAATTAGCGAAAAAGATGGCGGAAGAACATAAATATTATACTTCTTATGATGATGTTAAAGGCGCTAACGCGTATTCGGATGAAGACCCCGATGATGAAACAAAAATCATTTCCTTTTATGCAGGTGTGGATATTCCTAATTTATGGAATGCGGGTTCTTTATGGAATCGAGAACATGTTTGGTGTAAGTCTTTATCAAATGGCCTTTATACTAACGTAGCAGCAACTGGAAGAGGTGCTGGAGCGGATATTCATCAATTGAAGCCAGCAATTAAAAGTATCAATGAATCAAGAGGTAATAAGCCTTATGCGGATTTAAATCATCAAGGGAACCAAAAGGAATATAACAATAAACCAACAGGTTGCTATTTTAACGAAAAATATTTTGAACCTCGGGATGAAGTAAAAGGTGATATTGCACGTATTTTAATGTATATGTATACGCATTATTCTTCGGAAGTAGAAAGCAATGTTTCTCGCGTTGAAGTAGCTAATTCTAAAACAACTTCAAAAGCAGGAGATATGAAAATTGAACAGATTCTTGCCACAAATGAAAATACAGCACAATCTTCTTGGAATCAGCTTTTAAAATGGAGTGAAGAGGATCCTGTGGATTCATTTGAAGCTAAAAGAAATGACTACTGTGCTTCAATTACTGGTTTAAGAAATCCGTTTATTGATTATCCTGAATTTGCTACCATGATTTGGAGTGAAGATTATTGTGGTGAAGGAGCCCTTCTAGATACAAAATATGATTTAGATGAAGATATACCATTAGTAGCGATGAATTTTTATCACACCGAAGTATTTATGAGAATTGGAGAGAAAAGAAAGCTAAATATTGATTTTCATCCTTATTATGCATCTAGCCAATATAAAGAAGTAACATGGGAAAGTTCTAATCCTGAAGTTGCTATGATGGAAGATTCTTTATTAGTGGCAAAAGGAAAGGGAACTGCTACGATAAAAGCCATTAGTGGTTCTTTATTCGCAGAATGTGAAGTTACAGTAGATGAAGCGGAAAAAGCAGCAGTTTATACCATTGATACTAAATCTTCAGTAAAAGAATCAGGAACGATTCTTGAAGGAAGTTCAGCGGAATATTCGCAAACCCATCAAACCAAAGGACAAATGACTGCGAACAATTCTACCACACTCGTATTAAAGGGTTATACAGGCTACCGTATTATTGGAATTTCATTAACTATGCGTTCTAATGGAACAGGAGGATCAGGTGGCTTAAAAGCAACTGTGGGTGATACAATCATCGCCTCAATTTCTAATGATACTCCTTTTAGTTCAGAATTATGGGCAGGAAGATATTCTACTGCCTTTGTTGATGTTCCCATAAAGTTGAAAGATAACACAAGAAAGATTTTAGAAGGTGAAGTGGTAACCATTCAAATTACTGCTAGTGCGAACTCTTTATACATTGATAGTTACGCAATTGATTATACCGATGATTTCTCTGATGTTCCTATTCGAGTATCAGGTTTAACATTAAGCCATAATGAAGTTATATTGAAAAAAGGTGAAACTTTACAGTTAGTGGCTACAGTACTCCCGGAAAATGCCGATAATAAAAATGTAATGTTCTTCTCCAATCGTCCAGGAGTAGCTTCCGTTAGTGATGATGGATTGGTTACAGCTTTAAGAAAAGGAACAGCGGTGATTACCGTTACGACCGATGATGGAAACTTTGAAGCAACTTGTAATATTACGGTTGAAGAAGACAAACCCAAAAGTGGCTGTACCAAAACTTCAACTTCGATTATTATTTCGTTTGTTTTACTGGGTTTAATTACTACTTTTATACTCAAGAAAAAAGAATTATAACTGAATATAAATAATATTAAGCCTTATGATTTTATGCTTTTTTGGAGCATAATTTCTAAGGCTTTTTATGATTAGTATTAAAATCATTATCTATGAAATAATCGCTTTTTCGCATTTAAAATGTATAAAATTTCATGAAATAATTCAATTATTTGTGAAAAAATTCTTAACTTTTATTTACAAATGACGCAAAAGTAGTTATTATTTTTTGTGAACATTAATAATTGAATGAGCAAAAGGGAGATGTTGGCAATGAAAATTATTGCTCTTAACGCTTCTGGAAAAGGGCAAGCTGCAGATTTCATGCATTCAATTGGCAACTACGCTTCTACAAAAGGAGTTACTTATTGCTATGCTGTTGGTGCAAACGCAAATAGAGAGTATCATGATTTTTTGATTCATCGCTTTTCAGTGATCCGTTTTTTATCCAAAGTATTATCTAGACTAACTGGAAAATTTGATTATTATTTTAAAATAGGAACAAAAAGACTGATTCGGTGGATAAAAAGTGAAAAGCCTGACCTTGTTCATATTCATAATTTGCACGGAGATTATATTAATCTCGAAATGTTAATTAACTTTTTAAAGGAATCCAATATAAAAGTTGTATTTTCTTTACATGATACTTGGCTTTTTACGGGAAAGTGTTTGGATTATGAGAATGATAATTGCCTAAAGTGGAAGAAGTTATGCAAGGATTGTCCATATAAAAAGAAAAAACCTAGGTGGATATTTGGTGATGCTTCTACGAAAAACTATGTAAGGAAGAAAGCCTTATTTTCTGATTTTGAAAAAGCAATCTATATTACAAACTTTGAATGGTTAAAAATACAATTACCGAAAACAATTTTAAAAGCAAAAACAACTTATTGTATTTTTGATGGTGTGGATACGACAAGATTTTATCCACATCCAACCATCATTAAAGAAAAGTACCATATTTCCGAAAATAAAAAGATTATTTTATGCTATGCAGATCAGTGGGAAAAGAACACTAGCTTACTTGCGATGAATCAATTAATTGAGATTATGGGATTAGAATATCAATTTATTGCTTTAAATGCACCGAGAAAATCTTTATCAAAGAAAGCGATTGCGGTTCGTAAAGTTAAAGATACTTCTTTATTAGCGGAATATTTTGCTTCGGCAACTATGTTTATTAACTTGAGTGTAGACAATATATTCCCACTTGAAAACTTATTTGCTTTTGCTTCTGGTGTACCTGTCTTTACATTTGCTTTTGGTGGAACACCTGAACAAATCAATAGTTATGTAGGTAAAATCTTACCTGATTTTGATCCTATTAAAATCAAGAAAGAAATAATTGCTTACTTTGGAAAACACTATGACATCAGAAAAGAATGTTTAGAAAAAGCGGAAGAATTTAATATTGAGAAAATGGTTAAGAAATATTATGAGGTATATGTTAATATATTAAAGAAGAAATCTTGAGGTGATAAGAAATGAAAACAAGTTCAAAACGTAAAAAGTTCTATCTCATTGCTTTCATTTTTTTATCGCTTTTTATTTGTGTTGAGTCTTGTTTACCTTCAGGAATTTCTTCTTTTCAGAGTCAATTAATTGCTATTATTTTTAATAAAGGGCAAAGAGGAGATAAAGAAATATTACCGACTTCTTTAACGATTGTAGGAAATGAAACGATGAAAATTGGTGATAGTCAACAATTAGAAGTGAGTTTTGCTCCTGAAAAAGTGTCGGATACAAGAGTAACTTGGTCCATTAAAGAAACGGATAAAGCAACAATATCTAATTCTGGAGTTGTCACAGCTTTAAAAGAAGGAACAATTGAAGTGAGAGTTTCTTCTAATGTTGATGTAAATGTTTTTGGCACATTCGCAATTCGCATTGAACCAGTCGCTTTAGAAAGCCTAATTATTAATTGCGATAAAAAAGAAGTAAGTGTAGGCACGACTGCAAGTTTTGGAATTCAATATGAACCGAGCAATACTACAAATAAAGGAATTGAATGGGTTTCTGATGATGAAAATATCGCTACCATCAATGAGAGAGGTATTGTAAAGGGAATTCAAGTAGGAACTTGTCATATTTATGCAAAAAGCAAATACTATGACGTTGAATCGGATAGAATAGAAGTTACTGTAAATAGTAATCCTGTAATACCTGTTACAGAAATCAATTATTCTGATATTGAAGAACCTATTTTTGTTACTCAAAGTTTAGAAATTAATCCAACTTTTAATGAAAATGCAACGGATCAAAGTTTCTATATGAAAAGTAGTGATTCATCTGTTTTGGACGTATCGGGAAATAGAGCTATAGGTAAAGCAGAAGGGTCTGCTTATTTAACTATTATTAGTAACACCAATGAAAATGTGAAAAGTAGGGATATATTAGTTCAAGTTAGGGAAGTAAATGCAATTGAAATAGTAATTTATGAGATTAATTATTATTATCAAAGATTCCAACCGATATTATTTCGATTTGTTTCTGAAAACCAAAAATATAAAGTAACGAATCAGAAAGTTTCTTTTACCGTCGATAATTCAAGTATTTGTGAAATTGATGAAAATGGAAATCTCTATGGAAAAGAAATTGGAAGAGTGCAGCTAACAATTGTTTGGGAAAAAGATTCATCTATTCGTGTGACAAAAGAAATTAATATTTTGACTCCGAAGAATTCTTTATGGGGAAAAATCAATCGTTTTACAAGAAAAGTAATTGGACATTTCTCTTTGTTTTTAATTACAGGTGTTTTTGGGATGCTTGCATTAGTTGCCTATAAAGACAAATTACGCTATTTATATTCATTTTTAATCAACATTAGTTATGGCTTTGTTTTAGGAGGAATTTCAGAATTATTGCAACTTATTCCCAAAGGAAGGGCATGCCAGTTTAAAGATGTTATAATTGATACACTTGGATACTTTTTTGGTGGCCTCTTAGTATGGAGCATTCTTTCTTTAAGAAATAGAAAGAATAAAAGAATAGAATATAAAAAAGTTCCTAAAGAATGATAAAGCGTTTTTCATATAAATGCTAAAATTGACAACTTTATGAGGAAAGCTTATAATGTGAATACATTCATTTAATAAATTAAATGAAACAGTATTTTTCTATTATTACCAACTGAAATGTTTGTTTTAAAAGAGGTGCTTAAAGAAAGGTACATATAAGGAGGATATTTCTATGGTTATTAGTCCAGAAAAAGAACTTGTTTCAATCATAATGCCAAATTATAATGGCTCTCTTAATTTGAAAGAAACGATTTTAAGTGTTATTTCTCAAACTTATACAAATTGGGAGCTTATTATCGTTGATGATAATTCATCGGATAATTCTATAGAGATTATTAATGAATTCATGGAAAAGGATTCACGTATTTTACTATTTAAAAATAAAAAAAATGAGGGTGCAGCAAAATCTAGAAATGTTGCGTTACTTGCGGCTAAAGGTAAATATATTGCATTTTTAGATTCTGATGATCTTTGGATGCCAGAAAAACTAGAAAAACAAATAAATTTCATGAAAATAAATAACTATCATTTTTCTTATACTCAATATGAGAAAATTGATGAAAATAGCAATAAACTAGGAAAATGGGCAACAGGGCCTAAAAAAGTGACAAAGCATAAATTCTTTCAATATGATTGGGTGGGATGCTTAACAGTGATTTATGATTCAACTGTTATTGGAAAAATTCAAATTAATGAAAAATTAAAAAGCAGAAATGATTATGCGATATGGCTAAAAGCATGTAAAAAAGCCACCTGCTATTTATTACCTGAAATTTTAGCGAGTTATCGTGTTCATAGCGGATCTTTATCGCATAGCGGATTAAAGAAGTCATTGAAAAATCAGTATTTATTATTCCGCATCAGTGAAAATAAGAATCCTATTTCTTCAATGTTTTGCTTATTACGAAATATTTTCTTTGGTGTTTTTAAGAAAATGTTTTATGAAAGGAGAGTAAAGAATAAATGAACTGCAAATTTGCAATGATGGTAGTTTCTTGTGATAGTTATACAGAAGTGGCGTATACTTTTTTCAAACTAACAGAGAAATTTATGCCATGGATGAACAATATTTATTTTGTTAATGAGACGCTTCCATTGAAGGTTAATAATGTTAAAGAAATTCACACTGGAAAAGATTTGAATTGGAGTGATAAAGTTCGAAAAGCGTTAAATCAAATCGAAGAAGAGTATATTCTTTTTATGCTTGAAGATTTTTTTGTTGGAAAAAGTGTTAGTGAAAAAACTATTCTTGAAGCGATTTCTTTTATGGAAAAAGAGAATATAAAGTATTATAAGATTACAGCTATACCAAAATCCAAGAGAAAATCAAAATACGCCTCTTATCTAAAAAGTATCCCAAGTAATCAAAGATATGGTATTAATCTTCAAGCTGCAATTTTTAGAAAGGATTTTTTACTTGAAATTGTCAGTGGAGAAAATCGAAATGCTTGGCAAACTGAAACAGATTTGTTGAAAAAAGTTACAAAAAAATATGAATATAATCTTGAAGGATGTGTTTTAGACAATAGAAACATTATTGATATTCATAATGGAGTAATCAAAGGAAAATGGGTTCCAACAACAATTAAATACTTTAAAAAAATAGGTATAGATATTCCTTTAGGAAACCGATCATTAATGTCAAAATGGGAATTATTTAAAATGAATTTTAAACGTTTTATTTCCCATCTGCTTCCTCAAGGCTTAGTGAAACTGATAAAAAGATTGTTTAAAAAATTAGGGTTTAAGTTTGTGTCTGATAACTAGATAGAAAGGAAAAAACGATGAAGATTTCAATTCTTGGTGCCTTTGGTTTTGATAGAATTCACGAGACAACAGGAGGACAGCCAGTTAAAACTCGTGAGTTATATTATGGCTTATGTGAAAAATATGACAAAAAAAATATTTTTTATACGGATACGTATTTGTATCGTAAAAAACCAATAAAATTTATTTTTTCGCTTTTAAAAACGCTAAGAAAAAGTGATATTTTAATCATGCTCCCTGCGCAAAATGGATTAAAAGTATTTTCAAAAATCATTTTTTTATTAAAGCCAAAAAAATGTAAAGTTTTTTATGATGTTATAGGCGGATGGCTTCCTGATTTTATTCTAGATCATAAAAAAATAATAAAACATCTTAAGAAAATGAATGGTATTTGGGTGGAAATGAACTCAATGAAAATTAAACTGGAAAAAGAAGGCTTAAATAATGTTGTTACGATTCCAAATTTTAAAACGATACATCTAACTTCAATGCCGTACGATTTTTCAAAAAAAGAGTTTAATTTTTGTACCTTTTCAAGAGTAATGGAAGAAAAAGGAATTGAAAATGCAATGGAAGCTGTAGTACGCCTAAATAGAGAATTTCAAAATAATTATAAAATTCATTTAGATATTTATGGCCCTGTTGATGTTAATTACCAAAATCGTTTTAATGAACTGTTAAATCAGAAAGAAATTAGTGATTTAGTTTCTTATAAAGGAATTGTGAACCCAAATGATAGTGTTGAAATATTAAAGAAATACTATGCACTTCTTTTTCCTACCTTTTATAGTGGAGAAGGATTTGCAGGGACGTTATTAGATGCGATGTTCTCAGGAATTCCTGTAATTGCAAGCGATTGGAAATATAATTGTGACATTATTTTAGATGGTAAAAACGGACTCATTTATCAAGTAAAGAATATAGATGATTTAGTTGCAAAGATGAGGCTTTTAATTCAAAATCCTAATCAATGGGAGATTTTGAAGCAAAATAGTTTATTAGAGGCCCAAAAATATACGAGAGAAAATGTTTTACAAATGATAACAAGCGAAATTGAAAGAGGGTGATACAAAATGAAAATCACGTTTAATTCTTCGATAGACTGGAAAAAAGGAAATATAAAAGAAGAAATAAATGGGTTCTTTCCAAAGAAAAAAAGATACTATTTTTTGTGGCTACTTTGTATAATTCTTTCTTTACTATTTAGTTCTCTATATAATGCTACAACGAAAATAGCTCATAAAGAAAGATGCTATACTAAAATCACGGATGTAAGTTATGAAAATGATTATCAACAGCAAAATATGCTTTTGTATGACAATGATAATTCCAAAGAGGGTTATAAAACTTTACGCCAAGCTTTTAGAGAGAATGAGTTGTTTTCATCGGGAAATTCGGTGAGTTGTTTAAACTACCTTGCTGTTTCCTCAAGAAAAACAGGAAGTATTAATGTTAAATATCCAAACGGAACTTCACAAAAAATATCAATGCTCACCCCTAAATCAATGGGATCGTATAAAAAAGCTGATGAAACGATAAGAATGTATTCGTTAAGGATAAAATTATTATTTGAACCAAAACCAGAATTATCTTCTAGTTCCTCCTGCTTTATTTCCGAAGAGTATGCAAATTATCTTTTAGGAGTCCTATCACTCAATCAAATTGAAAATTTGTTGGGACACGAACTTAAACTCCAATATCTTGCAAATGGAAAGATGGAAGAAAAAAACTTTATGATTACGAATGTTTACGATTCAAATTATATTGATGCTCCGTATTTAAAAAGTATATTTGATAATTTTGTTATTTCTTATTTTTTATACTCAAATAATATTGATGGATTATCCTTATCTATTGATTTTTCTCATTCTGTTGTGCAAAATCAAGTGGCTTTTAGTGCAATTGAGCCATTACTTTTTGATGAAAAAATCACTTTTTCTTTTATCAAAAATTCAAATTATCAAGATTTGTATAATCATGATTTGAAAAAAGAGGTTATGCGCTATTTAACATATAACGAAAAAGCAAATCAGAACATTCAGACTATTTATGCTGTTGTTACGATTGCATCATATCTTGCTTCATTATTTTTTACATCCAAATATTCAGAAAATATTCAGCCAAACAACTGGAAAAAAGGCAGTTGCTTTATTTTCTTGCATCTTTATATTATTTTTTCCTTTTGCTATCTTTTAATGAAATATATATTCAACGATATTATTTTTGTCACGAACGCAGCAATTATAATTTGGTTAATTATTTTATTTATTGTTTTTTTGGCATTTCAAACAACTTATAGGTTATCACATAGAAGGGAGAAAAAAGAAAATGAAACTCCGACAGAAATTAACTAATTTTCTAAATAAAGAAAAAAACAATTATAAAGAAAATAAAAAACTATATATAGTTGATACTTCGATCTATATGATTCTAACTTTATTTTTCTTTTCTTTACCATCTTTTTCCTATAATTCATTGCATTTAATTCCAGTGTTTTTAATGGCGTTTCTATGTGCTTTAATATTTGTTCGCACTATAATTTTTAAAAAGGTTTTCATAGATTCTATAGTTGTTTCTATTTTTGGCTTTATCTTCACGATTCTAATTTCATATATTGTGAATAAACTTACAACGCCAATGAAAATGAATACAACGTTGTTTTTCCTGCCTTTAATGTATTTAGTTCTTTATCATTTTTTTACTGAAGAGAAAAACATTCGTGTTGGGCTTCATTTATTTCTTGTGGGTATATCACTTTTTTGTTTTTATTTTTTTATTGCTTATGCAAAGGAAATCATTCATTTTGATATTAATAGATTAGGAATAAAATTTGGCAATCCTAATACGATTGGCAATTATTTTGCAATTGCTTTTGCTATCGGTCTTTATTTTTCATTGTTTGAAAAAAAATACTATTTTTTCCCATTCCTATTGCTATACCTTTTATTGGGATTTACCACAGGATCAAAAGGATTTATTCTTATGGTCTTTATAATTCTTGGATTTAATATTGTTTTATTCTTTGGAAAAAAGAAATGGTATATTTCACTTATCCTTATCTTAGGAGCTATCCTAGTATTCTTTGCTTTACTGCAATTACCCATTTTTTCTGTTTTCAAGCAAAGAATATATGATTTTTTTAAATATCTATTTTCAAAAGATTCGCATGATGATTTTTCGACGGCAAGTAGATTTTATATGGTATTAGAGGGACTGGTTTTATTTATAAAAAGGCCAATTATTGGATGGGGGATAAATGGATTTACTATTCGATCTTCCTTTGGAATGTATGCGCATAATACTATTATTGATATATTGGCAAATTTTGGATTAATTTCACTTATCTTTTTCTTGTATCCACTTGTAAAAGCTTTCCCAAAGTCTTTAAATAAGGAAAAGAAAGGGGACATAAATATTTGCATATTGTCTTTTTATATCATCATTGCCATAGGTTTATTTACAAGTGTAGAATATCTTTCCAAATGGTATTTTATTCTATTGGCTATTATAAATGGAATTTATAAATCTCAAGAAAAAGAAAGAGATTTAATAAGCCTTTCAATACAATTTTGATCAAATAACAAAGAAAGGAATGATATTATGAGTCGATTTATGCTGGTTACTCAAACGTTAGTAGGAGGCGGTGCTGAAAGAATGGTAGCCCGCTTATCAACATATCTAAAAAAGAATGGCCATGAAGTTATCGTTGTTTTATCTTATCGGAATGATAATGAATATACAATTGATTGCAATCAAATTGAAACTATTGCAGAAGACGCAGAAAAATATAAAAATTGTGGTAAGTTAAAAAGACTAATGGTTTTACGCAAATTATTTTATAAATATAATCCAGATATAATAATTCCTTTTTTAAATCATATTGGAAAATACGTTTTAATTTCAACCTTTGCTTCAAAATATAGAAAGAGAGTAGTTATAACGATTCGTAATAATCCTTTGCAAGAAAATTTTTTTGAAATAAAAAAAATGATTAAACAAGCAAAACTTTGTGTAGCACAAAATATTGGACAAAAAGATTTATTTGATAAGCATTTGCAAGATAAAATTATAGTAATTCCTAATTTCGTTGATGAAAACCTTTTTTTAGAAGAAAAACATTATTCAAAAGAAGTACATTCCATTATTGCAACAGGTAGACTTACAGTCCAAAAAAATTATTTTCTCTTGTTGGAAGCATTTAAAGAATGTCATTTTAGTGATGTTAAATTATACATTTATGGAATTGGCGAACTCTCAGATAGTATTGTTTCTTGGATAAAAGAACACCATTTGGAAGAAAAAATAATTTTAAAAGGATTTAGTAATCAAATTAAAGAGGCAATGTTATCTTCCGATTTATATGTTATGTCTTCAAACTTTGAAGGAATGCCAAATTCATTACTTGAAGCTTCCGCTTTAGGTTTACCAGTAATTTCTACGGATTGTCCTTATGGACCATCTGATATTATAAAAGATCATAAAACAGGTATTTTAGTACCCTGCGATAATGTTCAAGCCTTGAAGGACGCATTATTGTATTTTTACGAAAATCCATTAAAATGCTTAGAATATGGACGTCAAGGAAAGAAATACGCTATGGAAAAATATTCATATCAGCGTATAATTACTCTTTGGGAAGATATTGTAAATAAAATTCAAAAGTAGAGAGTGGTGAAAGATATGCAAGCTGAAGCAAAAATTCAAACAAAGGCTAAAAAATCTTTAAAATGGACTACTTTTGGCGAGATAATTGGAAAGTTGATTACGCCTATCACGACGGCAATTTTATCAAGAATTTTAGCACCAGAGATTTTTGGTATTACCACAACAGTTACAATGGTAATTACTTTTTGCGAGATTTTTACTGATGGTGGCTTTTCTAAATATATTGTACAAACTGATTTTACTAATGAAGAAGAAAAAAAGAATACGCTTAATGTCTCATTTTGGGCCAATTTTATTATTTCTATTTTATTCTTTTCAGCAATTTGCATCTTTAATAAACCGATTTCCAAATTTATAGGAAATAGTGGCTATGAATTAGCGCTTATTATTGCTTGTACTCAAATTCCAATTGCTGCTTTTACTGGTATACAAACTGCATTATTTAGAAGGGAATTTCTTTTTAAAAAATTATTTTATATTCGTATTATAACGGCAGTTTTAAATTTATTTATATCTGTACCTCTAGCATTATTAGGCTTTAGTTATTGGTCGATAATTATTGGTAATATTGTTAGTTTAATTATAAGCGCAATTGCTATGTTTTTTATGTCTGATTGGAAGCCAAAAATCTATTTTAATTTTAAAATTTTTAAGAAAATGTTTATGTTTAGCTTTTGGAATCTTATAGAAGCAATTCTCATTTGGCTTTGTTCATGGGGAAGTTCATTTATTATTAGTAATAAAATGAATGCTTATTATTTAGGCATTTATAAGAATTCTATCTCAATGATTAACTCTTTATTTGGCATTGTTACAGCTTCTATTATTCCGGTATTGTTTTCTTCTTTATCTCGATTAAAAGATAACGATAAAGAGTTTAATGAGATTTATTATAAAATGCAAAAACTTGCAGCCTATTTGATTCTTCCTATGGGCTTTGGTCTTTTCTTATATAGAAATTTAGCTACTAGAATTTTATTTGGAAGCCAATGGGGAGACGCAGCAATCATCATTGGTATAGCTGGCTTTTCTAAAGTTTTAACAGTTATTTTTTCTAACTTTGCTTCAGAAGTATATAGAGCTAAATCTAAACCGGTCATTTCAACTATAGCACAAGCAATTTTGCTTGCAGTTTTAATACCGGCTTGTTTATTAACAGTAGAAAAAGATTTTACTATATATGTACTTGCTTCTTCCTTATCCAATTTATCTTTAATTATTACGTCTTTTATATTTTTAAAATGCTATTTTAAAATACCTTTGGGCCCGATATTAAAGAATTTTTTGAGGCCATTAGCTTGTTGCGTTGTTATGTTGATTTTTTCACTCGCTTTACAAAAGTTCACACACACATATTGGCAAGATTTTATTTCAATTATTATATGCGTTGTTGTTTATTTTGGAACATATTATTTCTTTTTTCCAAAAGATTTTAAAGAATTATTCACATTTTTCTTTAGAAAAAAAGAAAAGAATTAAAAAAAGGAGGCTTTTATATGAAAACTTATTTAATTACAGGTGGGGCTGGATTTATTGGAAGTACGCTTGCGGATCGATTATTATTGGATGGAAATCAAGTTATTGTAGTGGATAACTTTAATGATTACTATGATGTTTCAATTAAAGAAAAAAATGTTGCACCGCATTTAACTGATAACAATTATAAACTTTATCGAATTGATATTTGTGATTGGAATGCTTTAGAAAAGGTTTTTAAAGAAAACCACATTGATGGTATTGTTCATTTAGCGGCAAGAGCGGGGGTTAGACCATCCATTGAAGATCCAATTTTATATCAGCAAACCAATAATTTGGGTACTAACTATATATTAGAATTGGCCAAAAAATATGGAGTAAAGAATCTGGTTTTAGCCTCTTCTTCTAGTGTATATGGTAATAATAAAAAAGTTCCTTTTAAAGAAACTGATGTTGTTGACTTTGCCATAAGTCCGTATGCTGCAACCAAAAAATCAAATGAAGTTTTAGGCCATGTTTATCATGCTTTATATGGAATGAATATGATATTCTTACGTTTCTTCACAGTATATGGACCAAGACAACGGCCGGATTTAGCAATTAATAAATTTACTAAACTAATTTTAAATGATGAACCCATTCCAGTGTTTGGTGATGGAAGTACATCCAGAGATTATACATATATTCAAGATATTATTAATGGAATTGTTTTATCCATTCAATATGTTGAAAATCATGAAAATGTATATGAAATTATTAACCTTGGTGAAAATACACCAATCACATTATTAGAGATGATTCAGACCATTGAAAAAGTATTAGGGAAAAAAGCCAAGATGAATTTCTTACCTATGCAATTAGGTGATGTTAATAAAACTTATGCTGATATAACTAAAGCAAAAGAATTACTTGGATATAATCCACAAACGTCTTTTGAAGAAGGAATTCGTAATTTTGTTAAGTGGTATAAGGAGGGACGTCATTAATGAACATTTTTAAATGGATAAAAAGAAAATGGAAAGGCTTAAGACGAAAGATTTCTATAAAAATGTATCCCAACGATGATGTTAAATATTTAACTCTTCGCTTTAAAATTAATTTTGGATACAAACCTGACATTAATAATCCAAAGACACTTAACGAAAAGATATTGTGGTTAAAGCTTTATTGGCGAGATGAACGTTGCTATCGATTAGTAGATAAATATGATGTTAGGGAGTATGTAAAAGAGTGTGGATTAGAGAAAATTCTTGTTCAAAATTATGGTATGTTTGAAAGATTTGAAGAATTCGATAGAGCCCAATTACCTTTTCCATGTTGCATTAAAGTTACTCATGATTCTGGAGGCGTTTGGATTGTAAAAAGCCAAGAAGAATATGAAAAAAAGAAAAAAGATATTCTCAATCACTTTAATAGAAAAGTTTATAATCATGGAAGAGAATGGCCGTATTATCACGTAAAACCAAGAATTATAGTAGAAGAAGTTATTCAAACTAAAGACGGAAAATCACCATGGGATTATAAAATATTTTGTTTTAACGGAAAAGCAAAATTTTTGTTTGTTGCCACACAAAGACCACAAGACACAAGATTTGATTTTTTTGATTTAGAATGGAATCATTTAGATGTAAAAAATGGGCATCCAAATTCTAGTTTTCCAATTCCTAAGCCTGAAAAGTGGGAGGAAATGATTAAAGTCGCTGAAAAACTTGCTTCTGATTTTCCTCATGTTAGAGTGGATTTGTATTATGAAAATGGAAAAATTTATTTCGGTGAAATGACGTTCTTCCACTTTGGAGGTAATGTCCCGTTTGAACCAGCAAAATATGATTTAGAATTTGGGAAATATTTAATGCTACCAAAAGCAAATCATAATCCATACGAAAAGTGATTTTTGACTATTGA
Organism: Coprobacillus sp. CAG:826; assembly: GCA_000437235.1. Classification (GTDB taxonomy): domain Bacteria; phylum Bacillota_I; class Bacilli_A; order RFN20; family CAG-826; genus CAG-826. Next base: position 182,458 of record FR897047.1, on the reverse strand, counting down.
AAGTATAAATGATATGATAAGAGTAATTAAAATAAGAAAGGGGAATCCATTTAAATTCATTTAAATGGAAAATAATGATATGAAATTAGCTGTTGCAGGAACGGGTTATGTTGGCTTAGTTACGGCTGTGTGTTTAGCAGAGAGAGGACATCATGTAACTTGTGTAGATGTTGATCAAAGAAAAATTGACATTATGAAATCAGGAAAAAGTCCGATTTATGAACAAGATCTTGAAGAATTAATGAATAAAAATAAGGATCGTATTATATATACGACTGATTACGCAAATGCATATAAAGATGCTGAAGTGATTTTTATTGGCGTTGGTACTCCGGAACAAGAAGATGGCTCAGCCAATTTAACTTATGTTAGAACCGTTGCAAAGCAAATTGCTCATACAATTGAACGTGATTGTGTAGTTGTTGTAAAATCTACAGTTCCAATTGGAACAAATGATGAAGTGGAAGCATATATTCATGATAATTTAGCACATCAAGTAAAAGTTTATGTTGCTTCAAACCCTGAATTTTTAGCACAAGGAACTGCAGTGCGTGATACTTTACACGCTTCTAGAATCGTTGTAGGTACAGAATGCGAAGAAGCTCGTGAAATCTTAGCAAAAGTTTATGAACCCTTCCATTTACCAATGGTATTTACTAACCGTAGAAGTGCAGAAATGATTAAATATGCTTCTAATGATTTCTTGGCTTTAAAAATTTCTTATATGAACGATATTGCTAATTTTTGTGAATTAGTGGGTGCTAATATTGACGATGTAAAACTTGGTATGAGCTATGATGCACGTATTGGTGATAAATTCTTAAATGCTGGTATTGGTTATGGTGGCTCTTGCTTCCCAAAAGATACCAAAGCACTTTATTATTTAGCAAAGAATCAATATGGCTATGAAATGAAAACAGTTAAAGCTGCTATTGATGTGAACATAATGCAAAAGACAAAATTATTCTTTAGAGCTAAAAAGATGATTGGTAGATTTGATGGCGTTCATGTCGCACTTCTTGGCTTAACTTTTAAGCCGGGAACTGATGATTTAAGAGAAGCTCCTTCTTTTGAAATGATTAAATTATTATTAAAAGATGGCGCAATTATTCATGCCTATGATCCAGTGGGAATGAACAATATGAAGCGTTTCTATCCAACTGAACTTCAATATTTTGAAACTCCAGAAGAAGCAGTAAATGGTTGTGATATCGTCTTTGCCCTTACAGAATGGAAAGAAATACGTGAGATGAACAAAGATTGTTTGAAAGGTAAAAAAGTATTTGATGGCCGTAATTGTCTAGATGGTATTCGCGACATTTGTGAGTACTATCCAATTGGAAAAAAATAGTAATTCATTAATGATTAAGCAAATAATTGTTGTTATTTTATAATTCATGATCATTTTTTATAAAAAAAGGACCACTTGAATAAACTTAAGTAATTTAATTATTTGACAAATAATAATGTTTTTCATAAAATGATTAACCGAGAATAAGTATATTTGCAATATACTTATTTCTTCTAGTAAAGGAGAAAAAAAGTGGCAGTACAGGAAAAAGAAATTGTTGATGCTAAAAAGAGCATAACAAAACAAGAAGAAATCGTCTTCGTTCCATATAAACTAAAATTTTTTCAAAAAGTTTATAGAGCAATAAAAGCAGTTATGGATTTTTTAATAGCACTTATCTCTCTTATTTTGCTTTCGCCTCTTTTTATAGTTGTGGCAATAGCAATTAAAATTGATTCTAAAGGACCAGTGTTTTTTACACATAAGAGAATTGGTAAAAACAATAAAGAATTTACTTGCATAAAATTTAGAAGTATGGCAGTAGAAGCACGCCCTGATGTCGCTGGTTATGAGTATCAAGAGGTTAATGCATATATAACTAAAGTTGGTAAATTTTTAAGAAAGACATCAATTGATGAACTTCCTCAATTGTTTTGTATGTTAACAGGAAAAATGAGTTTAATTGGATATAGACCTTCTCAACATTCTGAAAATGAATTAAACGAATGTCGTGAAAGATCAAGCTTATATCAAATTCGACCAGGCATTACTGGATGGGCACAGGTAAATGGCAGAGACGTTTTGGCAGCACATCCGAAGCGTAAAGCAGTTTTTGATGCATACTATTTACATCATTTTTCCTTATGGTTAGATATTAAAATTTTCTTTTTAACATTATTTAAAGTCTTTAAGCATTCAGATATTGAAGAAGGCGTAATTGTTGACGAGAAAGAAAAGGAAAAAGAAGAAGAAAGAGTTCTTCAATAATTGGAGGTAATGAAAAATGAGCATATTTAAAGGTAAAACATTGATGATAACAGGAGGAACGGGATCTTTTGGAAACGCTGTTCTTCATCGCTTTTTAACATCAGATATTAAAGAAATTAGAATCTTATCTCGAGATGAAAAGAAGCAAGACGATATGCGCCATAATTTCCAATTAAAATATCCAGAACATATCAATAAAGTAAAATTTTATATTGGTGATGTAAGGGACTATGATTCTATTGTAGGCGCGTTTAGAGGTGTAGATTATGTTTTCCACGCGGCTGCATTAAAACAAGTACCATCTTGTGAATTCTTTCCAATTGAAGCAGTTAAAACGAATATATTAGGCTCTAATAACGTCATTTCTGCTTGTGTTGTCAATCATGTAAAGAAAGCAATTTTCTTATCGACTGATAAAGCAGCATATCCAATTAATGCAATGGGAATGTCCAAAGCATTAATGGAAAAGAATGTAATTGCAAGAAGTCGTCAAATGCAAGAGGGAGATCCAGTATTATGCTTAACACGTTATGGTAATGTTATGGCTTCTAGAGGATCAGTGATTCCTTTATTCTGTCAACAAATTGAAGAAGGTAAAAAATTAACGATTACCAATCCAGATATGACGCGTTTTATGATGACATTAGAAGATGCAGTAGATTTAGTGCTTTATGCCTTTGAGCATGGAGAACAAGGAGACTTGTTTGTCCAAAAAGCACCAGCTGCTACAATTGAAACCTTAGCGAAAGCTGTACTTGAATTAAAAGGCTCAGATATAGGGTATCAAATTATCGGTACGCGTCATGGAGAAAAACTTTATGAAGTATTAGTTACAACAGAAGAAATGTTAAGAGCGGAATCTTTACCTGGTTTCTATCGTGTACATGCTGATAATCGTACATTAAATTATGATAATTTTTATACCAAAGGGAATCATGATTTAGAAACAACTCAACAGTATACATCACATAACACAGAAAGATTAGATGTTGAAGGAATGAAAAAGTTATTGATGAAATTACCTTTATTCAATCCAAATATTGAAGATTATTTGCCTAGATAAGGATATAAAATATGAAAATATTAGTTACTGGCGCTAAAGGATTTATTGGCAAAAATTTAATTGCTGAATTAAGAAATCGTAAATATGAAGAGATATATGAATTTGATAGAGATACCGATATATCTCTACTAGATTTTTATTGTTCAAATTGTGATTTTATATTTCATTTAGCAGGGGTTCAACGCCCAAAAGAAGAAAAAGAATTTATGGAAGGAAATTTTGGTTTCACTTCCATTCTTTTAGATTTATTAAAAAAATATCGTAATACTTGTCCAATTGTTGTTTCTTCTTCAATACAAGCTAGCTTAGATAACCCCTATGGAAAGTCTAAAAAAGCAGGGGAAGATTTGATGTTTACTTATGCAGAAGAAACAGGTGCTAAGGTGATGATTTATCGTTTTCCTAATGTATATGGAAAATGGAATAAGCCTAATTATAATAGCGCAATCACTACATTTTGTTATAATATCTCTAGAAATTTAGAAATAAAAGTAAATTGTCGTGATACTGTTATGCATGTCGTTTATATTGATGATTTGTTTGATGAATTGATATCTGCCATGGAAGGGAAAGGTACAAAATCTGGTAAATTTTATAGAGTTCCAGTAGAAGATGAGACAACACTAGGTCATATTGTAGATTTGCTTTATTCATTCAAAGAGAGTAGAAATAATAGAAGTATTCCAAATATGAATAATCATTTGGAAAGAAGCTTGTATTCAACCTATCTTTCATATTTACCTGAAGATCAATTTGGCTATTTGTTAAAAATGAACATGAATCAACATAGTTCTTTTACAGAAATTATTCGAACATTAGATAGAGGACAATTCTCAGTTAATATTTCTAAACCAGGTATTACTAAAGGAAATCACTGGCATCATACCAAAAATGAAAAGTTCCTAGTTGTTTCTGGACATTGCTTAATTCAATTTAGAAAAATAGATAGTGATGAAATAATTACTTATGATGTAAGTGGAGAAAAATTAGAGGTAGTGGATATTCCCTGTGGGTACACACATTCAATTACCAATATAGGAGATACGGATTCTGTAACGTTTATGTGGTGTAATGAATGCTTTGATCCTAATCACCCAGATACGTTTTTTTTGGAGGTGAAGAAAAATGAAAAAGCTTAAATTAATGACAATTGTAGGTACTCGACCAGAAATTATTCGTTTGGCTGCGATTATTAAATTAGCTGATCAATATTTTGATCATATTTTAGTACATACTGGACAGAATTATGATTATGAATTAAATGAAATATTCTTTAAGGAGTTTCAATTAAGAAAGCCAGATTACTGTTTAAATACAGTAGGAAAGAATCTTGGAGAGACTATGGGAAATATTATTTCTGCTTCCTATGATTTAATCAAAGAAGTTCAACCTGACGCTATTCTCATTTTAGGAGATACAAACTCTGCATTATCCGCAATTTCAGCGAAAAGATTAAAATGTCCAATTTTTCATTTTGAAGCAGGGAATCGTTGTTGGGATTGGAACGTTTCAGAAATGATTAATCGTACGATTGTTGATCACATTTCAGATATCAATATTGCTTATACTGAAACGGCTCGACGTAATCTTATTCAAGAAGGAATAGATCCAAAATCTATTTTTGTTGTTGGTTCTCCAATGAAAGAAGTATTAAAACTACAATTACCGAATATTTTAAAATCTAATGTGCTAGAAAAATTAGGCTTAGAAAAAGGAAAATATTTTTTGCTTTCAATTCAAAGAGAAGAAAATGTAGATAACCATGAGAAATTTTTGAAATTGATTGAAACGATAAATGAAGTTGCTAAACAATATCAGTATCCTATTATTTTTTCAGTTCATCCAAGAACACGAAAAAAAATAGAAATAGAAAAGATAACTTTTGATTCTCATGTTCAGCTGTTTAAGCCATTTGGCATCAATGATTATTGTCAACTTGAGCTGAATGCTTTTTGTGTTTTATCGGATTCAGGAACACTTTCGGAAGAATCATCTCTTTTGAAGATTCCAGCAGTATTATTAAGAACTTCCACAGAACGTCCTGAAGTTTTAGATAAAGGAAATCTTGTTATGGGTGGAATAGAAAAAGATAATGTATTAAATTCGATTGAAATGGCCATCCATCAAGATATGTTATCTAACGAAATCCCACCTGAATATGATGTAGATCAAGTTGCGCTTCGCATTATTAAAATCATTCAAAGTTATATTCAAGTTGTTAATTTAACGACATGGAAAAAGAATAAATAGGTTTTATTTTAAAAATCATGAGGTAAATTTTTATGAAAATAATAAAAAGAGCGGTAAAAAAGTCTTTAAAAAAGTTAACGACAAAATTGATGACAAAGAACGAAATTAGAAAAATTAAGGATAAAAGAAGACAAGACATTATTTCAACCTATCCACTTACTAAAGAACAAAAAAAGCAAATTGATAATTTCTTTCTTAAAAATTATGGAAGAAAAATCCCTTATGATTGGCATAGAGAATTTTCTGCATTTACAGGAAAATTTGATTATAAATATATTCCCGAACTTTTATTTATTCCAAAAATAGAACGTTATTTCAACGATACAAGTGCTTCAAAAGCATTTGGGGACAAAACGTTATTACCAATGATTTTAAATGGTTTAGATTATGTTTATACACCTCGGATTATTGCCTGCCAAACTTCTCCATTAAATCTTAAATTTAAGAATCATCTTATTTCTTTTGAAGAATTACTTGCGAATTTGTCAAACTTAGGAAAATGTTTTATAAAACCGGCAAAAGACACAAATTCGGGGAAAGGATGTCAAATTCTAAATATATCTAATGGAATTGATAGTAAAACAGGAAAAAACATCAAAGATATACTTTTAAAATATAATCAAAATTTTTTAATTGAAGAATTGCTTGAAAATTCTGAGGCTACAAAAAAACTTCATCCTTCATCATTAAATACCTTTAGAATTATTACTTATATTCTAGATGGAAAAGTGTTTTTTGCGCCTTCTACAATGCGAATTGGAATTGGAAATAATGAAATTGACAATGCACATGCAGGAGGCATTTTTATTCATATTGAAGAGAATGGCAAAGATGGAATACTCTCTAAATTTGCATTCACAGAATTTTTGCAAAAATATGAAAAGCATCCAACAACAGGCATTGCTTTTGAAAATTATATAATACCTAATTTTTCTTTGGTATTAGAAGCAGCAAAAAGGGTTCATGAAGAGAGACTTTCAAATTTTGGGATGCTTTCTTTCGATTTCATTCTAGATAGAAATAATAAACCCGCAATTATTGAAGTCAATTCAATTGGTCAAACATGTTGGTTTCCTCAAGAAGCCTCAGGGAAGCCTTTCTTTGGTGAAAATACAGCTGAAGTGTTAAAAAGAATAAAAGATATGATTTAGTTAATAGTCTAATCTAAAAAATAATTCTTTATAAGTTGGATAGTCAATACAATCTTTTGTTAGCACTGATTCAACGCTATCAAATGTTTTTCTTAATTCATCTAATAATGGGACTATGTTCTTTAATAAGTATAGTCCTTTTTCTTTTACACTTTTTAAACTACATAATTGGTTGATTTGGGTTTCGATGTCATTGGATAATGTATACATGTTGCTGATGGTTGAAGATAATAACTTTAAGGTATCTTGACCAAATAAAGTTTCTTTTATCGGTGAACTTCCATATTCTTTCATTTCTTTATTTAAAGTTGGAATGAGTTCACTATAAGTTATGTGCAAAAGAGTTTTAGCTTCAATTAAACGAATTTTGTAGTATTCTTCATACTGAACCTCAGCGCGACAGAGTAATTCGTCTTTTTTGTAAATTTTATATTTTTCAAATAAGGATAGAACAGATTCATCTTCGAGCACACTTAAAGATTCAACATAAGTATGAATATTGGGTAAACCACGTTTTTCTGCTTCTAAAACCCATTCATTTGAATATCCATTTCCATCAAAAAGAATACGATCATGCTTTTTCATAATCTCGGAGCAGATATCAATAGCGGCTTTTCTTTTATCTTGTCGATATTTATGATTTTCTAATCGATCAGCGATTTCTTTTAAAGAATCGGCCACTATTGTATTGATTATCGTATTTAAATAACTAGCATTCATTGAGGAACCCAACATTCTAAATTCAAATTTATTGCCGGTAAAAGCGACAGGAGATGTGCGGTTGCGGTCAGAACTTTCATGAGGTAAATAAGAAAGAGAAGAAATGCCAAATTCATTAAGTGAATTCTTTTTATAAGTGGTTGGTTTACTTTCAATAAATTGAGTAAGTAAATCTTCAATTTGATTACCCAAAAATACGGAAACAATAGCAGGTGGGGCTTCATTTGCACCTAAACGGAAATCATTACCTGGATTACTAGCAGCCATTCTAATTAATGTTGGGTTTTTATCGATTGCTTGAATTAAAGCACAAACAAAGACTAAGAATTGGATGTTTTCATGGGAATCCTTACTTGGACTTAAAAGATTAACACCTGTATTCGTAATTAAAGACCAGTTATTGTGTTTTCCGCTTCCGTTAACACCTTTAAATGGCTTTTCATGTAATAAACAAACTAAATTATGACGTAAAGCAGTTCTTTGAAGAACATCCATTATAATAGCGTTTTGATCAATAGCAATATTAGCGGGTCCAAAGATAGGTGCAAGCTCAAATTGTGCAGGAGCTACTTCATTATGTTCGGATTTTGCATAAATACCTAATTCCCAAAGTTGAATATTAACGTCTTCCATAAATTTTTGAACTCTTTCAGGAATGGCTCCAAAATAGTGAGTTTCTAATTCTTGGCCTTTACTTGGCATGGCGCCAAATAAAGTTCTTCCAGTCATAACTAAATCTTCTCTTTTTAAAAAGTCATCACGGTCAACTAAAAAGTATTCTTGTTCAAGTCCGATTGAAGGTGTGACACTTGTGACTTCTTTATCGCCAAAAGCATTTACTATACGAACGGCTTGTTCTGAGATAGCATCAATACTTTTTAATAAAGGCCATTTCATATCTAATGTTTCGCCTTTGAAACCAACAAAAATCGTGGGGACGCACAAAGTATTACCACGAATAAATACAGGAGAAGAACAATCCCAATAAGTATAACCCCTCGCTTCAAAAGTAGAACGTAAACCTCCGTTTGGAAAAGAAGAGGCATCAGGCTCACCTTGAATTAAATTCTTGCCAGAAAATTTCAAAATAGGTTCGCCATCGCGCATACCAACAAAAGCGTCGTGCTTTTCTGCTGTAGTGCCTGTTAATGGTTGAAACCAATGACAATAATGCGTACAGCCATGTTCTACTGCCCATTCTTTCATTGCGTGGGCAATTGCATCAGCGGTTGTGCGATCTAATGTACATGTTTTGTTATGCATAGCATCCATCCATTTTTTATAAATTGGACTTGGAAGCTTTTTCTTCATGATTTTTTCATCAAATACTTTAATGCCAAAATTAGATATGTCGAACATAAATTGAATCTCCTTTTTCTATATGTATGCTTTTTATGTCAATATAATACTCTTTTGTCCTATATAAATCAATGATTTACTAGAAAGAATGAAAAAAATGTTAACTTCTGCTTTAAAAATCAGAAATTCATGATAAAGATTGAATTTTTAAGTATTGAACTATAGTTTATAGAAAAAAACTGCATCCTATTGGATGCAGCATTAAATTCTTTTATTCAACTGTAACAGACTTTGCTAAGTTTCTAGGCTTATCAATATCTAAGCCTAATTCAAAAGCGGTATAATAAGCAATATATTGGGCTACCATGACTTTGACTAAAGAGCATAGATAATAAGGAGCGTCGGGTACAACAATTGTGTCGCTATCATTTTTCAAAGAAGCAGAAACAATTGAAATAACTTCAGCACCTCTTGCTTTAACTTCTTGGTAGTTAGCTCTTAAAGGCATTGCGGTTTTTTTATCAGAAATATAACCAAATACTGGCGTTCCTTTTTCAATTAATGCAATTGGACCATGCTTTAATTCACCACCAGGAAAGGCCTCGGAATGAATATAAGTAATTTCTTTTAATTTTAAAGAACCTTCTAAGCAGAGATTATAATCAAGTCCGCGTCCTAAGAAGAAGATATTCTTTTTATCTTTAATACGACGGGCGATGAAATGGAAATCTTCTTTCATTTCTTCAATCTTCTTTAAAGCTTCTTTAGCAACAATTAAATCATCAACCACATCAAAGTTGTTTTCATAAGCACCTTTTAATAAAGCAAGTAATGCTACTTGAGCAGAATAGGCTTTTGTAGAAGCAACAGCGACTTCGACACCAGCGTATAAAAGTAAAGAATAGGTAGCTTCTCTTTCTAATGAAGAGCCTTTGGTATTTGTAATGGTAATTGATTTACAATTATGTTCTTTAACAAGTTGCATACAACGAATTAAATCCGCGGTTTCTCCTGATTGAGATACAAAAATGAAGATAGGATTTTTACCACCAAAATGAGGATAATAAGCCCATTCTGAAGCAATATAAGCTTCGGAACGTTTGCCTAAACTTTCCATGTAGTGTTTTCCCATTAAAGAAGCATAGTAAGAAGTTCCACAGGCTAAGAAAATAATGTTATCGGCATTTTCTAATACATTCATTAATTCGTTAGAGAAAAGATACTTTTTACCATCAAAATAGTTATCGATTAATCTTTGAATACACATCGGTGCTTCTTCGATTTCCTTTAACATATAGTGAGGGTAATTACCTAAATCACGATTTAATAATTCTGCATTTCTTTCGGTATAACGTAAAGGAACTTTTTTCCCATCTTTTAATACAACAACTTCTTTTTCACTAATATAGCCGTATTGGTCATTTTCTAAATCAATGAATTTTGAACATTTTTTAATCAGGGGGACAGCATCACTAGCTAAGTAGTTTGAGCCTTCTCCAACACCAATTAAAAGAGGAGAATGGCGTTTAGCAAAATAGATTTTATGGTCAGAAGAGCGTTTAACAATCGCTAAAGCAAAAGATCCTTTTAATTCAGCAATTGCTAAACGAATGGCTTCTAAAGTATTCTTTTTTGCAATGGCATATTTTTCATCAATTAAGTTTGCGATAACTTCGGTATCGGTTTCACTTACAAAAGTATAGCCTTCATCAAGTAAACGATTTTTTAATTCACGGAAATTTTCAATCACGCCATTATGCACAATCGTGAATTTTCCGTACATACTTTGTTGAGGGTGGCAGTTTTCTTCTGTAGGAGCGCCATGCGTTGCCCAACGTGTATGACCGATGCCTAAAGTAACACCTTCAATTTCAGGCGTTTTGGCTTCTAATTGTTCAACGCGACCAACGGTTTTATAAACCCATACTTTATTCGCAGTTTTTAAAGCAATCCCCGCTGAATCATAGCCACGATAATCTAAGGATTTTAATCCTTCAATAATATAGGAACGGATATCAAATTTTCCAATACCACCAACAATACCACACATAAGTTTTTCTCCCCGTTTTTTATTAAATAATTAAGTCTTCAATATAGTTTACAAGTTGGTTGACGACTTCATTACAAATTTCATTAGTTTCCGCTTCACACATGACACGAACTAACGACTCAGTTCCACTGGCTCTTAATAAAATTCTACCATTTCCTTTAAGAACATTCTTTTCTAAATCCTCTACTAATTTTTTAAGTCCTGCATGTTGTAAGACATATTCTTTATTACGAACAACAACATTACGTAATTTTTGAGGATAAATCGTTAATCCTTCTAAAAGCTCTTTTAATGATTTTCCAGTGTTCTTCATAATGCACATGACTTTAATCGCGGTTAAAATACCATCACCTGTATTTAAATCATCTAAGAAGATAATATGGCCAGATTGTTCGCCACCTAAAGATAAGTGAAGTTCTTTCATTTTAGTTTGAACATATTTATCACCAACTGTAGTGATTTCATATTGAATTCCTTTAGCGTCTAATGCTTTCTTTAAACCTAAATTAGACATTACGGTAATGACGACTTTATTATCTTTTAATAAGCCTTTATCTTTTAAATAACAAGCGCATAAATAAATAATGGCGTCACCATCGACTAAAGCACCATCAGGAGAAACAATCATCAAACGATCCGCATCTCCATCAAAAGCTAGACCGATATCATATTCTTTTCTTTGAATGGTTTCCATTAAAGAAGTTAAGTGCGTAGAACCACATTGTTCATTAATGTTTCTTCCATTAGGAACAATATGAATGTATTCAGCATTTAAGCCAATTTTACTAAATAAATCGGGAACGACTTTAGAGGCACTTCCGTTAGCCCCATCGACTAAAATACGTAAAGAAGACAAGTCTTCTGTTATTTTACTCATTAAGAAACGTTGATAATCATTTAACAAGTCTTTACCATGAAACCAACGACCGATGCGATTAGAATCAACAGGTAAATCATCTTGAATGCGATCAATATAATCTTCAATTAAAAGTTCAATATCGTTAGAAAGCTTTTCACCTTCTGAAGAAAAAAACTTGATTCCGTTATCATAAAAGGGATTATGAGAAGCAGAAATCATGATACCATAATCAAATTGGCGTTCTTTTACTAAGTATGAAATAGAAGGAGTAGTGGATACGCCTTCATCATAAACATCGCTTCCTGAAGCGGTAATTCCAGAAACTAAAGACGCTAAAAGCATCTCGCCAGAAAGACGCGTATCTCGAGCAATAATAATACGATTCTTCTTTCCATTTGGATACTGTCCTATGAATCTTCCAATTCGATAGGCAATGCGAGTCGTAAGCTCTTGATTAGCTAGGCCTCTTACGCCATCTGTGCCAAAATATTTCCCCATAGATTATATTCCTTTCATTTACTAGCTATTTTAGTAAGCTTTCCACTTAATAGAATACAAGAAAATGCGTCAAAACACAAATGGTATTTATTATATAATTATAATAAAAATCCTAAAATGTTACATGCGTATTAAGGAAAAGGAGACAGAATGAGCATATTTAAATAAAAACGATAGGAGAGAAAAAATGAAATATTTTCTTGCTTTTCTATTTAATAAAATAATATTTTTTCAATTAATAAGGGGTTATAGTAAATTGAAATAAAATTCAAAATGTGGTGGTTATGAATGATTGAAAATGCTTTTTTAATCATTAAAAAATGAAAAGCAATAATTAATATGCACAAAAGAAGATAGCAAAATAATTTTGCTTTATAATTAAATAACGGAGGATTGTTATTATGAGACATCATTTTTTGATCTCTTTTATGATTTTAGCTTTTGCAACATGCACACTTACAGGATGTAGGGCAAAAGAAATTCGTCAAGTCAGTGTTATTGATGAAAAATATGTTCATCCTATAGGTAGAACATTAGCGGAGAAAAAAGATAACCAAGATATGTTATATTTTGCTAATTCTTGTTCAGGCTTTGCTTTTCAAGCCACAATGAAAGAGGATGTACATTTAAAATTTTCTCTTTATGGAAATACAACTTCTACTTATAGTGCCCAGTATGCGAAAGTGGTGGTTGATCAAGAACTTTTAGAAGTATTACAAATTCAAAACGGTGTAAATGATTATACATTACAAAATGCTATTACCAAAGGAAAACATGAGATTCAACTTCTTAAAATGAATGAACCTGCTTTTTCTAACATGGGGCTTTTAAAAATTTATGAAGATAATTTTGTTTTTGAAGAATACGTAACAACCAAAACAAAGAAAATAGAATTTTATGGAGATTCCATTACTTGTGGTTATGGTAATTTAACGGATAATACGCAAAGTTTCTCGATGGAGACAGAAGATGGAACAAAGGCATATACGCAATTATGCGCCGATGCATTAGGTTTTGAAAATAGCGTAGTTTCTTATTCCGGTATTTCCATGGCCCTTTCACCATTCAATAGCGATTTTACAATGCTCGACCGCTACCAAACAGTGGATAGTAGTAAAGCATGGGATTTTAGTCGCTATGTACCGGATGTGATTGTAATCAATATAGGCACTAACGATAACACCAAATTAAGAACATTAAGTGGAAATGCACAAATTGATGGCTTAAATCAATTCTATGAAAACTTAAAACAAATGACGCTAGATTTAAAGACCAAAGCGCCACAAGCAAAATTTGTTTTTGCTTATAATATGATGCTTCCGATTAGTGATGGTTTAGTGACTTGTATGGAATCCGTTAAACGTGAATTAGATAAAGAAAATGAAAGTACAGCCTATCTTTTAGAATTTACCCCCGAAGGAAAAGGCGCTGATGGACATCCATCTTTAGAAGGGCACAAACAAAGTGCGGAACAATTAAAATCTTTTATTGAAACCATTCTTTAATTCAAAATGTTAAAAAGGCGAGTTCCGCCTTTTTTTCATGTGTTGCCTTATATGCTACTTTGTAGATTCGTGCTATAATAAACACGAGATAAGCAAGAACATTAATTCTTTGCTTTTATGTGAGTGAGTGATGGATATGATTGAACCAGGAATGTGGATACAAGTTCGCAGTTTCAAACACGATGGTTTGCTTCATCGCTCTTGGGATCAAGGATTGGTTTTAGAAGTAAACGATGACTTCATTATTACTGCCTCAAAGAAGACCAGAGTGACAGAATCGGATGGACGGGTTTGGTATACGAGAGAACCAGCAATTACTTTTTTTTCTAAAAAGTATTGGTATAACGTCATTGCAATGTTAAAAGAAGATGGCGTTTCTTTTTATTGCAATATTGCATCTCCTTCCTTAGTGGATAATGATGTTGTAAAATATATCGATTATGATTTAGATTTAAAACTTTATCCTACGGGCACAATTAAAATTCTTGACGAAAGAGAATATGAACATCATAAAGAAAAATATAAATATGGCGATAAATTAGATTTCATCTTAAAAAGAGAAACGCAGCACATTTTTAATATGATGAAAAAAGGAATGTTTCCTTTTCAATTAGAATGTGTTCAATCCTATTACGAACGCTTTTTAAAGTATTTTGAAGAACAACATCGCATCACCGGTTTAAAGAAAGAAGGTACAAAATAATGATTTCTTTCATTTCAAAAAATAAAGAAGAAACCATCCATTTGGGTGAAATGATTGCGCATCATGGATTTCCAGGTGCTGTTATCCTTTTAGTGGGTGATTTAGGCGCAGGAAAAACGACTTTAACGAATGGTATTGCGCATGCACTGGGTATTCATGAAAAAATCATGAGTCCTACTTTTAATATTTTAAAATGTTATTTCCATGGAAAAATTCCTTTTTACCATATTGATGCCTATCGATTAGAAGAAGGAACGAATCGAGATATTGGCTTAGAAGAATATATCGAAGGCGATGGTATTTGCGCAATTGAATGGCCTAGCTACATTCAAGAATGGATACCAACTCGCTATTTAGAAGTTAAAATTGAGCATGTAGATGGCGATACTAGAAAAATTACCATTACGAGTCATGATCAAAGATTTAATGCCTTATTAGAAGAAGTAAAGGAGGCCTTTTTATGTACCGAATCCTTTTAGATAGTTCCAATCGCTTATTAGCGGTAGGTTTAGGAAAAGATCATGAACTCATCGATCAAACCATGTATGAAGCGTGGCAAAGACAAAGTGAAAGCATGATTCCTGAAATTAATCATTTGTTAGAAAAACACCATGTTAAAAAAGAAGAAATAGAAGCGGTTGTCGTTTCTATTGGTCCTGGCTCTTATACCGGTGTTCGTATTGCTTTAACCATTGCAAAAGTCATGTCTTTAGCGTTATCTATACCGATTTATGCGATTTCTTCTTTAAAGATCTTAAAAGAAAATGAAGCACCTTCCATTTGTGTAATGAACGCAAGAAGTTCTCGCTCTTATGTGGGTGTTTATAAAGGTAATCAAACTCTAGTAAAAGATACGATTTGGACCAATGAAGAAGTTTTAAATTATATGAAAGAGCATCCTTCTTACTTCGTTTGTGGGGATGTAAGTCATTTAGAATTAGAAACACGTCCTTATGATCATCTTTTAAAAACGATGTTAGATTTATCTTACGTAGAAAAGCCAGTGGAAAATGCTTTAGGCTTAACTCC
>FR897047.1:40600-167036 GCA_000437235.1 Coprobacillus sp. CAG:826 | reverse complement strand
CTTAACTCCAGTCTATTTAAAAGATTAAAGGTAAAAACGATGATTCGAGAAATGTTAGAAAGCGATATAAAAGAAGTGGTTGAACTTGATCAAGAATGCTTTTTATCACCTTACGATGAAAAGCAAATTCGTTATGAACTTTTAGAAAATCCATTTTCCTTTCTTTATGTCGCTATTGAAGAAGAAAAGATTGTTGGTTTCATTGATTTTTGGATTACTTTTGATATCGGTCAATTAAATCAAATTGCGGTTCTACCTTCTTTTAGAAGAAAAGGAATCGCGAGTAGACTATTAGAAAAAGCTTTTCAAATTATGTATGAAAAGCGCGTAGTAAATGTAACTTTAGAAGTACGTTACCATAATGAAAAAGCCATACAGTTCTATCAAAAACATGGCTTTATCAAAACATTAACCAAGAAAGCTTATTACGATAATGGTGATGATGCTTATTATATGGAAAGAGGGATGTTAGATGTCTAAAACAATTTTAGCCATTGAATCAAGTTGTGATGAAACCGCTGTTGCGATTACACGGGATGGCGAGTTATTAGCCAATATTGTTTCAACCCAAATTGCCGTCCATACGAAATATGGAGGGGTAATGCCAGAGATTGCTTCGCGTTTACATGCGGAAAATATTTCAATCGTTTTAAAAGAAGCATTAGAAACGGCCCATGTTTCTTTAGAAGAAATTGATGCCTTTGCAGTAACTAGAGGTCCAGGTTTAATCGGTGCTTTACACGTAGGTTTACAAGCCGCTAAAACACTTGCAATGCTTTATAAAAAGCCTTTAATTCCTGTGCATCATTTAGCGGGTCATATCTACGCTAACGAATACATAAGACCATTAAAATTCCCACTTTTAGCCATTGTTGTAAGCGGTGGAAATACCGAACTTGTCATCATGAGAGATCATTTAAATTTTGAAATTATTGGGGAAACAAAAGATGATGCCATTGGGGAATGTTATGATAAAGTAGCCCGTGTTCTTGGTTTACCTTATCCAGGCGGTATTCCCATTGATAAATTTGCTAAAGAAGGGCATCATACATATCAACTTCCTTCTCCTTTACATGATGGAAGTTATGATTTCTCTTATTCTGGTTTAAAAACTTCAGTCATCAATTTAGTACATCGTTTAAAACAAAATGGAGAAGAAGTGTCTATCCCTGACTTATGTACTTCTTTCCAAGAAACCGCTATTCATATGGTCATGGAAAGAGCGAAAAAAGCCGTTAAAGAGTACCATGTAAAACAAGTGGTTTTAGCGGGTGGAGTTTCCGCGAACTCCTATTTAAGAGAACAAATTACTAAAGCATATGAAAATACCGATGTGGATGTCATTATTCCACCGATGTGGTGCTGCACCGATAACGCGGCGATGATTGCTAAAGTAGCGGAACGTTTATATGATATTGGTTTATTTGCCGATTTATCCTTATCGGTAGACCCCAGTTGGAAATTAGATGAATTTAAAAATTTTAGAACCTAAATAAAAAAATTAAAAAAAAGATAAAAAATAAAGAAAAATTAGTATAATAAAAATACACTATGTTCCTAGAAGGAACAGGGAGGTCAAATGATGGAAGAATTCAAAACAGTACGTGAATGTTATGAAACATGTAAATATGGCGATACTTTAGAAAAAGAAAGTATCGGTGATGTGAATTTTGAAGGATGGGTAAGAACCAACCGTGATAATGGTTCTATCGGTTTTATTGAATTAAACGATGGTACGTATTTTAAAAATGCGCAGCTCGTTTATTTGAAAAACGAATGTGAAAATTATGATGAAATTAGTCATATCGCTACTGGATCTGCGATTGAGGTTCATGGTAAGTTTGTTTTGACACCAGAAGCGAAACAACCTTTTGAAATTCAAGTAAAGAAAATCATTGTAGAAGGAACAGTGGCTGCGGATTATCCCCTTCAAAAGAAAAGACATAGTTTAGAGTTCCTTCGTGATATTGCGCATTTACGTCCTAGAACCAATACCTTTACTGCTTTATATCGGGTAAGAAGTGTATTATCTATGGCCATTCATGAATTCTTTCAATCCCAAGGATTTATTTATGTGCATACCCCAATCTTTACTGGTAATGATGCCGAAGGTGCAGGAGAAGCCTTTAGAGTGGTTACCGATTTAAAGAAACCGGATGACTTCTTTGGAAAACCAACTAGCTTAACCGTTTCTGGTCAACTTCATGCCGAAGCCTTTGCTTTAGCTTTCCGTGATGTTTATACCTTTGGACCAACCTTTAGAGCAGAGAAATCCAATACCCCACGTCATGCGGCTGAATTCTGGATGATTGAACCAGAAATTGCTTTTGCTGATTTAGAAGATGATATGGATTTAATTGAAGATTGCTTGCGTTTTGCGATTAACTATGTATTAGAAAACTGTGAAGAAGAGATGACCTTCTTTGATAAAATGATTGCACCGGGTACGTTAGAAAGACTTCACGCAATTGTCAATTCTCACTTTAAGAGAATGACCTATACAGAAGCCATTGATATTTTATTAAAAGCCCAAAAAGATGGCTATAAATTTGAATATGATAAAATCTTCTGGGGCATGGATTTACAAAGTGAACATGAACGCTATTTAGCAGAACACATTGTCAATGGCCCAATGTTCTTAACCGATTATCCAAAAGAAATCAAAGCCTTCTATATGCGTCAAAACGACGATGGTAAAACCGTCGCTGCTTGTGACTTATTAGTGCCAGGTGTGGGTGAACTCGTCGGTGGCTCACAAAGAGAAGAAAGATTTGATTTATTAAAACAAAGAATGGAAGAACTCCATATGAATATGGATACCTTAGATTGGTACATGGATTTACGCCGCTATGGCGGATGTAAACATGCTGGATTCGGTATTGGTTTTGATCGTCTATTAATGTACATTACTGGCATTAGCAATATTCGTGATTCTGAACCATTCCCAAGAACTTTCAATAACTTAAAGTATTAATTTGATAAGGAGTAAAAAGTATTATGGCAGAAATCATTGATGAAGAACAAGAAAAAGAATTTAAAGTCCGCATGAAGTCCAAAAGACACATTCGTGCAATTTTAATCATGATCAATCTTCTGCTCATTGGGTACTTTGCTTACTATATTAGTGATGCAGTAGTGGATTATTTTCAAAAAAAGGACGATAATTTTGTTACTTTTAATGATATATCCAAAGCAAAATCAAAAAAACTTTATCAACGTTTAATCGCGGACGAAGAAGAGAGTTATCAAAACTTTTATAACATCGTTTTAACCGATTGTCCAAATATGGAAGAAGACGAAGATAAACTCAGTAAAGAATATCCTTTTAAAGAGCCGCTTTTACTCGGTGATTATGCTTTATATGGCACATATCTTCATTTATCTAGTGACGCTTATATGCCAATGGATTATACGCCTTTAGAAGAAATTTATTTAGTTTCTTATGATAACAAAGAAAAAGAGACCGCTAAAATTCCTTTAAATTTTGGTACTGAACTGAATAAAGGACTTCAACTATCTTCTTTGGAAGATGGAGACTACTTGTTAGCAAAAAAAGTGGATGTGTTTTATAAGCACGAAGCGAAAACCTATACGAAATCATTTTATCAATACATCAAAATTTTAGTCTCAAATGAAAAATGGGAAGATACGATTTATAGTTTCCCTAACGATAAAGGAGTTCGAAAAGAGATTCGCTTATATGCCTATCCCGATAATCCAATGTTTGTCATCAAAATCCGCGATTTCACAAGTCTTCCTAAAAATTACTATGATGTCGTTATTCGTGGTAACGAAGAAAAAAGAAAATTAGCAAGAGAACATATTCAACAAATCAATGAAGAAAACAAATATTTGAATTTAAAAATAAAAGAGTTTGATGAAAGTGAAACCAACTTATTAGCGCTTTATCAAACCAAAGCAAGTCTTGCTATCGATTTAAGAGACCAAGTAGAAGAACAAGATTCATTCATTCAAAATTCTTATTACTTGGATAGCGCAATGTTTCAAAAAGATACGATTTTTGAAGATGGTCGTTTAAAGGGCTATGATCAAGATGCTTTTATTCGTGAATTAGGTGGTTATGCTTTACGTAGTGGTTCAAAAGTTAGTGCCATTGACCATACCTTTGATGTGGTTGACGTTAAAGGCATTCACGATGTTGGGAAAGCTGCCTTTGTTATTTACGCTAATGAAGAAAACGTGGCTTTACATTTAGATGAAATTCTCGATGTATCTTATGCAAAATAATATATATAACATAGTTATAAAATGTAATAACAAATAAACCATTCGTATACTAAAGAAAATTGACACATATATATTTATATATATGTGTTTTTCTTTTGGGAAAAAGTGCTAGTTCGCTCCTCCTTGACATTGAAGCGCTTTCTCATAAAATGAGAATAGCTGATTTAAAGTTTCATAAATGAAATGAAAAGGAGACTAACGATTATGAAAAAAAGATTAACTTTACTTACGTTGGCTTGTGGGCTTCTTCTTTTAGAAGGAAATGCAGCTTTTTCAAACCACGGAGTAACAAGAAGCTTAGCTAAAAATATTATTAGTGTTAGAAGAGCAAAAGAATCAAATAAAACATCATGGACCAAAGATGATTTTGTTAGTGATTGGACATCTACCACTAGTGATGAATTATCCACGGTTAACGAAGGACTTGATTTAAAAGCTGGTCAAGGTATGTCGGTTTTAAAAAACATTACGTCCGATATTCAACATTTAAACTTGTTCTTAAGAGATTTTGAAGGACAAGAAGGTAATAACGCTACTGGTGCTAAAGTGGAAGTGAAAGTCAATGGTACTAGAATTCAAGCAGTAAACTTTGATACCGATGTTGTTACACTTGATAAAGATTGTGGTAGAGAACTATTAGCAAGTTATGATTTATCTGGATTTATTGATGGGGAAATGGACACTATTGAAATTAATGAAGTATCCAATTATTCTCATCACTGTGTAATAACTTATGCGACTATGGGAGATTTTTCTTCTTACCAAAATCAAGAAACATTGAACAACTATTGGGGCCGCAATTACATGAAGAACTGGGATGGCGAAATGCGCCATGCAGATGGTATGAATGACATCGCTAATATAGCGGATGACGCGAATTGGATTAAAGTTGGAAATACTGATGATATTAACGAAGGATTAAAACTTCAAAAAGAAGCCTCTGTTTCCCGCTATGTGTCAGTCATGAATACGAATTCTTTAATGACAATTGCTGTGAGAAACTTTGGTGGTGCCGATGAAGACTTTGCGGCAGGCGTTTCTGTTAATGGAACCTTCTTAAAAGCCGTAGGAGACGATAAAACCTACTTCACCAAGAAGACCTCCGCTACTTACTTTGAAGGCGCTTCTGACGGCGGAGAAGTAGCAACAATGAAAACCTACGATTTATCCGCCTATATTGGCAGAAAAGTTTTCATTACCATCGCTAACTTAAAATGTTATGCCATGGGTGGAAATGAAGATTTAGTCATCGGTTCTGTTTCCTTTACGCAACCAAGAAAAGTTAATAATTCTGATAGTTTAACTTATGATGCTTCTACTTCTAAAGATATTTATCCAAACTTACCATTCATGGTTGCAGGACCTTCCACCGTTTATAATGAAGGTGTTAGCTTTAGAACCAATGATTTCGCTGGTGGTATTGCCCAAAGATTTGATCTATCGGAGGTCGATTTAGGAAAGAAATTCTACGTGAAAACATATTGGAGATCAGTTGTTGACGATAATGTTTCTACCAGTTTTCAAAAATTAGTCAATGATAAACTAGTGGACACTATTAATCCTACTTTAAAAGATAGTGGTGAAAACTTGGTTTGCCTTGACTTTGATTTAACAGATTATGTGGGTGAAATTGTCGATATTGCTTTACATATTAAAAGCAGAAACAATCGCGTGGTTTTAGCTAAATTAGAATATTACACCGAAGGTGAGGCATTAACTCCAAATATGTCTTATGTCGCTTCTAGCAAAGCTGAAGATAACTTAACTTTAACTAACGGAACATTTGCTGTTATTTCCAATAGTACTTCTAGAGGATATGATGATGTAAATGGTGCAACTTTCGCTAATGATGATGGAACTAATGTAAAATTATTATCTAGAAACCTTTCCTTTAATAAAGAAAATCTTGTTATTGTTATTCATGCAATAAGTCCTAGCTCTTTTGAAAATAAGGCCACGATAAAAGTTTATTTAGGCGATGAATTAATGGGCGAAAAAACTTTTACAGCCAACGTTTCCTCCCCTGAAAAAATTTTGTTTAAAGCAAATAACGTTTCTGTTAATGAAGGTAGTTTAAAAATCGTTATTGAAGGAAACCAAAAAATATATTTAAAGTCCTTTGAAATTTATGGAACTTTCACCGCTAAAAACGATGCAATTCAAAATTTAGTTAACAAACTCACAGAATTAGATACTTGTACAGAATATTCACAAGCTGCTTCTTTAAGAAGTGATTATGAAGCTCTTTCTGAAGATGAAAAAGTATTATTTGCTAGAGAAAAAATTGTTGATGAAGATGAAAGTGGAGCAGAAGTTCCAGTGAATGCTATGACTAAACTAGAATACATGGAATACTTAAATCAAATCAAAGCCAATACATCAGGTGCAAATAACAATGCAATGAT
This sequence comes from Coprobacillus sp. CAG:826, assembly GCA_000437235.1. Classification (GTDB taxonomy): domain Bacteria; phylum Bacillota_I; class Bacilli_A; order RFN20; family CAG-826; genus CAG-826. The sequence continues at coordinate 160,383 of FR897047.1, read as the reverse complement.
GAAAATTGAAAATACAACAAGCATCTACTTCGTTGCTATCATTAGTGTTGTTGGACTTGTAAGTGTATTAGGTTATTACTCCATTAGCAAAAAAAGAAAATTTAACTAATTAATCAATGCTAAAAAGCAAACGAATATAATAATGTCATATGAAAAGATTACATTTATGAAAGCGCTTTGAAAAAACAACGAAAAAAAGGCGTATTAAATGATATAAAATAGAATGACAAATAAGACATTCGTATGAGTATAAGAAATTAACCCTTATATATAAATATATAAGGGTTTTTTATTTTTCAGCATATACCATTTTCTTGACAATTTATGATAGTACTTTAAAATTAAGTTGTATACTTAGACATTTTAATCAATGAAAAAGCAATGGAAAGGAGAAAATATGAAAAAATCTTTTGCTTTGTTAGTGCTTACCTCCGTAATGTTATTAGCGGGTTGTGGAAAAACAGATAAACCATCTACTTCTCCAACGAAGCCAACCACTTCTACAACGGAAAAGCCTACGACGACAGGTTCAGGGCCTGCTCCTACAACAAGCACAGTTACCCCTACCACTTCTTTAGCGCCTGAAAAAACCGCGCTTCCAGCACCAGTCGTAACGGTGGGAGAAAATTCTATGATTTCATGGAATGAAGTTATTGGTGCTGATTATTATTTAGTTTTTGTCGATGATAGTTTAGATGGTGTTGAGGTCGTCGGTACCTCCTATAAAGTCCCATTAAAAGACAGCGCAACTTCACGTGTACGTGTTCAAGCGATGGCGGAAGATGATAATGAAACTTATAAAAATAGTGAATTATCTATAGAAGTTACAGTTACCCATCAAGCTTCTACTAAAACTTCTTGGTTCAAAGACGAGTTTGTGGATGACTGGTCAACGTTGGATGGCAATTTATCAACTTTAAACGAAGGTCTTGATCTTAAAGCAGGTCAAAGTATAGCTATCTTAAAGAAAATTGATAATGATACAAAACACTTCAATTTATTCTTAAGAGACTTTGAAGGACAAGAAAGCGAAGAAAATGAAACCGGTGCTAAAGTTCAACTTAAGGTGAATAACCAAGTTGTGAGACCCGTGAATATTGAAGCAGACTACGCTACACTTGATAAGAATTGTGGTAGAGAAATTTTAGTCACCTATGATTTATCTGGTTTTATTGATGATGAAGTGGATTTCATTCGTGTAAGTGAAATTTCAAATTACTCGAATCACTGTGTCATCACTTACGCACAATTAGGCGATTATACTTCTAAATTTGATAATACGACTTTAAATAACTATTGGGGTCGTAATTATAGCGATAGCTGGAGTAGTGAAATGGCCCACGCTGATGGCATGGATGATTTTGCTAATATCGCTGATGATGAAAATTGGATTCGTGTTGGCAGTATTGATAATATTAATGAAGGATTAAAACTTCAAAAAGAAGCTTCTATCGTTCGTTATATTAAAGTCACTGAAAACAATTCAATGATGACACTTGCTGTGAGGAACTTCGGTGGTGCCGATGAAGATTACGCTGGTGGCGTTTCCGTTAATGGAACCTTCTTAAAGGCTATAGGAGACGAAAAAACCTATTTCACTAAGAAGACCTCTGCTACTTACTTTGAAGGCGCTTCAGACGGTGGAGAAGTGGCAACAATGAAGACTTACGATTTATCAGCTTATATTGGTAAAACCGTTTGCCTTACCATTGCTAACTTAAAATGTTATGCAATCGGTGGAAATGAAGATTTAGTTATCGGTTCCGTTTCCTTTACTCGCCCCATCCAAGTAGCAAATGATGATAGCGTAACATTTGATGCTTCTACTTCTAAAGATATTTATCCAAACTTACCATTCATGGTTGCTGGACCTTCCACCGTTTATAATGAAGGCGTTAGCTTTAGAACCAACGATTTTGCTGGTGGAATTGCTCAAAGATTTGATTTAAGTAATGTTGTAGAAGGAAAAAAAGTTTATGTAAAAACTTATTGGAGATCTTTATGCGATGATAATATTCGCGCTAAATTCCAAAAAATCGAAGAAGGTCAATTAGTAGAAACCTATTCTAATTATTTATTAAGAGATAAAGAAGATAACTTAGCTTGCATTGGCTTTGATTTATCAAGTAAAGTGGGTGGAACCGCGGATATCGCAGTTCATATTCCAAGTAGAAATTACCGTGTTGTATTAACCAAAATTGAATATTATGTTACCGATACAGCCGAAGATAATTTATCCTATATGGCTACTGAAGATCAAGTAATTGAAGACTTAACGAATGGTGAATTCGCTTGGGGCCACAATTATAAAGATAACTGGGGTGGCGAAATGGGCGACGACAACTTGAAGTATCCAAAACTTCTTGAAAGTGGTTGGACCTCTAACGGAGATGTTAATGATGGCTTTGGCGAAGGATGCAAAATTGGACATGGCGCCACCATTAGCAAAACACTTACCATTGATGACAAACATGAAACCATGGCATTTAGTGCTCGTTCCTTTGGCGCTAACTTCAAAGGTGAAGTTACCTTAAAAGATGCTAATAATGAAGACCACACTTTAAAAGCCATTGGTTATACTACCGAATATTTCACGCAAAATGATGCAGCAACACATTTAGATTCTGTAGAAGATGGATGCCAAAACGCTGTCATGTATGCTTATGATTTATCGGCTTACAAAAATCAAGAAGTAACCATTACCATCAAAAACCTTGCCGGAGAATTAACAAATGGTGATCAAGACGCTGATGGTTATGATGATCGTTTAATCGTCGGTTCTATTGGATTCATGGGCATTTTAAAAGTTGTCGAAGGAATGGAATGGGATGCTTCTACAATCAAAGGTACTAATAACAACAAGGCTTTACAAGTCATTCCATGTGGACCATTCTCTATTTATAATGAAGGGATTAACTTCCGTACCCAAGACTTCGCAAGTGGTATTACTCGTTCCTTTGATTTAAGTGATAGTGCTTTAGAAGGAAAGACCGTTAAAGTCCGTGTGGGCTTTAGAAATTTCTCTAGCGATGGAGAAGATATTGCTCTTCAATGTTTATTAAATGGTGCTTTAGCAAAAACCGAAAATATGAGAGTTAATGAAACCGAACAATTTGTTGAGTTTGATTTAACCCCATTAGTGGGACAAAGTAATGTCAACTTAGGGATCCATATTCCCTCTAGAACTTATCGTATTTGCTTAACCAAATTGCAAGTAGTAGTGGAATAATAGTTCTATAACAAAATGAAGACTTATTACCTAGCTCGGGTGATAAGTCTTTTTTTCTGTTTTTATGGTATTCTCATGATATAGAAAAAAATGAAGTGATACCGCTACCAAAGCGTGATTTTTTTAATAATTTCATAAACGACATAAAAAGATATACTTTATATAACATATATAATATTTTGATTGACTTTCATTCTAAAAGCGTTGTATATTCAAATTAGAAGGTGAAAAAATATGAGTAGTGATTCCTTATATCGAAGCATTTATAAAGACTTAAAAAAGAAAATTATTGATGGTGTTTATAAAATTGATGATTGTTTACCCACCGAAGAAGAACTAACAAAACAATATTTTACAAGCCGCATCACCATTAAAAAGGCCATGCAACTTTTAGTAGAAGAAGGTTATGTTAGACGTTTCCCAGGAAGAGGCACTTTTGTCTCTAGTAAATATAAAGAAACACTCAATAACCATGAATCCCTTAACTTAGTCGGTCTTGTACTCAGTAATGTCTCAGCGGCATTTGGTTTAGAATTATTAATTAGCATAGAAAAAGAACTCAGTGAAAAAGGATATAATGTCGTCTTTAAAAACTCTCGTGGTGACATTCATCTAGAAACCAAATATGTGGATGAACTCATTAATATGGGATGTATTGGTTTAATTATTCAGCCCGTGCACAATGAATATTATAATGAAAGATTAATTTTCCATCATTTTAATAATTTCCCCATTGTTTTAGTGGATCGTGATTTTGCGGGTATGCAACTCCATTGTGTTAGAACGGATAACTACACGGCAACACAAGAAGCCGCTAAACTTCTATTTGATAAAGGGCATGAACAAATTGCTTTTATTTGCGGAAAAGATTCAGGTGTATCTTCCATTGAAAATAGAAAAAATGGTTTCCAATCCGCTTTCTTCTATAATCAAAAGTTCTTAAAAGAACAATATGTGGCAAATATATTAAAATGCCCCAATACCGATTATACACAAGAAGATTTTGATGAAGACGTGCAGTCTGTCATTAAATTCTTAACCCAAGAAAAAGAAATTACTTGTCTATTTGCAAGTGAATTTACGGTATGTAAGATTATCTATGAAGCAATTAAAAAAATGAATAAAGTCATTCCTGGCGATTATTCATTAATCACATTTGATTATAGTTATGGCTTAATTAATCCCAATATTGCCCGTATTATCCAAGATCAAACCGAAATGGGGAAATTTGCTGTGAGCATGATGGATAAACTCATTAAAAAAGAAAATGTGGCTTATAAACTGTTTAGCCCATATAAAATAATTGAAGGAATTTCGTTAAGAAAGATAAAATAAAAAGGTTTCATTGCGAAACCTTTTTATTTAAAGCATTTAAATTAGAAATAAGCGACTTCTGTTTCACTATCGAAAACATGTAAGAAATCGGCATTGAAGGTGAAGTTAACTTTTTGACCAGCTTTAATTACATCGTTTGTAATCACTTTTGCACATAAGCTAGTGTTTTCAGAAATGTTGAAGTGAAGGAGTAATTCACTACCTAATGTTTCCACGATTTGTAAAGCGATTTTACCTTTTTCATTTGGCGTAACGATAATATGTTCGGGTCTAACACCAATAATAACTTTTTTGTCTTCTTTGTCTTTTAATGCCTCTTGAAGAATTTTGGTTCTTTCAGGAGATAAAGTAATATCATAGCCAAAGCAGGATAAATGATCTTTTTCAAAAGTGCCTTCGATGAAGTTCATAGCAGGGGCACCAATAAAGCCAGCTACAAATTTATTTACAGGGTGATCATAAATCTCTTTTGGAGCACCGATTTGTTGAATGTGGCCATCTTTCATAACAACAATACGGTCGGCCATGGTCATAGCTTCGGTTTGGTCGTGGGTAACATAAATAGTGATGGCTTCCATTCTTTGATGTAATTTAATGATTTCTGTACGCATTTGTACACGTAATTTAGCATCTAAGTTAGATAGCGGTTCATCCATTAAGAAGACTTTTACTTTTCTTACAATAGCGCGACCTAAGGCAACACGTTGACGTTGTCCGCCCGAAAGAGCATCGGGTTTTCTATCTAAATATTTTTCAAGTTGTAATACACTAGCGGCTCTAAATACACTATCTTCAATTTCTTTTTTACTTCTTTTAACGTAGCGGTATTTTTGAACAGGGGTAGTGCGGTAGTATTCAATTTTTTCTTCTGTTGCAGCAATATTTCTTTGAATTTCTTCAATCGATTCTGGATTGTTTTCTTCAGCAATTTTTAGTTGTGCTAAGAAGAGTCTTAATTGCTTTTCATATTTAGCAATCATCTTTTTATCAATTTCATAGATTTCTTTTCCTTCTTTATCTAGCATAGGAACAGGAACTTTACGCATTTTCAAGCCAAAAGCCATATTGTTAAAGACATTCATATGAGGATAAAGGGCATAAGATTGGAAAACCATAGCAATATCACGATCTTTTGGCGCTACATCGTTAACTAAACGGTCATCAATGAAGAGCATACCACTGGTAATTTCTTCTAAACCAGCTATCATACGTAACGTAGTGGTTTTACCACATCCAGAAGGTCCGACGAAAGCGATAAATTCTTTATCGTGGATTTCTAAATTGAAGTCAAAAACTGCTTGAACATTATTGGGATATATCTTATTGATATTAACTAATTTTACATTGGACATATTTTAAATTTCCTCCACAAATTCTATTTTCATTATAAGGAATTCATTTTATGAATGCAAACACATTTTAACGTAGAACTGCTATATTTAACTTTGTCTATTTCATAGTATATTTGTTATGAAAATAGACTATATTTAGGGAAAAACGTGTTTAATGGTCTGCAATATGATATAGTCTAGGTGTAAATAAAAAATGGCGATAATCTATATAGATTATACGCAAAAAGGAAAAGGTGAAAAATATGAAAAATAAACTTGCACTTCTTGGCTTTTTAGCCTTCACATTTGGAACTCTATGTTCCTGTGGACCTGCTAATGCAGGAGACAAAGAAAGCATATTAACCATGTGGGCTGGTGGACAATGGGTCCAACACGATGCAGAAAACTTAAAAAGTTTTATTCAAGACTACAACTCTAAACATGACATCAAGATTAATTTAACGATTAAATCTGAATTTGAAACCAGTCTTGCTTCTGCAATTCTAGTCGGTAAACAACCAGATTTAGTTATTTGGGATCGTTTTAATACACCTACTTATGCAGCCGAAGATTATCTAACAACCATTGATGAATTTATTGAAAGAGATCAAATTGATACGACGATGTTCCAAGAACAAGCGTATGGTGAGTTATCTTATAAAGGACATCAATATGGTTTACCACTCGACTTAGATATTTGGGGCATTTATGTCAATATGGATTTAATTAAAGATAGTTCTTTAAAAGCGCGTTTGACCGAAAATTGGACATGGGATGATTTAAAAGATGTTGCCAAAGCGGTTACGCAAAAGACAAGTTCTGGATTTAACCCAGCTGGTTATAGTGCGGATGATTTACATGAACATTTCTTTAAATTCATCGCTTCTACTGGTTCTGATTTTGGCGCAAACGGAGAAATCAACTATGACACACCTGAAGTTCGTGCGGTTTTAAATTATTTTAAAGATTTTGGCGCTAACGATGTTTGTAATTCCGACTATAACGGAAAAGATGCATTTAAAAACAATCGTTTAGTCATGTTAAATCAACCCGTGTATTTCTCCTCTTACTTAAAGAAATATGCACCAAACTTAAATTACAAATTCTTACCACAACCTCGCTACACTGGTGAAAATGGTAAAAATGGTGGAATGATTGGTGGTTTCGGTATTGCTTTACCAAACGCAATTGAAAAATATCAAACGGATGCTTGGAAGGAAAGAAGAGAAAAAGCTTGGACATTTATGAAGTCTTGGCTTTGTGATGAAGAAGTGGCTTTAGAGTGGAGCAAAGTATCCAATACTTTACCAGCTTTAAAATCTCTTTATACCAATGAATGGATTCAAAATACAGAAGTTTTAAAAGCGGCAGCTTCATATGCTAGCCAATATGAAACTAGACCAAGTGTTCCTGGTTTTTTAAACATTCAAATTAACGTTTACAATAAATATGTTAAAGAATGGTATAAAGGCGCATATGATGGCTCCATTGAAGACTTACTTAAAGATTTAAAAGAAGGAACCGATTTAATCACAAGTCGGTACGTAAAGAAAAATGGCCAAAACTAAGGAAGAAAAAAAAATATTTGCTCTTCCTTCTCATAAAAAAAGAAATGATACGCTCGTTGCTTATACTTTCTTAACACCGGCCTTAATCCTATTTATCGTTTTTACCGTAGTGCCCTTTATTATGTCAGCGGTATTATCATTTACCAATTATAATGGTATTGCCTTTGATGGGAAGTTTAGTCTTGACAACTATCAATTTATTTTAAAGGACAAATACTTTTTAAATTCAATTAAAAATGCAGCTTTGTTTGCAGTATTTTATGTTCCACTTTCTATTATTTCAAGCTTAATCATTGCATTTTTAGTTTCAAAAGTGAAATTAAAACATAATTATTTGAAGGTAATCTTCTATATTCCTTCATTAACTAGTGGTGCTGCAATGATCTTTGTATGGAAATCATTATTAAGTGCTACCTCGTTAAACTTTGATATGGGATATACCGCGTTAGTAGCAATTATCGCCATTTCGTTATATGGATGTCTAGGTGGAAATATGCTGATTTATTTAGCGGCAATGACGGGAATTGATCCTAAAGTTTATGAAGCTGCCGATATTGATGGTGCTTCAAAATGGAATCAATTTTTGCATATTACTGTCCCATTATTAAGACCTTCCACTTACTTTATTTTTACCACTACTTTAATTGGCAGCTTCCAACTCTTTGATGTCATTTACCTACTAGGACTTTATAACAACGACAAAGCAATTTCACCAGTTGTACAAATTTACCTAAGTGCCAAAGAATTACGCTTCGGCTATGGTAGTGCAATGTCGGTAGTCCTATTCGTTTTCATTATGATTATCACCGTTATTACCCAATTATTTGTAAAGGAGAATGGCAATGAAAAAAGATTGTTCGTCAAAAACGATAAATACACCAAAAAATATCATGCCTGGCAACAAGTTCAATAAGCAAAGTTTGTCAACTGGACAGATTATTTTGATTGTCATCTTGACCCTTGTCGCTATCCTAATGATGGTACCTTTTATTTGGTCCATTATCGCTTCTTTTACATCAGCAAATGATTTAGAAGGAAATGGCTTTAAGTTTTTCTATGGGGCCTTTACTTTTAAAAACTGGGCGTCCTTATTTAAAAACAATTGGACCCTATACATTTTTAATACCTTGTTTATTGCTTTTGCTGAAATTTTCTTGCAACTTTTATTTTGCTCAATGGCCGCTTATGCTTTTGCAAAATACGACTTTTATGGAAAAAAGATACTTTACAAAATTATGCTACTTTCCATGATGCTTCCTGGAATTATTACTTTAATTCCACAATTTATTGTAACGACTTCATTACCTTTCTTTAAAAAAGATATCTTTGGTAATGAAATAGGCCCAGGTTTGTATAATTCTTTATTTGGTGTTATTCTTCCTAACGCTGTCTCCATTTATGGAATTTTATTCTTACGGCAATTCTTTACCAATTTATCGGATGAAATTGGTGATGCCGCCCGTATCGATGGCGCGAGTGGATTTAGAGTATTCTTAATCTATTTTAAAATGGCACTTCCGGGAATTATGACTTTAGGCTTATTTACTTTCGTTTCAACTTGGAGTTCTTATCTATGGCCGTCTTTAATTTTATTTGACGAATCTAAATTCACATTAGGACAAGCCTTACAAGAGTTCCAAACTAGTGCTTCCACTGGAGAAATGATGGCGGGATCTTTATTAAGTCTATTACCGATCATTATTCTCTTTATATTTACACAAAAATATTTCTTAAAACAAACAACTTATACTGGAATTAAGTAAAGGAAAGGAAAGAAAAAAATATGAAAGCAAAAAAGACAATTTTATTAGTAGGTGCTTTTTTACTCGCATTTCCTTTAGTCATGAGAACACCTTTCATGCCTAAACAAAATACGACAAGAAAAGTGTTAGTGACACGAAATGCCGTGACACCGAATGATATTTTTAAAAATCCACATTCGGACTTTGGAAATAAAGTAGGCGCATACTTTGAACTGAATGGAACCTATTATCAAAACTATGAATTAGGTTATGTTGAGGCAACGATTAATGGAAATAGTTATGTTTCTAGAAATCACACAGGACGTAATATTTCTAATACAGGAAAATTAACCAAAGTAGGCGATAATGAGTTCGCGCGTTTATTAACAAGAGTAGGTGAAGAATTTGCTACCTCAGGTAATGATAATTTTGCGGCCCCTTTAAAGAATGCTGAGGAAACAAAAAAAGTAATTACTAAAGAATTTAAAGAAATCTATCAGTATTATTTCTATTCTACGGATGAAGAATTTGTCATTGGTACCCAATCATCCGCTGTAAAATGTTGGGATGGTTATATCGTTCAAGATTTCTCTTGGGGTGATTCCAATTTTGCTTTTGGTGGCGATCGCTATAGTATGTCTTTTATCTTCTATAACTTCCGCTTAACTGATGATGAAACGCAAGGAAAGGCTTTCTTAGTCCGTAGTGCAGAAGCAACATACTGGGATGCGAACAAAAACCTTTTAGGTTATCCAACCACGAATAAAATGACGAAAGAAATTGCTTTACCAGGTGAAACAGAAAGTAAAACACTTTCTTTCCAAGTATTTGAAGGCGGCTTATTATATAATGATCGATTAACAGGTGCTATTCAATATCGTTCTGGCTTAGTTTATGATGAAAATAGTAATCGCTTTATTGCCGAAGCGACACCTTATGTGGATAGTCGCTATGGTGCTTATCAAACGGAATTTGCAAGTAGTGATAAGAGCAAAGTGGTGAAGGTTTATGAAAAAGGCTCCGTGATTTGTGAACTTAAACATGGCGAATATATTTATTCTTATCGGCCAGCTCGTATTTATAAGAACTTAGACGAATATGAATGGTTACCTGTTGATACTTTCTTAAATGAGGTGGGTGATTCTTTCGCTACCGATTACGAAGATGAAAGCACGATTTCTAGAAAGTTAAAACAAAAATATAAAGAACTTTATAATGGCGGAAAAGCTGGATCAGAAGATGAATCCAAGAGATTCTTTGTTGGCTTCAAAGAATCTGCCTTCCATGGTAACTGGAATGGTGTGGATGCCCAACAATTTATTTTAGGTGATTCAACCGCTAATCCATGGGAAGGTTCTAGAACCAATGTTGCGGCTTTAGTTTATAATGCTGAAAGTAAAACTGTCGTTTTATTAAAAGATAACCCATTATATTTATGGAACAAAGGTGGTAATTATAATAATTATGGCGCTCCACTTGAAGATTCTTTTGAAGTCGATGGAGATGTATTCCAAAAATTTGCGAATGGTTTATTAGTTGTTTTAAAGAATAATGTGGATACCGCATTCCTTTATAACGGAACATATGAAGAATATGTAGAAGGAAAGAAAAATTATGATCGTCCAACCTTTGGTACTCCTACTTCTATTACTACACAAGTGACAGTAGATGATTCAATCTTCTATTTGGCTATTGGTGTACCAACTGTTGTTGTCATCATTGGTGTATCTATCTTAATGATTATGATGAATAAGAAAAAGAAAAACATGTTGAAAGCGAGCCGTGAAGAATAATGTACGAAACAATGAAAGCGGAAATCGCTATATTTGAGAATCAAATCCAAAATCAAAAATTAAGAGCAATGTTTCATAATTGTTTTTATAACACGTTAGACACTACTGTAGAATTTGTCAACGATGATGATGTATATCTTTTAACAGGTGATATTCCAGCAATGTGGTTAAGAGATTCTAGTGCTTCCGTGATCCAATATATTGATTTTGCGAAAACCGATGAAGATGTCTATCGTTTAATTAAAGGTTTAATTCATCGTCAATTCTTCTATATTAGTGTGGATCCGTATACGAATGCGTTCAATAAAGAGCCTAATGGGGCAGGTCATACACAAGATGAAGGTTTAAGAACGCCATATACATGGGAAAGAAAATTTGAAATCGATTCTCTTTGTTATCCTATGTGGTTAATTCACCGTCTTTATCACACAACGCATAAAAAAGAACTTTTAGATGAACGTTTTGTGAAAACTTGTAAGATTATCATGGATGTCTTTAAAAAAGAACAAAGGCACCATAAATTAAGCGATTACTACCATTATCGTGAGGGAGAAAAAGAAGGATTTAATATTCCTAATCACGGAAAAGGTGGAGAAGTCGCTTATACAGGTATGATTTGGAGCGGGTATCGCCCTAGTGATGATGCCTGTAAATATGGTTATTTCATTCCAGGTAATATGTTTGCGGTCGTTGCTTTACGATTCATGCATGAATTACTATTAGAAATTAACGAAAATGAATTAGCAGCGGAAGCCCAAAAAATAGAAAATGAAGTCGAAGAAGGCATTCAAAAATATGGCATTTATCATCATCCTCAATTTGGTGATATTTATGCTTATGAAACCGATGGTTTAGGTAACTATTTATTAATGGATGATGCGAATGTACCTAACTTATTATCGATTCCTTATTTTGAATATCAAAGCGATGAAAATGAAATTTACCAAAATACGAGAAGATTTTGTTTAAGTAAAGAGAATCCTTATTATTTTGAAGGTAAAGTCTTAAAAGGTATTGGCTCACCTCATACCCCTGATGGCTATGTTTGGCATATCGGTATTGTATTACAAGCTTTAACATCCAGTGATGAAAAAGAAATTAAAGAGATTATTAATATGGTCCTTTCTAGTGATGCGGGTACGAATTACACCCATGAAGGAATCAATAAAGATAACCCAAATGAATTTACTAGAGCATGGTTTGCTTGGTCGAATTCCTTGTTTGCTTATTTAGTACTAAAATCAAAAAAATTGATTTGTGGAGGAAAATAAACGATGAAAAAAAGATTATTAAAAATGTTATCGATAGGAGCGTTAGTTTTTACAATGGCAAGTTGCGAAACCCATAGAGAAGTTACCATCATCGCTGGTGATATTAAAGAAAATCCTGAAGATGGTTTAACTTCAAGAGAAAGAAATAATAATCGTTCTAAAGTCATTGCCGACCAATTATGGCATGACTATTATGATGAAGAATTAAATGGTGCCTTAAATTATTATCCATTTAAAGATGATACCGAAGAAATTGCCTCGGTTTGGCATTTTACAAGTCTATTTTCTTTATATGTAAAATTGGTTAAAAATAATCCAGATGATCAATTATTAAAAAGTCGCTTAGAAATGGTGATTGAAGGATTAGAATATTACCATGAAAGTCGTAATGATGATTATCGCGCCTATGCGGTAAAAAGAGGCTTTAGAATTAATGATGCCTCTTCAGGTTATATGGCCGATGTTTATGATGACAATATGTGGATTGCCCGTGAATTCTTAAATGCTTATGAAGTATTAAAAGATGAATCCTTATTAACCAAATGTAAAGAAACGATTCGTTACTGCTTATCCGGTTGGGATAGTAGTAAAAACCCAGATACTGGTTTAGAATGGGGCGGCATTTATTGGGGACCTGATTATACCAGTAAACACGCTTGTAGTAATGGTCCAATTATCGCTACATTAGTAAGATTATCTAAACTTTTCCCTGAAGAACAAGTTTTTGGAAGAACTTACTTACAATGGGCCAAAGATGTTTATGATTTTTCTATTGCCACTTTCAAAATGAGCAATGACCTTTATGGTGATATGATTGGTACCGAAAAGAAAGCAGGCGTAACCCTTTCTCATGGCTCCTTAGATACAACGGCTTATACCTATAATACGGGCACAATGATTTCTGGTGGTGCTTATTTATATGAAGTAACGAAAGATGAAAAGTATTTAAATCAAGCCAAAAAGAGCATGGAAGCTTCTTTAAAAATCTTTGGTAATGATGATTTAGTAGAAGGCTTCTTTCAATTCCCAGTGGCCACAACAATTTGGTTTAACTTAACTTTATACCAAGGATATTACGATTTATTATTAGTGGACTCTTCCGCTTCAGAGTATTTATCAGTGGTCCAAAAGAGCATTGATTTTGCTTACAATAATTATTTATATGAGAATACATTACCTACCAACTGGATTAGTGGTTGGCAATATGGATTTGATAAGGACGAAACACGTGATATAATGGACGTAGCAAGTTCAGCTGAAACTTTTGCATTGTTAGTGTTAAAGGACGAAATCACCCATCAATAAAATGAATTTTTAGGAGACTATGCTTTATGAAAATGAAACCCAATTTTGTCGCAGAAAAAGATGCAATTCGTGATAGCCGAAATATTTATCATTGCATTATGTTACCCCTTGTTTACACTAAAATCGTCGATTTAGACTATGAGATTTGTACATCTAAAGAGCCTATTTCTTTCGAAAAAATGAAGAAGAGACATTTTAGAAAAATTAAAAAAGAGCAATCTTGGGGAAAAGAACTCTTTGATTGCGCGTGGTTTCATGTTTCTAAAGATGTGAAGGACCTTGCTTTTGATATTGAAACAACTTATTTAGCTTTTGATGTGAACGGAGAAGGTTTATTAGTAGATGATCAGGGTGAACCTATTAAAGGATTCACTAATGGCTCTAGCGTTTTTGATCGTGGTTTAGGGCAACCAGGAAAAGTCTATTATCCGATCAAAAATTTATTAAAAGACAAAAAATTAGATTTATATTTTGATTGTGGCTATAACGATCTTTTTGGTAATATCCAAGAAAACGGAAAAGTAAAAGAAATTGCTCTAGTAACAAAAGACGAAGAAATGGCCACAATCTGCTATGACTTTGATGTATTATTGACCCTACTTGAAAATATTGATCGGAAACATCCGTATTTTCAAGTTCTTTTTGATGGAGTTACCTCCGTTCGCGATTTATTCTGGTTTCAACAAGAAAACGCAAAACAAAGAGCAGAGGATATTTTAACTTATTTATTAAGTATTAAAGTGCGTCATTTTGAAGCTATGCCTACTTTTTATAGCGTTGGACATGCGCATCTTGACTTAGCGTGGTTATGGCCCATTCGTGAATCCAAAAGAAAAGCGGTTCGTACCTTAGCTAACGTCTTCTATTTATTAGAAAAATATCCCGATTTCCACTTTGTAATTTCACAACCGCAACAAATGATTTGGATTCAAGAGCATTCTCAAAAAATGTTTGAAGAGTTAAAAAAATATGAAAAAGAAGGTCGTATTGAAATCGTAGGTGGTGGTTTTGTTGAATTTGACACCAATGTATCGGGAGAAGAACAATTAGCAAGACAAATGTTATATGGTCAAAAGTTTTATTTAGAAAACTTTGGTCATTATGTGAATAACTTATGGTTACCGGATACCTTTGGCTATAACGGCAACTTACCACAAATTATTCGTCAAGGTGGTATGGATTACTTTATGACGATTAAAATTTCATGGAATCGTTTTAATGCTTTCCCCTATCATGACTTTATTTGGCAAGGCATTGATGGTAGTAGCGTTTTAGCGCATCTTCCTCCCGAAGGAACTTATAATTCAGGTGCCAGTGCAAAATCCGTTTTAACGGGCTTATCTAAACTGAATAAAAAAGAAATGAAATACGATGCTTTAATGATTTATGGTATCGGTGATGGTGGTGGCGGTCCTGGTGAAGAACACGTGGAAAACTTAGCAAGAATTTCTAGCTTAATGGGTTTACCACCTATCCGTCAAGAAAAAGTGACGACATTCTTCTCCGTGTTAGAAAAGCAAAGAGCGAGTATGCCCACCTATAAAGGTGAACTCTATTTAGAAAACCATAACGGAACGTATACTTCACAATCCTTTAATAAAAAATACAATCGTAAGATGGAAGAAAAACTCAAACGTCTTGAGCTCTTTTTAGCCAGTAGAAAAATTACCAAATACAATCGTAAAATCGATGAACTTTATCGTAGAACCCTTTTATTAGAATTCCATGATATTCTTCCGGGCTCTTCTATTCAACGTGTCTATGTGGAATCAAAGAAAGAATATTTGGCCATTGAAAAAGAAATTGATAAAATCTTCTTAAAAGAACTTCCTTCTTATTTAGCGGAATATAGTGCGAATGCGTATGTATATAACCATTTCAATTATCCTGTTACTCGTACATATAAATTTGAAAATGCTTATTATCGCTATTCTTTAAAGAAGCATGAAATGTCGAATCTTTGTGAAGTTTATTATCAGGAAAAAGAATTACACACCAATGAAATAGAAACGGAAAAATTTAAAATTCATTTCCATGAATTAGGTTATATGGATTCCATCATTGACAAAACGACCAATCGTGAACTTGTGTTAAATGGTGCAAATCGCTTATGGGTCTTCCAAGATCATGGTGATGCTTGGAATATCTTAGATAATTATCGTAATCAATTACCGGTTTTAATGACTTTGAAATCTCGTAAAATGGTGCAGTACGGAAAGATTATTGAAGTAAAGTCTATTTACACTTTTAAAAATTCCATGGTAGAAGAAACCATGATCATTGATGATTCAAATCTCATTCATTTTCAGCACAAAACGCACTGGAATGATGAAAAATATTTATTAGCGAGTAACTTTAATCTTGCTATTAGTAGTGAAACCGCAACTTGCGATATTCAATTTGGTAAGATTAAAAGAACCAGAAGAAATGAAACCCTTGTTGAAAAAGCGCAATATGAAATCTGTGCCCAACAATTTGTTGATGTATCCGATGAGCAAATGGGCGTGAGCTTAATCAACAAGACAAAGTGTGGCTATTACATTAAAGATCATGATCTTGAACTTCATTTATTACGTTCTACGACCCATCCTTGTGTTCATGGTGATATTGGGGATACCGATTATGAATATGCTTTATATATCCATCAAGGAAATGATGTAGAAGCGAGTGTTGATAAAGTGGCTTATATCTTTAATAGTGAGTTTATTATGAGTCAAGACGCTTTTGCCCTAGATATTCCTTTTGAAATGGATAACGATGACCTTGAATATTCTTGCTTAAAAGCAAAATATCATGGTAAAGGCCTCATTATTCGTATTTATGAAAGAGATGGAAAGAAAACAAAATTGGATTTAAGAAAGACTTCTTTACGCGGTAAAAAAGTGTCTTTAGTCAACTTTATTGAAGAAGTAGTGAAAGAAAATGTTCAAGATCAAGTACTCAGTTTCCATCCATATGAGGTAAAAACATTATGGGTGAGATAAAATTTAAGAAATTTTTAAATCATATTGAAGAGGAAATGCATGTTTATAGCATTTGCCGTTATTATCAAGGAATTTATGATTTTCGCGTGATTCAAAATGCGAAAAAAACCAATATTTACTCACTATCTAAAAATGTCACCACCTTATGTATAGGTATTTTATACGATAAGGGATTGTTATCTTTAGATGATGATGTCGCCGATATCTTTTTAGGTGAATATCCTTCTAGTATTTCTTATCGCGGTGTTACGATTGAAAAAGTCATGATGCAAGTGACAGGAATTGAAAAAGGTTTTTTAGATATCGATTGTGATGATTTTTCTTCTTATCCTAGCGATGACTATTTAGAAGTGGTTTTCAAGTTCGGAAGAAAATATCAAGATTTTTCTCATTTTGTTTATAGCGATTCTAACTACTATTTATTAGGTCGAATTGCGGAAAAGAAAGGAAATATGCCCTTATATAAAATGATCAAAGAATACATTCTTCGTCCTTTAGATATTGAAAATTATGATTTCCAATATTGTACAAAAGGTCACCAAATGGGCGCGACTGGCATCTTTTTAGATGCGAAAGACGTTTGCAAAATTGCTTCCATTTTCCTAAACGGAGGCATGTATAACGGGAAAAGAATTGTTTCTAAAGAATATATCGATATGTGTATGACACCTCGTGTAGATGTCGATGAAAAGACCGCTTATGGTTATTCCATTTGGATGGATAAAAAAAGTGGAATCCGCTACGGCATGGGAATGTTAGGACAAATGTTTGCGTTAATTTCTAAAGAAGAAATCATATCTTTTGTTTCGTATGATTTAACGTCTAGAACGAATATATTAAAAGAATTATTACTAGAAAAGGAAGATGAATAATTATGGCGATTTATCATTTAATTCCTGCTTTAAAAGATTACATTTGGGGCGGAACAAAATTAAAGAAGTACCGTAAAACGAATTTAGATATTATTTCGGAATCTTGGGAACTATCTTTTCATGAAGATGGTTTAACTATGATTCAAAAAGATGGAAAACTCGTCTCTTTAAAAGAGGTTGTTACGGAAGATGATTTAGGAGAGAATGTTAAGAAATTTCCTTTCTTTCCTGTGTTAATTAAATTAATCGATGCGAAGGATAACTTATCCGTCCAAGTGCATCCAAGCGATGCCTACGCTTTAAAAAATGAAAATAGCTATGGAAAAACCGAAATGTGGTATGTTTTAGATGCCGAAGAAGGTTCTGGTCTCTATGTCGGCTTTAAAGGTCATGAAGATGAAGCTTCGATTCAAAAAGCTTTAGAAGAAGGAACAATCTTAGAGCATTTAAATTTCTTTCAAGTCCAAAAAGGAGATTGTTATTTTATTCCTTCAGGAACGATTCACGCGATTGGAAAAGGTGTTACTTTAATTGAAATTCAACAAAATTCAAATCTGACTTATCGTTTATATGACTATAATCGGTTAGGTAAAGATGGAAAGCCAAGACCTTTACATATTGAAAAAGCGTTAAAGGTTATCGATTATCATCCCTATGAAAAAAGACAAAAGGAAGGTCATTTATTAGGTCAATGCGAATATTTTGAAACCTATGCCTATGAAGTAAAAGAAATGAACGCGTTGAAAGAAGATGATTCTTTCTGTTCCATTACTTTTTTAGATGGAGAAGGTACTATTAACGGCCTTCCATATCACACTTTTGATTCCTTCTTTATTTCCGCTAAAGAAGAAGTGAAAATTATAGGAACGGGACATTACGTCCTTACGAAAGTAGGTAAATAATGAAGAACTATCGTATTGGCGTTGATATTGGAGGCACCTCATTTAAATATGGTATTGTTGATGAAGAGGGAAAAATTCTTTTCAAATCTTCTTATTTAGTGAATCATCAAGTATCCCAAGAAGAACAAATCATTGAATTAGGTCACTCTATACTTGCCTTAATGAAAAAAGAAAATATTGCTTTAGATGATATTTTAGGTATAGGTATAGGTTGCCCTGGTTCCATTAACCCGAATACGGGATATTGTGATTATTCTAATAATTTAAGATGGAACAATCTTCCTGTTCGTGATCTTTTATTTACTGTCATTCCTAAGCCGATTCGTATTAGTAATGATGCAAATGCCGCTACATTAGGAGAAGCTCGTTATGGAATTGGAAAAGGTTATCATAATATTGTTATGTTGACCCTAGGTACTGGAGTTGGCGGTGGATTAATCTTAAACGATCAACTCTATGAAGGTAATGAAGGAAAGGGAGCGGAGTTAGGCCACACTGTTCTTCATTTAAATGGTAGAAAATGCACCTGTGGTAGAAAAGGTTGCATTGAAGCTTATGCAAGTGTTCGCGCTTTAGTAGATGATACGAAAAAAGCGATGAAAAAGGATAAAACTTCTTCATTATGGAAAGCTTGTGAAGGAAATGTAACGAAGCTTAATGCAAGAATTATTTATGAATGCTCGAAAGAAAATGATGGATTAGCAAACCAAATGCTCAACCAATATTATGAATATTTAAAAGAAACTGTTTTAAATTATATTAATATTTTTAGACCCGAACTACTCATTCTTGGTGGTGGAATCAGTGCTCAAAAAGAACATATCTTATCACATTTAATTCCATTAATTGAAAAGGAACATTATGGTTTTGGAAATGGTCCTAAAGTCAAAATAGAATGCGCAAGTTTAGGAAATGACGCTGGTATTATTGGTGCAGCTTGCTTAATTGAAATGTAAAAAAGAGACATGAAGAGCCTTTTTTTTGTATGCAATTAATTTTTTTAAATGGTATTATCGTTTGCTAATTCATCTAAATTTTTAGAATAGACATCTTTAGACATTTTAATAATACGGATTTCACGAGCGATTAAGCCTTGTACTTGGAAAAGATACCAAAAAGCTCCAACAAAGAAGAGGGGTACAGAAACATAGCTAATCCAAGCATAAATGTTATTATATAAGAATTGTGGTGTACATTTTCTTCCACTAGCAGTGATAAGAATAGGTGGCCAGTCACAAGGAAGAGTAAGACCAAAGAATTTTGCTTTTGGTGTATTCTTCCAATCAAATAAATAGAATAGTGTTCCAAAACCGTTATCGGCAGAGAATAAGAAAGAAGCAGAGGACTTCTTCACCAAACAAAAGACAAACACAATTGCGGTAGCAATTAACATTAAAAGAATTGGAATCCATGTCTTTTTATAGAAGTAGCGGAACGTTTTTTTATGCGCCACTCTTTTAAAATGTTTGCTATCTTTTACCACACGATATTTTACCACGTCATACATCATGGTATCGACTTGTTTTCCTTGTCGTTTCATAATCTTACTTACGATAACAACAATATATCCAACAAGAACAAGTAAAAGAATAAAAACAATACAGATAGCTACTAAAATTCGTTTATCGTTTTCAGAAAGTTGAATTAATTGAATCATAATTCTTCATCCTCCTCTTCTTGATCATCGGAGGTTTCTTCAATAGAAACATTGGGATTTTGTTCACTCATAGAGGAATCAACACTCGGTGTATCAACTTCGACAAAGGTAGATTCTTGCGGAATAGCCGAAGTCGGTGGTGTGGTAAGCGGTTGAGCTGGTGTAGGTGAGGACGGCACCGCTGTTACACTAGGTTGAGAAGTATCTACGACTTGAACAACCGCTTCATTGGCTTTTTTAATTCTTAACGCTTCTAAATCTTCGGGTAAATCGCCTAAAGGATCAATCGCGTTAGGTTTAGAAACGTTATGTAAATCAATAATCAAAATTCGGAAAGAATTAAATATAAAAAGAATAAGTCCCAAAACAGCGGTAAGTAAAAAAGCACTAAGCCATAAAGGACTTAGAAGAATCGCTAATATTCCTTTTCCACATATTTTTAGAAAATTGAACATCTTTTTACACCTCTCTTTTTTATCTTACCCTTAAAAAGGATTCTAAGCAATAAATTATTCTTTCTTTAAGAAAGAATCGTTGTTTTGATAGAAAATCAAGCCGAAAATATTCATAATAAATATCCAATAGGAAATACCTAAAAAACCATAATTTGGTAAAATGGTGGAAAATATTGCAAACCCAAAAATAAGTAAAAGAACAGATAAAACGACAAGCCACCACTTTTTTCTTTTTATTATGTAATAGAAAGAAAATAGAACAGAAGGAATCGATATACCAAAGAAAAACATAGCAGTACCCGCATTAAAGTACATAAATATACTAGAAAGAGCAGAGAATAATAAACTACAATAGAATAAATAAAGGATTGGTTTGCTATCTAGAGTGACGGAAATTTCATATTTAGGAAGCTCATAATAAATAATAAAGGCATTTAAAATGGTTTGCGCCATTGATGTAATCGCGATAAAAAGAGGAAAGACTTCTTTGGCTCTTTGTTCATCTAAACGAAAGATTGTTTGAAAAGCTTGATAAACTGGAAGAGAAAATAATTTTTCGCTAATGAAAAATAAAAGGGCTGTCATTAAAGCGTTAAATAAACTAACGGAAATCAACGCGTAAATATAATTCCATTTCTTTTTAATAAAAAGAGCGAAAAGAAAACCGGAAAGCATACTGGGAAGTAAATAAAAAATCGTCTTTTCAAATTGAATGAAAAAACATATCGTAAGTGATGCAATAAAATAGCAGAAAGCGGTCCTTTTTTCACATAACAAGAAAGTAAGGGTAGTAATTAAAGGAAAAAATAAAGTTAAAAGTATGTCGGAAAAGACATAAGAAAACTGAAAAGAACTTAATAAAATAATGATGATATTAATAGAAGTCATGAGTCCGGCTAAAGCTAGACTTTTCATTGCTGTTTTTTTCGTCTTCATTCTTTTTAACCCCTTTTTATTATGTTACCACACTTAAAAAGAAAATAGAAAAAAAGATAGGAAAAACGATATAGAGCGCATATAAAATAGTGAAAGGAAGAACAAAAATGAAACAATTATTCCCTCTCATCATTACAACTTTTACCGTAATGAGCTGTTATCAACCCACACTTCACTATAGCGATTTTAAAGATCATCAAATTTCTTTTCAAAACATTTTTTTAGAAAAAGAAGATCATTGGATATATTTTTATGAAGAAACGTGTTATCACTGCCAAAAAATCGAACAAGAAGTTTTATCTTTTCTACAAAACACTTCTTTAATTTTTTATTTAGTGAATGATATTCCTGTAGAATATTTTAATACCAATTATCAAAAAGCCATCGGTGCTTCTAAAGTAGAAGATGTTTTAATTCCTGGTTATCCTACTTTAATACAAATTGAAAATCAAAAAATTTCTCAATTCTATGTAGGAACCAGTGCGATACAAAAATGGATAGGACAAGAGAAAAAATAATTTAGTTTTTATCCTATCTTCTATTTAAAAATAGAAGAAGGGTGCTTTTCATTATTCAATTTCTTTTCTTAACGTGCTACAATGAACTAGACACGGAGTGATTGAAATGAATTTAAAAAATGAATTGAATGACAAACAATTAGAAGCAGTAACAACATCATCTCCTTATGTGCGTATTATTGCCGGAGCAGGATCTGGAAAAACTCGTGTTTTAACTTATCGAATTGCTTTTTTAATATGTGAAATGAAGGCGAACCCTCGTTCTATCGCAGCGATTACCTTTACCAATAAAGTAGCGAAAGAAATGAAAGAAAGAGTGCAAGCACTACTAGAAAGAGAAAATTATCCTTTCCAAGGATTAACCATTTCTACTTTCCATAGTTTTTGTGCGCGCTTTTTAAGAGAAGAAATTTACCATCTTCGTTATCCTACGAACTTTACCATCATTGATGATGAAGACCAAGAAAAATTAATTAAAGAACTGGCCGCTGAAGAATATTCCGTTCGTAAAAGTGACCCTTTAATTAAACAAGCGATTTCTTATATTTGTTCAAATAAAACCGAAGGAATTTTACCTGATGATTTACAAGATAAAAAACCAAGTTTTGAAGGGGAAAAAGAATGTATTCGTCTTTTCACCCTTTACGAAAATAAACTCTTTGAAACAGGAAACCTTGATTTTGATGATTTATTATTAAAAACCATTCAAATTTTAGAACAATTCCCTGATGTCAAAGAAAAATGGAGAAGAAGAATTGATCATATTTTAATCGATGAATTCCAGGATACAAACGATATTCAATATCGTCTGATTCAATTATTAAAAAAGCCCGATTGTTCTCTTTATGTTGTCGGTGATCCTGATCAAACCATTTATACTTGGAGAGGCGCGAATCAAGATATTATTTTAGATATTCACCAAAGATATCAAATGGAAACGATTGTCTTAGATCAAAATTATCGTTCTACCCAAACCATTCTAGATACTGCAAACCGCTTGATTTTACATAACAAAAAAAGAGTAAAGAAAGATTTATTTACGCAAAACGGAAAAGGGAATCCGATTCTATTTCAATCCCTATTCCGGGCGGAAGATGAAGCTAATTGGGTGGCAGATCAGATTGAAGAAATTGAAAGAAAGACACGTAAAAGTGGAGAGGATTTCTCCTATAATGATATTGCTATTTTATATCGCTCTAGCTATTTAACCCTTCCTTTTGAAAAAGTGTTTAATCGCCGACAAATGCCTTATCGTATTTTTGGCGGAATTCGTTTTTATCAAAGAAAAGAGATTAAAGACGTTTTAGCGTATTTCTCTTTATTGATTAATCCGAAAAATGATATTGCTTTAACGCGTATATTAAATGTCCCCAAAAGAAGTGTAGGACCAAAAGCAGAAGAAACATTAAAACAAGAAGCAAAAGAAAAACAATTATCTTTATATGAATATATTTCTGAAACTTCTGTTCAAAATTCATCTTTACGTCCACAAATTCTACAAAGCTTAAAAGCCATGATTCAAAAAGTAGAGGACGCTAGAACTAAACTCAATCAAAAATTAGAGGCATATTCCGCTGTTTTAAAAGATTATATTACTTCGATTGGATATGAAGATTATTTACTTCTTGAAGAGGAAGAAGGAAAAGAAAGGATCGATAACGTTCGTTCGTTATTTGATGATATTACTTCTTTTATTAATGCAAATCCAGAATCAGGTTTCCAAGACTATATGGAAAACGTTTCTTTACAAAGCGGTCAAGATGAAATGGTTGATGGTGATTTTATTACCATGATGACCGTGCATACCGCTAAAGGACTAGAATATCCTTATGTCTTTGTTGTGGGGTTAAATGAAGGCGTATTTCCAAGTATGAGAACTTTAGAAGAAAACCCTGTGTTAGGTTTAGAGGAAGAAAGAAGACTTTGTTATGTTGCCTTTACGCGAGCGATGAAAGAACTCTTTGTTTCTTGTAACCGCGAATTCTCCTATGTTGCGAATGGAAATAAGGTTCCTTCTCGTTTCTTTAAAGAAGCGGGACTCATCTTCCAAAAATCTCCTTATAGTAGTAGTTTTGAAGAAGAAAGACCGAAAAAGAAATTTGTTTCCGCTTCGATACAAAGAGGTGCCGCTCCGAAAGAAAATGGTGTTGACGATTGGCGAAAAGGCGATTTAGTGCAACACGATAGTTTTGGTGAAGGTATTGTTATGAATGTAATTAACAATAATATTATTGAAGTTATGTTTAAAACGGTAGGGAAGAAAACTTTATTAGCAACCCATCCTGCCCTACATCGCATTAAAAAAGGAGGCTTTGATGCATGAAAGATCCTAAAGAAAGAATAGATGAACTAAGAGAAACTTTAAATCGGTATAATTATGAGTATTATGTTTTAGATTTACCTAGTGTAAGCGATGCAGAATACGACCGATTGATGCAAGAACTCATGATGTTAGAAAAAGAACATCCTGAATTAGATTCTCCTTTATCTCCTTCAAAAAGAGTAGGAGGACAAGTCGTTAGTGAATTTAAAAAGATTAAACACAAGCGTTTAATGCTATCTTTAGCGAATGCTTTTAATGAAGCAGATTTACGCGATTTCGACCGTAAAGTACGTGAAGCTTTGCATCTAAGCCAAGTCACCTATATGTGCGAGATGAAAATCGATGGCTTAGCGATGAGCTTAGATTATGTGGATGGTGCTTTAAATTATGCTGCCACTCGTGGTGATGGAAATGTGGGCGAAGATGTTACTAGTAACGTCATGACAATTAAATCTATCCCCAGTCATATTCAAACCAAACAACCATTTGAAGTACGCGGGGAAGTTTATATGCCCAAAGCTTCTTTAGAAAAGCTTAATAAAGAAAGAGAAAAGAATGGTGAACCTTTATTAGCAAATGCAAGAAACGCAGCCGCTGGTTCTATTCGTCAATTAGATTCTAAAGTAGCAGCGTCTCGTAAGTTAGATGCTTTCTGGTATTATTTTGTTAACGCAACAGAATTTGGCATTACTCGTCATAGTGAAGCGCTGAAATATGTAGAAAAATTAGGTTTTAGAACGAATCCAGAAAGAAGATTATGCAATGGCATTGAAGAAGTTTTAGCGTATGTCGAAGAATATACGTTAAAACGACCTTTCTTAGATTACGATATTGATGGCATTGTGATTAAAGTCGATGACTTATTAGCATATGACATTTTAGGTTATACCGCTAAAACACCGAAATGGGCCATTGCTTATAAATTCCCTCCAGAAGAAGTACAAACAACTTTAGAAGATATCGTTTTAACGGTTGGAAGAACGGGAAAAATAACACCGAATGCGATTTTATCTCCGGTTCGGGTGGCGGGCTCTTTAGTGCAAAGAGCAACGCTTCATAATGAGGAATTTATTTTAGATAAAGATTTACGTATTGGTGATACGGTTGTCATTCGTAAAGCAGGAGATGTAATTCCCGAAGTTGTGCGCGCGATCAAAGAAAAAAGAACGGGCTTAGAAAAAGAATTTGTGATGTCTTCTATTTGTCCAGTATGTGGCTCTCCTTTACAAAAAGTGGACGCGATGCATTTCTGTATGAACCCACATTGTGAAGCTAGACATATTGAAGGCTTAATTCACTATGTCTCTAAAAACGCAATGGATATCGATGGCTTAGGTGAAAAAGTCATTGAACAATTCTTTAATCAAAAATTTATTCGTACGATTCCTGATATTTATCGCTTATGCCAATATCGTCAAGACCTCTTAATGATTGATGGTTTCTCTGATAAGAGTGTGGATAAATTATTTGATGCGATTGAAGCTTCTAAAAGCCAATCCCTAGAACGACTTTTATTCGGTTTAGGTATTAATGAAATTGGTGAAAAAACCGCAAAAGTCTTAGCGAAACGCTTCTTAAAATTGGAAGCATTCTACGATTTAAGTAAAGAAGATTATTTAGCAGTTCCAGATATTGGTCCGGTAAGCGCAAATTCTTTATACGAATATTTCCATGATGAAAAACATTTAGCAATGTTAGAAGAACTTAAAGAATTAGGATTAAATTTCAAATATAAAGGCGCGACCGAAGTAAAAGCTTCCTATTTTAGCGGAAAAACAATTGTTTTAACCGGTACTTTGTCGCAAATGGGAAGAAAAGAAGCGACTTCTTTATTAGAAGATTTGGGCGCTAAAGTAACGGGTTCTGTTTCTAAAGCTACGGATATTGTTATCTATGGAACGGAAGCTGGATCAAAATTAGATAAAGCAAATGCCTTAGGCATTCAAATTATGGATGAAGATGAATTCTTATCCCATATCGAAGGCGAGGAGAAATAAAATGAAAGAAATCACAAAAGATTTATTAAAAGATTGTGCTCATCGGTTAATGTTTGATATGACTGAAGAGCAATACGAAGTTTTGGAAAATGAATTTGCCATTGTTTTAAAACAAATGGAACTCATTGGTGCGGAAAAAGATGTTGATGAATATAGCCCGATGACTTTTCCTTTTGATGTAACAACGACATTTTTAAGAGAAGATGATGTGACAGAAACCATTTCCAAAGAAGAAGCATTACGCAATGCTAAAGATATTGTTGAGGACCAAATCCGTCTTCCAAAGGTGGTGTTATAATGAACTACTTAGATTTAACGATTCGAGAAATGCATCAAGCCTTAGTAGAAGGTAAAGTTACACCCGAAGAATTAACACTAGAAGCGCTAAAAAGAGCGAAAGAGAATCAAGATAACGCTTTTGAAACCATTATGGAAGAACAAGCTTTAGCGGACGCTCGTGCTTTAAAAGAAGTAGAAGTGGATAATCCATTTTGGGGAATTCCTGTTGTTGTCAAAGATAACTTTTCCACTAAAGATGTTTTAACCACCGCATCAAGTGAAATTTTAAAAGATTATGTTCCAGTCTTTGATGCGACAGTAGTAAAAAAATTAAAAGAAGCTCATGCGATTATCATTGCAAAATCTACGCTAGATGAATTAGCGATGGGTGGAACTGGCACAACGGGTCACTTGGGCACAACTTATAACCCTTATGATCCAAAGCATGAAAGAATTATCGGCGGCTCTTCTTGTGGCTCAGCAGTGAGTGTCGCCGCGGGTATTGTTCCTTTTGCTTTAGGCTCTGATACGGGAGACTCGGTAAGAAAACCAGCCTTTTATGCCGGCTTAGTGGGCTTTAAGCCGACATGGGGAAGAATTTCTCGTTTTGGTTTATTCCCCTTTGCTCCATCTTTAGATCACGTAGGAACCTTTACTCGTTCGATTGAAGATGCCGCTTTATCTCTCCAATTATTAGCGGGTAGAGATGTACAAGATTCAACCTCTTCAACTAGAGAAATTGAGAATTATTGCGCTTTATTACATGAAAGTATTGCCGGAAAGAAAATTGCGGTAATTGATGAAATTATTTCTTCAATTCGCGACGAAGAAATCGTAAAGGCTTTTGATCATACCTTGAAGGAACTCGAAAAGAAAGGCGCAATCATTCAACACGTTTCTGTTTCTTCTCGTTTATTAGAATCCATTTTACCAACCTATATGGTTATTTCTTGTGCGGAAGCTACTTCTAATAACGCAAACTTAGATGGCATTAAGTTTGGTCCTCGTTACGAAGGTAAAACGTATGAAGAAGTGATGATGAAAGCAAGAACGAAAGGCTTTAGTGAATTAATTAAACGTCGTTTCGTCATTGGTAGTTTTGCTTTGATGAGAGAAAATCAAGATATCCTTTTCTTAAGAGCACAAAAGAATCGTCATAAGATTGTGGATACCATTCAAAATATTTTAAAAGAAAATGATGTGATTTATTTACCGGCAGCACCAACGATTGCTCCGAAACTCAATGAAAGCTCAGATCGACTTTCGGAAGAGTACTTAATTGCGGATAACCATTTAGCGCTTGGTAACTTTGCAGGTTTACCATCCATCACCCTTCCTTTAGGCTTTAAAGATAATATGCCATTTGGTGTAAATGTCATGGGTAAAGAATTTAAAGAAGCAGAAGTCCTTCAAATTGCTCAAAGCATTGAAGATATTACCGGACTTTATAATCTTTCTACACGGAGGGAAAAATAATGAATTTTGAAGCAGTAATTGGATTAGAAATCCACGTTGAAATGAAAACCAATAGCAAAATGTTCTCGACCGCTCCCGTGCGTTTTGGATCTTTACCGAATACAAACGTGATGCCGTTAGATTTTGCTTTCCCAGGCACTATGCCTGTTGTCAATAAACAAGCTGTCATTAATGCAATCCGTGTTGCACACGCCTTACATATGACCATCGACCATGAATTATGGTTTGACCGTAAAAATTATTTCTATTCAGATTTACCAAAGGGTTATCAAATTACCCAAGATAAAAGACCAATTGGTCGTAATGGCTATTTAGATTTAGAAACCAGTCGCGGACTTCGCCATATTGAAATTGAAAGAATTCATATGGAAGAAGATACCTGTAAACAACTTCACTTAGGCGATTGTTCTTTATTAGATTATAACCGTGCCGGAACTCCATTAATTGAAATTGTTTCTCGTCCTGATTTACGTACGGGAGAAGAAGCAAGAAAATATGTGGAAATGATTCGTTCTATCGTTATCTTTAGTGATGTTTCTGATGGTAAAATGGAAGAAGGTTCTTTACGTTGTGACGTGAATATTTCTTTACGCCCAGTCGGAAGTGAAAAATTCGGTACCAAAGTCGAAATTAAAAACTTGAATTCTACCGCAAATATTGAAAGAGCCATTGAAGTCGAAATTGAAAGACAAACCCAATTACTTTTATTAGGCCAAGCGGTTGAACAAGAAACTCGTCGTTTTGATGAAGCAACAAGAGAAACCATATTGATGCGTAAAAAGACCGACGCTGTCGACTATAAATACTTTACGGAACCGAATATTACACCAATTCGTTTATCGGATGAATTCATTGAAAACGCCATTCGTACGTGTCCAATGTTAGCAGAAGAGAAACGCAAGATTTATAAAGAAAAATATGAATTAGGAGACTATGATATTGAACAACTTTTAAGCAATAAAGATGTCTCTAATTACTTTGATCAAGTGGTCGCTCATACTTCTCAATACAAATTAGCGTGTAACTGGGTAATGGTAGACGTTATGGCTTACCTCAATAAAGAAGGCATTAGCATTCAAGAATTTAAAGTTTCACCAGATAACTTAGCTAAATTAATTAACATGATTCAAAAGGGTACGATTTCTTCCAAACAAAGTCGTCAAGTCTTTGAAGTCATGGTCAAAGAGAACGAAGATCCTGAAAAGATTGCTAAAGACCTCCATTTAGTACAAATGAGTGATACGAGTATGATTCGCGATTTAGTCTTACAAGTACTAGCAGAAAATCCACAATCCATTGAAGATTTCAAAAACGGAAAAGATCGTGCGGTGGGATTCTTAGTCGGTATGGTGATGAAGAAATCTCAAGGCAAAGCCAATCCGCAAATAACTAATCAAATGATTGTTGAAGAATTAAAGAAAAGATAAAATAAAAAAGACTATTGAACCGATAAAGGACACAATAGTCTTTTCTTTTACATTTTTTTGTTTTATTTTGCTTTTTTATTCCATGTTGCAAAAGGAAGCATGATGTCATAAAGCTTCATAAATTCTTCAAGTTGATCATCATTATCCGCTGACATAACATCGTAACTTGATTGTGAAGTAAGCGTTTCTTGCGCTTTCTTTTGATATGATAATCCAATCATTGTTGTGTTTTTTAATAAATTAACATCAAAAGCATTTCCATCTTTATCTAAGAAAGTATCGAAATAACCTAAATAAAGTGTAGGTAGGTAGTTGGAGTGATAATAAGTATTATCAAAGACGAAGTTATAACGAATATATTGATTATTATCTTTTTTGATTAAAGAAAATGTGGTTTCTGCATCAATCGTTCCAATAGAGGACTTCGCAAAGAAGACAAAATAATTAGCGGGCACGTCCATATATCTTTTTAAATTAAAAGTGGGCTGAAAATTATAAGCTTCCGTTTTTTCATGAAGGTAAACTTGTGTTTTGGTTTGACTAGAACAATCAATGATACCATCAAAAACATAATCAAAGTCAACGCTTCTATTCAAATGAACTTCTTTCTTTAAAGCAAAGTAAGAAGCGTAGGCCCAAACATAATTCCAATAACTTGCACCTTCTTTATTCGCACGATAATCATCTTTTAATGTTTGTACTTTCCAATCACTTCCAATTCGTTGGTTTAAATCATTTACATAGGGTGTTAAGAAATCATCTTCAAAAGTTTCAAGATCACGAATAGAAGTTAAAGAAGAAGAAACGCTATTATCTTGGGCATAGTAAGTATATTCTTCTGCCACTTCAAAAGAAGGCATATCTTTTTCTTGATCATAAAAAGTCACGGGCTTTAAACGTTCTTGACGGTCTCTAGCTTCGTCGCCACCTTGGGTGATGACTAATGCCATAGCGCCAGCAACACCTAAGCAGATTACGCCTAAAATGATGTTTTTCTTTATCATTTTTTCTTTACCTCCTTATCGATATCGAGCCACGCTCCCATTTCAAAGTCACAGCGATCATCATCTAAAATGAGGGTGCCTTTAGCAGGAGTGAAGGTCATTTCGCTAATATAGATTTTTCCATTAATTTCATATAAATCTACACGGACAAACGGAAATGGCTTTGCTAATTTTTCCGCTATCAGTATCATTGTATCAAAATTCTTCGGTTTTTCAATCGGAACATCGCTACTTTTCCATCCATTAAACTGTGATCCATCAAAACGAGTCCAATCGATATAGAAATTCGTGTAACGAATATCTTGACCGCGTCCAGTAACCACATATAAGGATTTAGCGACGCCATTAAATACATGGATTTTATATTCAATGGGTAAATGTCCATCTTCATCTAATTTTTTTTCAATAATAATCTGGGGTTTGATTCTTGAATAATGGCGTTCCATGGTTTTCTTTCCATAATCGGTTTTAAGCCATTTTTTGAATTTCTTTCGTAAGGCTTTTTTATCAACACTATCCTTATTATCAATTATTTCGTTCATGCCACTTGCATGCGTACATTTCATAACAAAACTAGAGGGAAGTGTATCCCAAGGTATTTCATCAAATGTACGATAAATTCCATACATAGGAACTAAATATTCGTCTAGTCCGAGTTCATGCGCATATTCTCTTAAACCATCTCGAGAAGCTAAACGACTGACTTCTTTATTTTTAGGATAAGTGTATACACGGAGATATTGTAATTTTTCCGTATAGCGAACGGGATTTTTTAAATGCAAAGTATGATGCGTAATGTACTTGTATTGTAGTTTTACATAAGTAATAGGGAAAAAAGTTTTTAAGAAACCACGAAAAGGAAGCGCCAGCGCTCTTTTTAAAGGATTCTCTTTTAAATTTGGATTTCCCATACTTATCACCGAATTTATTATAACACATTTTTCTTATAAAAAATGAAAAATACTGGGGAATAAAAGCGGGAAAATTATGAGGGAAAACTAGAAAAAAACCGTTACTTTAAAAAATAAATTAAAACCGCTTACATTCTGAAAAATAGTCATTTTTATGCGAAATTCTTAAGAAATTTGAAACTTTAAAAAATACGACATCTTTATTTTTTTAAAGGTATTTGTTGTAATTAAACTGCAAAAAGTGTTTTGCAAAATATTGGAAGGAGAAAAACAATGAAAAATACTTTTAAGAAAATGTCTATTTTTGCTGCTACCGTTTTAATGGGTTTAGTAGGTTGTGGAAAAACGGATAATCCAACGACTTCCATTGATCCTACAACTTCAAATCCAACTACCGTGGCACCAACGCCAACAACGACGGCTCCAGAGCCAACGACTCCAACACCAGAGCCATCTACCTCAACGCCAACACCAACTACACCTACACCTGATAATGTAGATATCGACGTTCGTCTTGAAGCCGAAAATGGTAGTTTAGGCGCCACTAATCTTTCTATTAAAGAAAATGACTTAGCCTCAGAAGGTAAATACATTGGTGGATTAAATGACTGTGCACAAGGTCTTTTCTTTATTCATTATGCCCCTGTAGGTGGTGAACATGATGTAGAAATAGCTTATTTCACCAATCAACCAGGTTCTAAACATGAATTATTAGTGAATGGAGTAGCTACTTCAGTTGTCTATGAAGAAGATACTGGTTTAGGAGAAAATATTACTAAAGTTGGAAATGTTACCGTCAATGTAACCCTTCAACAAGGTTATAACACCATTAGCTTATCGAAAAAAGGCGCAGACTGGGATAACCCCAAATATGGTGGCTATGCTGAAGTTGACTATCTTGAAATTAAAGGTACTCAACAAACCTTTGATAAAGATGCTTTAAAATATGAAATCAATGAATTAAAGATTGAAGCAGAATTAGGAAAGATTAATTCTAGTGCCCTTCCAGTTCCAATTGATGGTAATGCCTCCAATGGTTATGTAGTTGGTGAAATTAATGCAGTAGGTAATGGTGCAGAATTCCACTTTAACTTCCCAGTAGAAGGAAGATATGAACTAAAAATTGCTTATGGTAAAGATGCCGGCGCTCGTCCAGTGGATATTACTTTAGATGAACAAACCTTTAACTATAGTTTAGAAGACTATGAAGGACAAGCATGGAATAATTTCCATTTATCGAATACCGCCGCTACTTTTGATTTAACAAAAGGTAACCATGTATTAAAAATTGCTAGAGGGGAAAATAGTAACTGGTTCTGTTTTGACTACATTGTTTTAACAAAAGTTGCTGAATAAGCCAAACTCATAACGTTTCATAAAAAATGTCGATGAAGATAAATC
Organism: Coprobacillus sp. CAG:826; assembly: GCA_000437235.1. Classification (GTDB taxonomy): domain Bacteria; phylum Bacillota_I; class Bacilli_A; order RFN20; family CAG-826; genus CAG-826. The sequence continues at coordinate 127,667 of FR897047.1, read as the reverse complement.
TTTGAACTTGATTCACATTTTATTCAAATAATCATAAAAAAATAAGAATAAAAACCATTTTGCAAAACACGGGATCAAGTGATAAATTTCGACAATGAAATGGTAATTCATTTATAATAAGTTATAGAAAAAAAGAGGGATTATGCGTAGCTTATCCATAAGTTACGCATAATAATTTCTAATAAAAATAACGAGGAGTACTTATGAAGAATGACATTGGTTTAAAGCACATCGCTTTGGAATTAAAGATATCCTTAGTAGCGGTTTCTAGAGCACTAAAAGATTATGATGATATTAGTGAACTAACAAAGCACAAAGTGCGGCAGAAAGCGATTGAATTAGGATATGTTCCTCGACCTGTTGATAAAATTAAACATAAAATTATTGCTGTGTTTGTCGATTCTCTAGTTTCTGCCATGTTTGGTATGATTACCGAGAAAATGATTGAAGAATTGAAAAAACGAAATTATTTAATTATTTTAATTCCCACAGCAAAAAATTATGTAAGTAAAGAAAATGTAAAAGAAGCATTAAAGTTATCGGTCGATGCAATGATTTCTTTTTTAATTCCTCATGATAATGCTTATGAAATATCCTTGTTACATCAAGTACCATTCTTACTATTTGGACGATATGATGAACGTCCTAAGATGAATGTGGTTTATATGGACGATGAACAAGGTGGGCAAATTGCAGCGTCTTATTTAATTGATGAATGCCACGCTACTAAATTATGTTATATCGGTGTAGATGGCATTGAATGTTCATTAAGAAGACAACAAGGATTTGTGGAAAAAGCCAAACAAGAAGGAATAGAAGTTACGATTTTAAAAGAATTACAAATGCGCCAAGTCAATGAACTCATTAAAAAGGGCTATCATTGGTTCTTTTGTTTCGATGATAATTTAGCGAATTATTTATACGATTCTCAAAAATCAAAAGATATCCATGTCATTGGGTTTAATGGTATTTCTAAATTTGCACAGCAATTTGAATTTATTGCATCTATTAATGCAGACTACGATCAAATGGTGCAAGATGCAGTCGATATTTTAATGGAGAAAATTGCAAATAAAAATCAAGGAGAGGCCATTATTAAAAAACATCAAACAAGATTATGTAAAAAGGAGAACAATCATGAAAACAAAAATTAAAGGACTTTTATTAGCCACCGGTATTTTATTAACCAGTTGTGGTGGTGTGAAATTGGGACAAGTGACAAATATTCGGTTTGAAGACGGAATTTTATCCTTTGATGAAGTCAAAAATGCCGAAGGATACAATATTAAATTAACGCAAAACGAAGAAGTTTTATATGAAGATAAAATTACCGATCATCAAATTGATATCGATAGTTTAGGATTAGAAGGCGAGATTGAATTTGAAATTTCAGCATTTAAAGGAAATACTGTGGGTGAAGTTTCTACTTATACTTTTGTTGCTTTAAGTACATTTAGCGATGTAGTTTTTGAAGCAGAAAACTATTTAGCTAACTATGGAACCGGTAAAGCCCAATGTAATTATCGTAATAACCCATCAGCACATAACGGTGCTTATGTAGGTGGTATTGATGATGCTGGACAAGGTGTCTATATTGATTATTTATGCCCTGTCGCTGGTACTTATACTTTTGAATGCTGGTACACCACCGATATGCCAGTTGCCCATGATGATGTTTGGGTGAACGGAAAATTCCAAGCTAAATACAATTTCACCGAAAAAACTGGTTGGGGCGGAAGCACCTATGAAGCAGCGAAAGCGGAAGTACAAATTACTTTAAATAAAGGATGGAATACCATTTCTGTTATGAAAAATGGTGATTCCTCTGATAACTGGGGTAGTTTCGTTGAATTAGATTATTTCGTTTTAAAAGGCGATGGTACCAAATATAATTCAGCCGATTTAAAAGAATTTGGAACGGCACCAGAATGGTATCGTTTAGAAGCTGAAATGGGTTCTCCAAGAAGAAAGAATAATGATAGTGGAACCTATGAATGTAAAAACCCCTGTATTGCTGAACACGATGATAAGAAATTCTCCAATGGTTTCTTAATGGGAAATATTGAGAGTAATTATGATGGTGTTGAATGGCAATTTAATTCACCAGTAAAAGGAAAATATGAAGTAAAGATTGGTTATGCAGCTGGATCATTTGATGGTTCTAAAAAAGCCAAACCAAGCTTCATTACTACCACTGCTGAAGTTGGATTAACACGTAATGCTGATTTTAGCCATTATCCAGTTTCCACGATGAATGAACTAGAATATACCGGTTGGGACACCGTGAGTGTCAGTGGACAAACCGTTGAAATTGAATTAGATGAAGGGAAGAATTTCATTTACTGCTTAAAGTTAGATAGCGTAGATTGTGGAATTTTCCAAATTGATTATATTGATATTCGCTTAACTGAAACATTAGATTAAAAGGAGATTAACTATGCAGATTCAAGATTTAAGTTATACATTGAATAACGATAAACTTGATTTCAAAGATTACCAAATATCGATCGAAGTCTTTAGTTTAGAAAATGTATATACCATTGAACCTCAAACCCTATTAAAAAAAGGAAATCATTATCATTCTGATCATTTATTGTGGGGGAATAGTGAATCGGTCTTAGGAAATGTTGACATTTTAGTAGAAGAAAAAGAAGATCATCGTGCGTTTCAAATGGAGGCGCAGCTTGAACAAAATATTCGTTCCATTAAATTAAGATTTGATCATCTTCCTTTAGGAAAGTATATGAGTTCAACTGATGAAGAAAAAGAGGTAACAGAACACGGCCTTCTATTTAAATACCCTGAAGGCTGGAGAAGTTTATCCACTCCACTTTTGGTTTTTGAATTAAAAAATGGACAGTACCTCTATATTTCCGTAAAAGATAAACAAATTCGCCAAAAGATTTTCTATATGAAAAAAGTAGAAGATATGATGCGCTTAGATGTTGTTATGGAATGTGATGGTACAGAAATTTCCACGCATTTTAAAACCCCAATAGTGGAATGTGGCATTAAAAAATCTTTAGATGAAATTATTTTAGAACATTCTAATTTTATTAAGAGTGCTTATGGATTAGAAGAATATGCTACTTGTTCTATCGCTCCTTCTTGGTTAAAAGATATCGCTTTAGTGGTGACTATGCATATGGAAACCTTTACGGGCTTTATCTTTCATACCTATGAACAAGCTTTAGAAGATATGAAAAAAATTACTACTTATCTAGATGGCAAAAATATTTTAGTCTATTTAGCGGGTTGGGAAGGTCGTTACTATTATAAATATGGTAACTACACCCCGGATGAACGTATGGGTGGCGCGAAAAAGTTAAAAGAATTAGTGGACGGATTACATGCTTTAGGATGTAAAGTTATGGCAATGTACGGAATGAATATGGTAAATCGTAACATTCCTGCCTTAAAAGACATTGTTCCTATTGCTGAATTCCAATCCGTAAGCGGTGCAAAATATCATTCAGGTTCGGTAGATTGGGAAGGCGCACACCACTATGACTTTAATGAATTATCACAGTTAAATGTGGGCTGCAAAGTGTATCAAGATTATTTGTTTAATCAAATTAAAAATGCTACGGATGAATTTGATTTTGATGGCGCATTCTTAGATATCGCAGCGTGCTTCACCAATGATAAAAATTACAAATTATATGATGGTGTTGTCGAATTATGTGATCGATTAAGGACCATTAAAAAAGATTTCTTAGTAAGTGGTGAAGGATATTATGATGGTTTAGCGAAAGCTATGCCACTATTCCAATCAGGACATACCGATGGATGGTTACATTATCATGATCGTTTCTCCCCACTACTATTTACAAGATTTGCCCGTGAATTTGCTCACTTATGTTTAGGTGATGTGGGTCGAGGTTCTTCGGGTGTTCATGAATTAGGTACCAATATCGAAACCATGACGCCATTAAGAGAAGGCATTATTCCCACGCTTTCATTAGTGGAAAACACCGTTTCTGATTATTTTGAGAAAGTAAAAGTGATTTTAGATCAAGCTAAAGAATATAAAAGGAGATTTTTATAGTGAAAAGACGAATGACAAAGCAAGAAAGAAGAGAAAATCGGGTAGGTTTACTTTTTGTAGCCCCTCAAGTTTTAGGCTATCTTGCTTTCGTCGCGTTTCCTTTGCTTTTCTCAATTTATCTCTGTTTTGCGGAGTGGGATTTGATTAATATGCCACAATTTGTGGGACTAATGAATATTCAAGCTTTATTTCGCGATCGTATATTTTGGAAGTCGATATTAAACACATTGATTTATATTGCCATTGTGGTTCCATCGACTTTGATTTGTTCCTTGACTTTAGCCATTTTAACAAATAGAAAGCTACCATTTATGAAGTTCTATCGCGGTGCTTTATTCTTACCGATGGTTACTTCTACGGTCGCTATCGCGATGGTATGGTCCTTTATCTATCAACCGAATGGCGGAATTCTTAATACCATTTTAGGAAAATTTGGGGTAGCGAATCCACCGGGTTGGTTAGTCGATACAAGATGGGCCCGCTTTGCAGTTTCTCTTGTGGGTATTTGGTTGAAAGTTGGTTATTATTATATCATCTTTGATGCCGGACTTAAGAATATTCCTGAAGAGTTATATGAAGCAGCGGAAATCGATGGCGCTTCTGCGTGGGTAAAGATTAAAAATATTACCATTCCAATGCTTTCTTCTGTTATGTTCTTCGTCTGCGTTATGCTATTTATTGACGTATTCAATATGTTCAATGAAGTATATATCATGACGCAAGGGGGACCAGATTATTCAACATATACTTTATCAATGTATATTTACTTCTATGCCTTCAATCAATTCGATATGGGTAGAGCAGCGGCCGCAAGCTGGGTATTATTTGCTCTTGTTGGTCTTGTGACTCTCATTCAATTTAAAGTAAAGAAAAGGTTGGTGTATGAATAATGAAACGAAAAACAAAAAAAACAGTTCAGGTCGTCATCATTACGATCATCATGCTCATTGCCTCTTTACTTTGTATTTTTCCCTTTTATTGGATGATATTAAATTCGTTTAAACAACCGTTAGAAATATTTAAAGTGCCTGTCGACATCTTTACATTTAATTTAACGCTTACGAGTTATAAAGCAGTATTCCAATATGAAGATGGTATCATTTGGAGAGCTTATTTAAATTCTATATTTATTGCGTTATGTTCTACATTGGGAACTTTATTTACTTCTTCTTTAGCGGCATTTGCTTTTGCAAAATTGAAGTTTAAAGGAAATAAAGCTTTATATGCTTTATTTATCGCGACGTTAATGATTCCTGGTCAAGTGACGATGCTTCCGTTATTTGTTATCTTTACTGGATTAAGATGGACGGATACATTCTTACCTTTAATTGTTCCAGGTGTATTAATTAATACGTATGGTGTATTTATGCTTCGGTCCTTTATTGTATCGATTCCGAATGAATTATTAGAAGCGGCAGAAGTGGATGGATGTAGTTATTTTAAAAAATATACTTCCATTATCTTACCTTTATTAAAACCTGCTTTAATTACGTTAGGTTTATTTACTTTTATCGGTAGTTGGAATAACTACTTTGGTCAATTGATTTATTTAAATAGTCCCGAAAGGACGACGATACCTTTATTGATTGCAGGATTAAAAGAATCAAGGATGACGGGTGTTGAATGGGGCCGAATTATGGCTGCGTCTACGCTTAGTATCGTTCCAATTGCGATTGTTTATTTAAAATGTCAAAAATACTTTGTACAAGGAATTGCCACAACTGGCATTAAATAGGAGGAAAAACCTTATGAAAAAATTTAAGAAATTGATTGCTTATAGTTTATTTATTGCTGCTTGTACGACTTTAGCTTCCTGTGGAGGCGGTGGTGGAACGGATAGCGACGGCAATGTCGTGGTTAAGATGTCCATCATGAACAGCACCAATGAAAACCCGGGTTGGTTAGCGCAAATTGAGGCCGCTAATGCGGTTTTAAAAGCCGAAGACGCTAAAGTAGTGATTGAACCAGAAATCATTAAAACCGATAGCTGGGATGAATATTATACAAAGATTACATCCAATATTTTAGGAAGAATTGGTGGTACCATTGGTCGTATTGCCGAATCACATATTCCTTTAATGTTAAGTAAAAATCAGGCGGCTGATGTTACCGATGTCGTTGAAGAATTAGTGAGTAAAGTTGACGCAAAAGGCAAAGCAGAATATAATGCGAGTGCCTTTGAAGGCGTGGCTAAAAAAGATGGTAAATACTATGGTTTACCTTCAGGAACCCAGCACATGGTTCTTTATTATAACAAAACGATTTTTGATCAATATAACCAAGTCTTAACTTTAAAAGGCGAAAATAAGACAGTAGAAGAAATCGCCACCGCCACCAAATTAAAGGCGGATCGAGTAAGCCAAATCTTAGAAGATAATCCTTCTTTAACACCTTTAGCTTATCCAAGTGGCGATTGGAGCCATGCTTCTACTTTTGCAGAAATTCAAGATGCTGCGAAGAAATTATCTTATGGAAGTACTAATGCTAGAAGATTTGGTATTTCTTGTGGACCATTCTTAGCTTATGCCGGAATGTATTCTAAAAATAGTGGGGGCTATAACATCTTTGATGAGAATGGTAATAGTGCTATTAAAACCCAACCTTTCTATGATGTTTATGAATGGTTTGATAACATGTTAAAAAAGGATAAATCCATGCCAACGACTTCGGATACCGCTACGTCAAGTGCCATTGACCGTTTCTTATCTGGTAACATTGCGATGATGGTCGATGGTGTATGGCAATTGCACGCGATTAACAATTACACCGAAGATTATGAAATCGGTATTGCTGCAATTCCTGTAAAGAGTACAGAATATACTTCTTATAGTACAACCTTTGCGGATCGTTTCTGGGCCTCAAGTACTTCTTCCCATAAAGATGCTGATAAAAAAGCATTAAAAGCTTTAATGTCTGTAGAAGCGATTACCGCATTATGTGAAAAACAAGTCGGTGGTTTACCGGTTCGTGATGATTGCTTAGATACTTATTTATCTACATTATCAACTACCAAATTTGCTAAAGATGTCGCTGTCATTAAACAAGGTGCTTTAAATGGTGTTAACGTACCATATTCTACTTACTACAATCTTGTAGACCAACGTATCAATCAAAAAATGTCGGTATGGATTAATGGAGAAATGACGTATCGTGAATTCGTCGACTATATGGATGAATGTATGCGCTTAGGTATGGAAGGTAAATTATAATGAAAAAGAAAAGTATAACGGGTGTATTAGCGCTTTGTAGTTTACTAGCATCATGTGGTGGATCTTCCGTCCCAACACCCAATGATAAAGATGTCTTCTTTAATGATGTGACCATTGAAATGAAAGAAATTTCAAAGGATGATTATTATAATAAAACCTTAGCAGGATTATTAGGACAGTTTGCTGGTTTTCTCAGTGGTTATGAATTCGTCTATTCAGGTAGTGGTCCATATATTGGCATACCGGAAGAGTGGTTTGATTTCATTAATGGACCTTATGCGGGTAACTATACCCATTACTGGCCAGGCTCTTATGCGGAAGGAAATAACCGCTACGACCGTTTAAAAATCAATGAAGAAACGGGACGTTATGAAGTAGCAAGTGATGACGATTATCATATAGATATTTTTAATCAAACCATTATGAAAGAGTTTGGTTACTCTTCTTATGCCGTAAAAGAAGCCTGGAAAAAATATAGAGTTTCCGACTGGGGCGGCGGCTATGACGCGATGGCTTTAATTAGTGGTAGCGAGTTATTAGCCCCATTTACTGGTACGATTGAATCTGGTAACCGCTACGGCTGGTGTACCGAAGCTTATATTGAAAATGAAACATTAGGTATGAATGCTCCAGGTATGCCGAATTTAGCGACTTATTTAGTGGATACGTTTGCTTCTAATGTCGGATATTTTGATTCTGTGATTTGGGCAAAATATTATGCTGCCATGTATTCTTTAGCATATTTTGAAAACGATATTAAAGTTATTATGGAAAAGGCTTTGCCTACCTTACCCAAAGGTTCTTATCCTTATCAAATGTATCATATCGCTTTAGACTTATATAAGCAGTATCCCAATGACTATAAACAAGCAGCCATTAAGTTAGAAGAGAAAAGAAGAATGCTTTACCGCCTTGATAACATTCAAACCGATCCAAATGTCAATGGTGGCTTTGCAATTTTATCTTGGCTCTATGGCAATAATAGCTATTTAGATACTTGTAAATATTCTTCTATTATGGGTTATGATGGCGATTGTACGGCTGCAATTTGTACGGGTGTTTTAGGCATTATGCATGGCTTTAAAAAAGGAAATGAAGAATATCAAAAGCTCAATGATATGATTTATTATGATGGAGAAGGAATTTATTTTAACGATAGAGAAAGTTCTTTTCCGCCATTCATTGTGAGCAATGAATATTTTACCCGTATTAAGATCGACGACATTATTAAACTTTACCAAGAAAATTTTGAAGCTTTATTGGTGAAAAATGGTGGTAAAGTGTTAGAAAATAGTTATCGTATTCCAACAGAAACCATCTATAAAGACCATTCATTACTTTTTGAAAATTGTGATGGTGAAAATAGAGATACGACAGGATTTGCTTCTAAAAATGGAAAATTAACTTCCTACACCTCTAGTGAAACGGGCATTGTTCATACCGGCTATGGCGCTTTCCAACTAGAAAACACCAAAAAAGGTGAAGTGTATCATGAATTTAATAATTTAATAAAAGGAAGAAAATACCGCGTTTCTAGCTATGTTACGACAAGTGATAATACGCAAATTGAGTTCTTCGCTACCGATGGAAGTAATGAACAGGCGCATACCTTTGCGAACGTGAAAACGCTCATTAATAAAACCTTCATCTTTGAAGCGAGTTCTAAAAAAATGAAAGTTGGATTCCGTTTTGCCGATTCAGCGAAAGCTGGCGATATTTTGACTTTTGATGATTATTTCATTGAAGAAATTGAACGTAATCAAATTGCGGTAGTTAAAGAACAAAATTTTGCTTTAGCTAATGGAAAATATCAATTCACCGTAAATCGTCCAAAAGATGTGGAAATTGGTGAAGAAGTCATTTTAGAAATTGCTTATCGTCATTATGGAAACTCTTTAAAAACGAAGATTCAAAGAAATGATAAAGTTTTTGGTAGTGTCATTTTATCCACGACCAGTATCAATGGCATAAAAGGTTATGATGTAGTACAAGTTCCTTATGTTTTTGAAAAGGATACAGATACACTTCAATTAACATTTGAAAATGCCAAGATTAATTTTGGAAATATTTATATTTATAATCAAACCCAATATATGTTTAGATAGTAAAAAGGAGGGTTGACGATGGCGCAAGAAAAAAGAACAAAAGAAGAAATTGCAGAATGGAAACGCCAAACCGCAATAATCAAAAAAATGCATGAAGACATGTTACGCGCACAAGATCAAATTAAAGAAGAAGATAAAATCGCCCCGGAAGGTGCTTATATTTCGCTACGCAATATTAATAAAGTGTACGATAACCATGTACAAGCGGTTTTTGATTTTAATCTCGATATTAAAAAGCATGAATTAATTGTATTTGTCGGACCTTCCGGATGCGGAAAATCGACGACTTTACGGATGATTGCAGGTCTAGAAAGTATTACCACCGGTGATTTATTTATTGATGGTGTATACTGTAATGAAAAAACATCCAAAGAACGCGATGTCGCTATGGTATTCCAAAACTATGCTTTATATCCCCATATGACCGTGTATGAAAACATGGCCTTTGGCTTAAAGATTCGTCATTTCACCAAAGAAGAAATTGATGAAAGAGTAAGAAAAGCGGCAGAAATCCTCCAAATTACCGAATATTTATCAAGAAGACCTAAGGAACTTTCGGGCGGACAACGTCAACGCGTTGCTTTAGGTAGAGCGATTGTAAGAGAAGCAAAAGTGTTTTTAATGGATGAACCATTAAGTAACTTAGATGCAAAACTTCGTGTTTCCATGCGAAGTGAAATCATTAAGCTTCATCGTCAAATCAACGCAACAACGATTTATGTTACCCATGACCAAACCGAAGCCATGACCATGGCGGATCGTATTGTCGTCATGAAAGAAGGCTATATTCAACAAATTGGTACGCCGGAAGAGATTTATAATCATCCAGCCAATACCTTTGTCGCTACCTTTATTGGTGCACCGGCGATGAATTTACTAACTTGCCAATATAAGAAAGGGAAAGTCACATTTGAAAATGGCTTTACCTTAACTTTATCCAAAGCACAAGTAAAAGCGCATCAAGATTTCTATCAAAGACAAATTGATCTTTTAAAGAAAGCAATTGAAGATAAAGAATATGAAAATGTTGATACAAGTTTACTTCTTTCCTATCGTGAAGAACGAGGCGGTTTAAAAGACCTTTTCAAAAAGAAAGTTACATATATGAAGGTGAAAACCCCAGAAGAAAAGAAAAAAGAAATGGAAGACAAAATCGCTCATTATGAAAAATGTCTAAAAGAAGAACATACGATTATTTTTGGTGTTCGTCCGGAAGATATTTATGATAAAGAAGAAGTAGGAAGCAAAGTTCATGTTTCCGATGAACTAAAACTTCCAATAACGATTGCTGAATTGCTTGGAAGCGAGTATCATTTACATATGGACTTCGCCGGTCATGATTTTATTGTAAAATGTAAAGTGTTCCAATCTTTGAAAGATAAAGAAGAATTAGAAATCACTTTTGATTTAGATAAAATTCATCTCTTTGACGAAATCAATAAGGAATTAATTTTTTAGTTATGAAAAAGCAATCGAAATATTTTGAAATGCCCACCCAAACCATATCAAGAAAAGTAGGATCATCATTTATTGATGGTCTTCTTTTGCTTATTGTGGGTGTGATTTTAACCTTAACAGCAGGGTTTGGTGCTTTAAAGCAAAATAAAAATTTTAAGCAAAATAATGACCAATGTTTTAATAGTATCCGTGCAATGTATCAAATACAAGATGACGCTAAATTACAAATAGTGAAGGGAGAAGATGGCTTAACTGTTTTAGCAACTGCAGATTACTTTGAGGCCTATATTCTTCCTCAAATTTATCGTTCTTATTTAGAATATGAAGAGGATTTTAAAGCAAAAGAGATTGTATTGGATGATCAAAAAGAAAACGCAAGTACTTTAGAAAATGATGTGTTAGCGTTTTATTTCGTTCATTATAAAAATGAAAAACAAATTCAACTTGAAACTTATAACGGAAAAGAGCCTTTAACGTACTTTAAAAACGATATTTTCTTTGCACAATTAAAAAAGGATTACTTCATGGACAAAGAAAATGATTTACCGACGTTAAAAAGTAGTGTAGCGATTTCTTTATATCAACACATCAAGAAAATTGAAAAAAACAATGATTTATTCTATGAATTTTCCGATGCTATTTTAGCGATACGAAATCTTGGATTAAAAGACTTAGCGAATTATGATGTATATCAAAATCTCTATCATCAATACGAAACAGCTTATCAAACGATGGCAAAATACGAAAATGTTATGCTTTTTATTACTTATACCATAGCGTTTCTTATTTGTGTAGGAATTCCTATGTTAGTGAGTAAAAACGGCATTTCTGTTGGTAAATTTTTAACAAGAACGCGTTATGTAAGCGATAATGGTGAAACTTTTTATCTTTGGAAAAGAGCCTTAGTAACCTTCTTTAGTTGGCTATGCTTTATGGGAGAAACTATTCTTATTTCTTTATTTAGTTTAGGCTTTCAAAACATGGCGATACCTTTAGGAAATGGCCTTTCGATTTCTTTTTTACAATTTTTACTCATTATGATAGCCTTTATGCTTGTAAATACTTTTATCATGTTATTAACGAACGTTCATCGTTCTTTAATTGATTACATTTTGAGTGTAAAACAAGTCGATGTCACATGCTATGTTGAACCAAAAAAAGATGAAATTCAATGAATTTATTCATTGCTTATTGCTATTGAAATTAAATCAGTGCAAAATAGAAATATAAATTTTTGTATCCAAAGGAGTTTCAATACTATGATTCATGAATGTATTAATTTAAAGACAATCTATCCACAATTACATGGAGGAGATTCCGTTTTACTTACGTCTTATTGCCTGGATAATTTTGAAGAATGGAATTTGCATGAAAAAAGAAAAACCATTTTAATTTTACCGGGTGGTGGTTATCAATTTGTTTCCCAAAGAGAAGCCGAGCCTATCGCTTTACAATATTTAAAAGAAAACATTAACGCTTTTGTTCTTTCTTATACCGTAACGAGTACTCCACACCTTCATCCTTTAAATCCAATCGATGAAGTATTTGCTGCGATTGTTTATATTAAAAAACATGCGGAAAAATATCATGTTGATGTTGATCATATCTCCGTTTTAGGCTTTTCAGCGGGAGGTCATTTAGCGGCTTCTACCGCATTATTTATGAAAGATGAAACGTATAGCAAATTATTAAAATGTAAAGTAGAGGACTTAAAATTCAAAGGTGTTTTATTAGGATATCCGGTCATTACGTTAGGAGAGCGTACGCATGGTGGAACTGCCTTGTACCGCGCTGGTGATGATCAAGAACTCATTGAAAAATTATCGGTAGAAAAACATATTACAAAAGATTATCCGCCCACTTTTATTTGGACAACATTTGAAGACCAAGCGGTTTCGCCTTTCAATTCCTTGATGTTGGTTCAAGAATTAATTCAGCACAACGTTAGAGTAGAATTTCATTTATTTCCTGAAGGTATGCATGGCCTAGCATTAGCAAATGATATGACTTCTTGTCCACAAAACCCTGAAGAATCAGAGATTATTCATACTTGGGTAGAACATTCGGTCATGTTCATTAAAAAGTTTTTATAAAATAAAAAAACAAAAAATGAGAAATCCGTAGGACGGATTTCTTTTACATGTTATAATGCGTTTAAGGAGTTTAAACTATAAAATCTATGGAAATTAAAGAGTACGTAAAAGAGCGTAAAGAAGAACTAAAAAAAGAGATTGAAAAAGAAAAGAGAAAACCCCATTTAGTCATTGTTAAAATGAATCAAGATGCTGCGAGTGAGGCCTATGTTCGTGGTAAAGTGAAAGATTGTAATGAGGTGGGAATTCTTTGTGATGTTTTAGAAGTTCCTTTAGATACGAAAGAAGAAGAACTTTTAAAAATCATTGATCAATTAAATCATGATGAAAGTGTCGATGGCTTTATCGTCCAAATGCCACTTCCAAAACATATACATGAAAGAAAAATTGCTTACGCTATCGACCCTAGAAAAGATGTGGATGGCTTTCATCCTTTATCTCAATTCGTTCCTTGTACGCCTAAAGGCGTCATGGACTATTTACGTTACTTAGATATTCCATTTAAAGGAAAAAATGCAGTCGTGATTGGAAGAAGTTATATTGTGGGTAGACCATTAGCAAAATTACTTTTAGAAGCGGATACCAACTGCGTTATCCTTCATTCTAGAACGTCAGAAGAAGATAAAAAGTTTTATATTGAACACGCGGATCTTATCTTTGTAGCGGTCGGTCAAAAAGGTATTTTATCTTCTAAGTATCACTATAAAGAAGACGCGGTGATTGTGGATATTGGCATTAACCGTGTAGATGGCAAGCTTTATGGTGATGCCGAGCCTAATTTAAACGTAAAACTTCAGACCCCAGTTCCAGGTGGCGTTGGTTTATTAACAAGATTTTCATTATTAACAAATGTTTGGGAGGCATATAAAAATGGAATTTAATATTCAAAATACACAAGTATATGGTTTAGAAAGAGCAGTAAAAGCATCGGGTAATCCTATGCGTACTTTAATTGAAACGGATGCACCTACTGAATCCGATTTTAAAAGAGCAGAACGTTTAGGATCAACAAGAAATGGTGAAGGACATGATAATTTCTTAAAAGGAATTTTGGTTCAATTGGATGTCACTGCCCCTTTATATTGGTGGAAACAAGCTCAAAGATATCATTGGTTTGATTTTATTTCTTCACAATCCACAATGCATTGCTTAATGAAGTTTGATGTCGAATCACAATGCGTTCCTGCTACTTCAAAAGAAGTTCTTCATATCATTGAAAAAATGATTGAAGAATACAAAGCATTAGAAGATACGGAAGAAAGAAAAGCGCTTTGGGAACAAATTGTAGCGTCTCTTCCTTGTGGCTTCTGCTTAGGTGCAACGATGACTACGAATTATCAACAATTAAAAACGATGTATCATCAACGTAAGAATCATAAGTTAAAAGAATGGCATGTATTTTGTGCTTGGTGTGAATCTTTACCCCACTTCTTAGAACTTACTGAATTTGATAAGTAAAATAAAAACATATCAGAACTCCATTTAATTGGTATACTGATATGTTTTTTATACTTTAATGCTATTTAATCATGGACGTCTTCAGTGGTTTCATTAATAATTTCGGCGTCGATAACATCTTTACGTTCTTCTATCGTTTCTTCATGAGTAGCATTCCATTTATGTTTATCCAAGTTGTTGATAAATAGAAGAATACTAATGAAGATTAAAATAATACCAGTAACAATACCTAAAACGCGATGGGCATCGGTAAATGAAATACTAATAATGGCAATACCACCCAAGAATTCCACAAGAGCGGTAATAATATTCCACGCTTTTTCTTTTTTATTCCCCGTAATATCTTGATTCAAGAATTTCATGAGACCTAATAGGGTGACAATAATTCCAAATATAAACATAATGAATTTTAAGAAGAATCCCCAGAACACAAAAGTTAAGACGGAAAAGAACACATTCATAATCACTAAAGTATTACGGAAGGGGGAAATATTTGTTAAGAAACATAGCACCGCTTTTAAAGCAAAGTAGATACCTAAAATCATACCAATCCATTCCACCATTGTTTCTGGAAAAATAATAAATAAAATTCCAACAACGAGAGTGAATATGGAATCTAAGAAGTCATATAATTTTAATTTCATTTCATCTCACATCCTTTTATATCTATATTGTGCCATAAATGGAGTAAAAAAGTGAATAAAAATTGATGCGAGCTAAGAAAAAAAGAGTAAAATTGTAGATGATATAAAAGAAAAGAAAGAAGGAATATCCATGAAACAAGAAAGATTGAAAAAATATGCAGAACTCATTGCAAAAATGGGTGCAAATGTCCAAAAAGGACAAGACGTTATTATTCGCGCAGAAATCGACCAAGGACCTTTTGTGCGCATGGTTACGAAAGAATGCTATAAATTAGGAGCCCGTAAAGTTATCGTAGAATGGCATGATGATCAATTAGATAAACTTCATGTCCGTTACCAAAGCGTTTCTTCTTTAGCGCATTTAGAAAAATGGGAATTAGAAAAATGGGCATGGCAAGCAAATACATTACCTGCTTTAATTTATATCGAATCCAGCGATCCTGATGGTATGAAAGGCATGAATCAAGAAAAGCATGGTAAAGCGTTACAAAAGAAATTCCCATTAATTAAACCTTATCGTGACCAAATGGAAAATGAATATCAATGGACGATAGTAGCGGCACCATCTAGCAAATGGGCTAAGAAAGTTTTCCCTGGTGAAACGAAAGCAAAAGCTATGGAAAAATTATGGGAAGCCATTTTATATACTGCTCGTGTAGATGATGATCCCATCTTAGCTTGGCAAAAGCATAATGAAAATTTACAAAAACATTGTGACTATTTAAATTCATTAGGTTTAGTTTCTTTACACTACAAATCAAGTAATGGTACTGATTTTACCGTAGGTATGATTGATAATGCTTTATTTATGGGCGGCGGAGAAACAACCGCAACTTCTAAAATCTATTTTAATCCAAATATGCCTACAGAAGAGTGCTTTATCACGCCAAAGAAAGGCGTTGCCGAAGGTATTGTATACGCCACTAAACCTTTATCCTATCGTGGTGAATTAATTGAAAACTTCTCCATCCGTTTCCATGAAGGTAAAGCCATTGAAGTCCATGCAGAAAAGGGTGAAGAACTCTTAAAACAAATGATTGCCATGGATGAAAATGCCGCTTATTTAGGCGAATGCGCTTTAGTACCATTTGATTCTCCAATTTCTAACTCCAACATTCTGTTCTTCAACACATTATTTGATGAAAATGCTTCTTGCCATTTAGCGTTAGGCCGTGGTTTCTCTAATTGTATCCGTGATTATAACCAATATAGCAAAGAAGACTTTGATAAAATGGGTGTAAATGACTCCATGATTCACGTGGACTTTATGATTGGAAATGCAGACTTAGAGATTACCGGTACTACCAAAGACGGAAAAGAAATCGCTATCTTCCATCAAGGGAATTGGGCGTTTTAAAAAATGAGATGAGGTGTGACGTTTGTCATGCCTTTTTTTCGCCTTTGGTTCTAGGTTGCTATTTCATAGCAAATCATATACAATAAAAAAACGGAGTTGAGAATAATGAATCCTATTTTACAAGCGATGATTTATGGTTGCGCCTTAGCGATTGATGCGACAACTGTATCGATAACGAATGGGTTAGTCTATCATCAAATTTCTAAAAAACGAATGTTAATGTCTGCCATACTTTTCGGTTTTATGCAAGCGTTAATGCCGCTTTTAGGTTACTACTTATTTTCTTTAACGAGTGCTAATGCAAGTTTAGATAAACTTGTTACGAGTATTGATCACTGGATTGCCTTTGCTTTGTTATTATTCTTAGGCGGAAAAATGATTTTTGAAGGTGTGAAAGATTATAAAGACGCAGCGCATGAAGAAAAAGAAGGCACTGAGCAAAAAGATGAGGACTTACCGATTAAAGAAATGATTCTTCAAGGAGTGGCTACTAGTATTGATGCTTTCGCGGTAGGTATTCTTTTCTATACCAATAAGATGGAAGGAGAAGGAAATACCCTTTCCATTTGGTGGAATGTTTTAATTATTGCGGTAATTACTTTTATTTTATCTTGCTGTGGCTCTTTCTTTGGAAAGAAAATTGGTACCTTATTTAGAAAATTTGCCCCCTTTGTTGGTGGGTTAGTTTTAATCGGTATCGGCGTTTCTATTTTAGTTGAACATTTAGCTTAATTCAAAATGAGGAGAAAACGAATGAAAAAGAAAATGATTGGAATTATTGGTGGAATTGTGGGCGCTTTAGTTCTTGCTGTTGGTGGCTATGTAAGTTATGTCGCCCTTCAATATTCTCGAATAGCCAATGAAATTCCTTTAGATATTTATCATAAAACGCAGAACACTTTAGTAAAAGTCGGTGAAGAGTATAGTATCTCTACCTACAATATTGGTTTTGGCGCCTATAGTCCAGATTTTGATTTCTTTATGGATGAAGGTGTTATGAAAACAGGAAAAAAAGTGAAAGGACACCGAGGAACCGCTATTAGTAAAGATCACGTCCTTCGTGATGTGAATGGAGCCTATCAATTTATTAGGGACGTTAATCCGGATTTCATGTTCTTTCAAGAAGTAGATACTAATTCAACGCGTAGTTATCACGTAAATGAATGGGAAATCGGTAACGAGTATTTTGAAGAATATGACCATACTTTTGCTTCTAATTTTCATTCTGCTTATTTACTATATCCTTTTAATGATCCTCATGGAAAAGTGAATTCAGGTATATCAACTTATAGCCGTTACTACATTCATAATGCCACGCGCTATTCTTTTACTGTAAGCAAGGGCTTTGATAAATTCTTTGATTTAGATCGTTGCTTTTCGGTATCAACAATTGATATTGAAGGCGGAAAACTTTTATTCTTAGTGAATCTTCATATGTCTGCATATGATAAAGGCGGCGTTATAAGAAAGAAACAAATGGAAGAATTGAGTACATTTTTAAACACCATGAAAGAACAGGGTCACTATATTGTTGTTGGTGGTGACTTCAATCATGATTTATTAACGTATAATCCTACTTATAGTTATACTGAAGATAATCTTCCTTTTAAAGATGAAACGGAACAATTAAAACCTGATTGGCTTTCTTTCTTTTTCCATTCGGATGGAACTTCATTATTACCCGAAGGTTTTCATGTGATTACTTCTGATAATACGTCTACTTGTCGCGCGGCGGAAATGACCTGGCAAAAAGGTGTAAATTATGTAACCGTTGTTGATGGCTTTATTGTTTCCGATAACATTGAAGTTGTAGAACATAGGAACCTTGTAACGAGTACGGAAGAAGTGGAAGGTTATGCTTTTAGCGATCATCAACCCGCATTTATGAAGTTTAAATTATTAGAAAATGAATAACAAAGTTTTCTAAGTAAAAAAACACGTTTGTCAACAGGATAAAAGAATTGACAAAAAGAGACTTTTTGACTAATATATAAAGGCGTAATCGTGTTGATTATGCCGTTTGTGGGGCTGTAGCTCACCTGGGAGAGCGCATCGTTCGCAACGATGAGGTAGCGAGTTCGAGCCTCGTCAGCTCCACCATAAGAAAAGCATAGGTTTGATATGTTATCAAGCCTTTTTTCTTGAATAGCACATATTTGTCTTCCTTTCTATTGTGAAACGGAATTTAATTATTTAATTGAGGATAAATTAAGATTAGCTAAATATGTGTCACAAATTTAAAATTATTTCAAATTTGTGACACATATTTACAGTTTTATAATATAATATACTTGAGGTGAACATCTATGCTAATTAAAAGAAGTCAATACTTGGAAAATATAAGAAGATTTTATGAATCTAATTTAATTAAAGTTTTAACTGGTGTAAGAAGATGTGGTAAAAGTGTATTACTAAATCAAATTAAAGAAGAGCTAATTAATGAAAAAAAGATAAAAGAAGATCATATCATTTCAATTAATTTTGAAGATGTTAAGTTTTCAAAGATTAGAAACTATAATAAATTAAATGATTATATTTTAAAGAGAATAAAAGATGATAATAAATATTATATTTTCTTAGATGAAATTCAACATGTTAAACAATTTGAAAAAGTATTAGCTTCACTTAAAGCGACTCAAAATGTGTCTATATTTGTAACAGGAAGTAACTCCAAATTATTATCAGGTAGACTTGCAAGTTTACTTGTTGGTAGATGTAAAGAATTTAAAATAATGCCTTTTACTTATAGTGAGTTTATTAAATACTATGAAGAAAATGAATTAGAACTTCCTAAGAAGCCTTTACAAAACTTTATTAGATTCGGTGGCATGCCACAGAGAATGGATTATAGTATAGAAGAAGATATTAAAGAATATTTAAAATCTATTTATTATGGAATTATTGATAAAGATATTTGTAATAAAAAATCTAAAATTGATAAAGAAACTTTTATATTGATTTCTAAATATATCATCAGTAATGCTTCAAAAGAATTTTCAATTCAAAGCATAGTGAATTATTATAATTTAAATAATCAGGATAAAATTTATAGAAAAATGGTATATAGATATTTAGAAAAATTAGAACAAGCTTGTTTAATATCAAGAGTGAAAAGATATGATATAGCAACTAAAAGAACTTTAAAACAAGTTGAAAAACAATTTGTTGTTGATAATGGTTTCTTACTTGCTTGTAATGATTCTAATAAGATATTTGTGGCACAAGCATTAGAAAATCTTGTGTATAACGAATTGTTATATAGAGGATATGATGTAAAAATTGGTAAAACATATAAAGGTGAAATTGATTTTGTTGCTATGAAAGATGGAAAGAAATGTTTTATCCAAGTAGCATATTTATTATCTAGTGATGATGTTATCGAAAGAGAATTTGGTGCATTCGATTCTGTTCGTGATCCATCACCAAAGTATGTTTTTAGTTTAGATGAATATGATATGTCAAAGGATGGAATCACTCATTTTAATATAGAAGACTGGCTTTTAAATAAGGTTAATATTACCTTATCTTAACTGTCTCAAATTTATAATTTTTTTGAATTTGTGACATATAATTTAAAAAAATAAAAATAGGATAAGACATGCTTCATTTTGCAACATTTAGTCTTGCACGCCTTGATGCGTGTTTTTGGCTATGATAATGCAACTTGTAGTCATTACATTTTGGGTGCTTACCGTCCAATTTCTTATATTGGTTTTGCAATTGGCACAACATATCAATATGGAATGCTTCGATTGATGATATCTGTAGTTTTTGAAAATGTTAAAAATGTACCGAAATATAGTTTTGACTACAAAGCGTTTTTTATAACACTAGCTCTTTTTGTAATTGTTTACGAATTTGTGATGTATCTATATTCCAGCAGTGTAAAAAGGCTTTCTATTAAAAGCATTATGTTGGAGTAAAATCATTTAGTGTTAGTTTAGCCCATTAGGATAAAAAATTCATAGTGGGCTTTTTTTGTTTCAACTGTACGCATTTTGGACAAATTGTGACAGTATAGATAATCACATACACATAAGAAAAGTTATAGGTTTGATCCAAATTGTACAAGTCAGACCTTTTTTCTTTATAAAGAGTCTTAAATAGAAAAAAATTTTGACTTCAAAGTCGGAAACTTCTGCTTTTGACAAAGTTTTTGACTTGCATTCCAAAACTTTACTTTTCGTAAAAGTTTTTACTCACTTTTTCGAAAAAGTTTCATTTTACAACAAGTTTTTGCTTACTTTTCCAAAAAACTTAACAGCTATTCTTAGGACTATCGCGGAAAATCTTTGATTTTGATAACTGTATTTTCTTATTTTCATATATAAAAGTAAGAAACACTTTTGATTTGGTGCTTATAAAAAGTCTTTTTAATAAGTCATCATTGTTTCAAAACAAAGGGGAAATAGAAAGTGGATCGCTTAGAAATCGTATTGACTATCATTTCGGTTGTTTCGTCTTTTTCTTCGATATTATTTGCTTTTTTAGCTTTTAAAAGAAACTCAAATGGTGATAATAAACGAGAAGGAAAGAATGAAGGTGCTTTTCTTGCGGATATTAGTTATAAAAAAAAATCAATGGAACGCAACGATAAAGCTTTAGATAAACTAGAAGAAAAATTTAGTGACTTGCAAGAAAGAATGATAAAAATGGAGCAAAAAATGGAAGACCATTTCAATCGTGATTTCATTCATATAAAGGGGACAAAAGTAAATGAATGAAATGCTCATTAATATTATTAGTGTATTAGTGACTGCGGTCGTTATTCCAGTGATTAGTTTACTTGGTGCTAAACTGGTGAGTTGGTTATCTACTAAAATCAAAAATGAAAAAGCAAATAAGATGATTAAAACCGCTACAGAAATCGTGGTAAGTGCTGTAAAAACAGTATTTTAAACTTATGTGGACGCTTTAAAAAAGGAAGGAAAATTTGATAAGGAAAGTCAAATACTCGCTTTAACCAAAGCCAAAGACATCGCTTTAAGTCAGATGACAGAAGATGTAAAAGAATTCATTCAAACCAATTATGGGGAACTAGATCTTTGGTTAACTATACAAATTGAAGCTACCATTAATACATTAAAAATGAAAAAATGATGAATTGATTTTTCCGTAGATTGGAGGATTAAATAGAATCCTCCATAAAATTTTTGATTGAGTAAAATTTGACAGAAATAGCGTTATCGGTTAAAATTTAAAAAATGGGGGGTAAAATGGATAACGTAAAAAAGTATTATCGAGTTGATCGGTTAGCGACCACTTTTTCTAAAATGGCGAGCTTGCTTTTTATTTGTAGTTATTTAATGGTGATTGTGCCGACAATTTCATCTGTCGTCTTTGCAGTTTTAGTCGTTTTTATGTTTGTCTTGGTTATTTTTTGGTTTTTGATTGGAATATTTTTACTCGGCATTCCTTTCTTAGATCCGAATTATCGTTCTTTTGGCAAAAAGTTCTTGAATTTCTCTGATAGTGCAACACTGCAATCTTTTTATGATTTCTTTAATGGCATTTCTGGATATATTAAGTATATCTCAATTGCTGCCTGCGCTTTATTTCTTCTTTCCTTTTTAATTCTTCTAAAGGAAAATGTAAATCGAAAAAGAAAAATATATAACCTGGTCGGCATGATTCTTACTTTTATTTTATTTATCGTATCTTTGGTGGTGAATTTTTCATGGCACGTATAGAATTAAGATATAATACCAAAAAGATTTCTCCACTTGTGTTAGTGGACGATAAAATAGTTACTTTAAAAAAGGAGAAAAAGGGTTTTTATTCTTTTGAAGTACCTTCAGATAAAGAAATTAATTTAAAAATCATTTCTTATAATGAATTAATGGATGAGCATTGGTTTAGAAGATTTTTATTATTTTATCTTATTGGTTTATTTGGCTTATTTTCGCCTAAGTATAATAAGTGCCCATATGTACTCAATTATGAAGCTAATGTACAGGTGGAACAAGATGTAACCATTTTTATTAATGATTTTAAACAAAAAGCATTAGGCTTTAGTAATCATTATGAGCAGTTTGATAATGAAACCAATCAATTTATTGAAGAAAAGAGAATTAAAAGAAGAATGCATACGGTGCGTTTCTTTAAATTATTAACGATCGTGATATACGCTTTAACTTTCTTTATTTTGTTTCTTCAAAACGAATAAGTAAAATTTTTAACGCAAAACTTTACTTAGATGGCTATTTAATGATTTAAGTAAAGGAAAAGTATTAAAAATTATTCTGTACTTATTATCTAAAATGAAGTATATTGATAAAGGAAATACAGGACATGCGAATTAAGTTTCGATATTTGTGTTTCCTTTTTTTATGGATAAAAAATTTTATTGAACGAGTCTTGACTATAAAGTTGACTTTAGGGTTATACTTGAATTGTCAGATAAGACTCGTTTTTATTTTTCTTATCAAAGGCAAAACAAAGAAAGGAGTATTTTAATTTTTTATAAAATTAAAGAGAAAAAACATGACAAAAGAAGAATTAGAAACCATTCCTTTTGGACTTGGAGAAGAAAATCCATTTGGAAAATATTTTACGGGAAAAAGTTATCTTAACATTCTTCATCAAGAAGGTGTATTAGTGGCGAATGTTACCTTTGAAAAGGGTACAAGAAATCATTGGCATATTCATAATGCTTCGAAAAATGGCGGACAATTTCTTTTAGCTACTTATGGTAGAGGCTATTATCAAGAAGAAGGAAAACCTGCAATTGAATTATTACCTGGCGATAGTGTTTTTATCGCTCCTGGAGTGAAACATTGGCATGGCGCTAGTAACGATAGTGTCTTTGCGCATATTGCGATTGAAGTTCCAGGAGAAAATACTTCGACTACTTGGTGCGAAGAAGTTAGTGAAGAAGACTATAAAGCCGCTAACGAAATCCATCAACAAAAGAAAATCGTGCAAACCGCAGGAAGAGACCAATTGACCGGTTTAGCAGATGAATTTGCGCATTTAAACGATGACATCCTCTTTGGTGAAGTGTGGTCTAGAACTTCTTATTTAGATCTTAAAAGGAGATGTATCCTTACTGTAGTAGCGTTAACCTCTACAGGTGTATTAGATTCCTCACTTCAATATCACATCATGAATGCCAAAAAGAATGGTGTAAGTGAAAATGAATTAACCGAATCTTTAACGCATATCGCTATGTACGTCGGTTGGCCAAAAATTTGGGCCGCTTTAAAATATATCAAAGAAGTTTATAGTAAATAAAGGAGAAAAAACAATGCAAAAAGAAATCACTTTAAATAATGGCGTATTAATGCCAAATGTAGGTATTGGAACTTATTTATTAGAACCGCAAGATGCCGAAAATAGTGTAAGAGAAGCTTTACAAATGGGCTATCGTTTAATTGATACCGCGAATGCATATCGTAATGAAAGAGCAGTGGGCCGTGGTATGAAAGCTTCGGGTGTAAAAAGAGAAGATATTTTCTTATCCACGAAATTATGGCCATCTGAATATGAAAATCCTCATGCCATCGAAGAAACTTTAGAAAGACTTCAAACGGATTATATTGATTTACTTTTCCTTCATCAACCAACGAAAAACTGGAGAAAAGGATATCGACAATTAGTGGATGCTTATCAAAAAGGTATCATTCGTAGCATTGGTATTTCTAACTTTGAAGGTCAATACATTAAAGATGTTTTAAAAGAATTTGATGTGAAACCACAAGTCATTCAAGTGGAATGTCATCCTTTTTTCCCACAAGATGAATTAAGAAAAATAACGGATAAAGAGCATATCGCGATTATGTCTTGGTATCCTTTAGGCGGAAAAGGTATGACCGATGAATTATTACATCATCCACTCATTGAAAAGATTACGAAAAAACATCATAAAACGACCGCACAAGTCATTTTAAGATGGCATATTCAAATGGGATTTGTGGTAATTCCAGGTAGCAAAAATGTCGATCATATCCGTGATAACTATGCGATTTATGATTTTAATTTAGATGAAGAAGATATGCGTTTAATAACGACTTTAAATAATGGACAAAGACGTTATACAAGAACGGATGAAGCCTTAGAGCGTTATACAACATGGAAAATTGAATACGAAAAAGAATAATAAAAAAATAATTAACGTTTCATGTTGACTGTAAACCTAACTTTAGGGTTATACTTTGATTGGGTGGTGAGAAAATGAATTATTCCATACAAGAAATTTCAAAGAAAACAGGACTAACGATTTCGACACTTCGATACTACGATAAAGAAGGTCTTTTCCCTCATTTAGAAAGAAAAGAATCTAATTATCGTATTTTTACCGAACTTGAATTAGAAACTTTAAGGATTATTGCTTGCTTTAAAAAAGCCGGCCTTTCAATTCCCGAAATCCGTGAATATATGCAGCTCATTCAAAAAGGGGATGATACCCTTGAAGAAAGATTGGATATTATGAAACGGCAAAAAGAAGCTTTAGAAAAACAAAAGAAAGAAATTGAAGAAAGCTTAGCCTGTGTGGAATGGAAAATTTCTTACTACGAGCAAGCGGTTCAGGATGGAACAGAAAAATATGTTCATGAAAGACTTTTAAAAGAAAGAGGAATTATAAAATGAAAAAAGTTTTAATTATCAGTGCATCGCCAAGAAAAGATGGAAATTCTGATCTCCTTTGTCAAGCCTTTCAAAAAGGCGCATTAGAAGCAGGAAATGAAGTTGAATATGTTCGCTTATCCGAAAAAAATATTCAATACTGTGAAGGTTGCTATGCTTGTGCAAAATTAGGACATTGCTTTAAAAATGATGATATGAATGCTTTAGCGCAAAAGATGAAAGAAGCACAAGTCATTGTTTTAGCTTCTCCTGTTTATTTTTATTCCATGAACGGACAACTGAAAGTCTTCATTGACCGCATGGTGCAAAATTATACAGAAGTCCGCGCCGATATCTATATTATGGTCACAGCGTGGGATGATCAAACAACTAATTTGGTTTCGACCATAGAAGCCATTCGTGGTTTCTCTAGAGACTGCTTAGAAGAATGCCAGGAAAAGGGTGTAATTATTGCTGGCGGAGTAGAGAAAAAAGGCGATATTCGCCAAACCAATTACTTAAATGAAGCCTATGAAATGGGCAAACATTGTTAAGAAAGAAGGAAAATCAAATGAAAAATTTTACTTATCATACTCCTACTAAATTAATTTTTGGAAAAGATGCCATTCTTCATCTTCCCGAAGTTTTAAAACCATTAGGTAATAAAGTATTATTAACTTATGGTGGCGGTAGTATTAAAAAAATCGGCCTTTATGACCGAGTAAAAGAACTCCTTAAAGATTTTGAAATTTATGAATTAGCGGGCATTGAACCCAATCCAAAATATGATCCAAGTGTTTTAGAAGGTGTCCGTTTATGTAAAGAACATCATATTAACGTAGTCTTATCCGTTGGTGGCGGTAGTGTGCTAGATTGTTCAAAAGCGATTTGCGCGGGTGCTTTATATGAAGGAGATCCTTGGGATTTAATTAGTTATAAAGTGAAAGCCAAAAAGGCTTTACCATTAGTGGATATTTTAACCTTAGCCGCAACGGGCTCTGAATACGATGCCGGTTGTGTGATTTCTAGAACCGAAACTAACGATAAGATTGGTTATATTGATGAACTCTTATTCCCAGTGGCTTCCATTTTAGACCCTACCTATACCTTCAGTGTTTCTAAAAAACAAACCGCAGCGGGAACGGCTGATGCAATGAATCATGTCATCGAACAATATTTCTGTGAAGAAACTTCTATCTTAACCGATGGAATGTGTGAAGCGACAATTTTAAGTTTGATGAAAAATGTGAAACTTGCATTAGAAAATCCTAACGATTATCAAGCAAGAAGTGAATTAATGGTGGATTGTTCCTTAGCTTGTAATGGTATTCTTGCTTTAGGTAACAGTGGTTCAGGTTGGCCATGCCATGGCATTGAACATGCCTTAAGTGGTTATTATGATATTACCCATGGTGAAGGACTTGCAATTATCACTCCACGTTGGATGAAACACATTTTAAATGATAAGACCTTACATCGTTTCGTTAGCTATGGAACTCATATTTTCCATATTGATGAAAACTTAGATCCTTATGAAATCGCTAATTTAGCGATACAGAAAACCTATGATTTCTTTTTATCCATCAACATTCCAATGCATTTAAAAGAAGTGGGAATTGATGAATCTCGCTTACAAGAAATGGCACATCACATTGCCGTGAATGAAGGCTTAGAAGAAGCATGGGCACCATTAAATGAAGAGGATATCTTAACAATTTTGAAAGATTCTCTATAAAAAGATAAAACATCCGTTCTCCTCCCCTTGGAATGGATGTTTTATTTTTACCCTAAAGCGACATCAAGAACCATCATTAAACTAAAACCGATAGCAAAGAAAATCGTGCCAATATTAGAGTGTGATCCTGCAGCGGTTTCGGGAATTAATTCTTCTACCACAACATATAACATAGCGCCAGCGGCAAAACTTAATAAATAGGGTAGAATAGGTACAATATATGTAGAAAGTAAAAGCGTAATTAAAGCGGCAATCGGTTCAACGACACCTGATAATACACCACCTAAAAAGGCTTTCCCTTTTTGCATACCTTCGCCCGCTAACGGCATGGATATAATTGCACCTTCAGGAAAGTTTTGAATCGCGATACCAATCGATAAGGCTAAAGCACCTGCAAAAGTAATATTATTTTGTTTCGATAAGAAACCTGCTAAAACTACACCTACAGCCATACCTTCAGGAATATTATGAATGGTGACCGCTAATAACATTTTAGTTGTTTTCTTCCAGGCTTTTTTAGGACCTTCTTCGGTGTTACTTTGCGTGTGGAAGTGTGGGGTAATTTTATCTAATAAGAAAAGAAATAAAATGCCTAGCCAAAAGCCCACAAAAGCAGGGATAAAAGACCATTTTCCCATATTAGAAGATTGCTCTATCGAAGGAATAATTAAACTCCATATTGAAGCAGCGACCATAACACCAGCGGCAAAACCAATTAAAGCACGTTGAACTCCGTCTTTTAATTCTTTTTTCATAAAAAAGACGCAAGCTGCTCCTAATGTAGTTCCTAGAAATGGAATAAGAATTCCAAGAAATACTTGCATAAAAGTTCCTCCTTCACATCAGTTAGCCTTAACTAACTAGTTATAACATTTTATTTATTATTCGTCAACTTTATTAGATTTATTCGTAACTTTTATCATTTAGGTATATAATATAACTACACGCGCCAATAGCGCAACTGGATAGAGTATCAGACTTCGAATCTGAGGGTTGTGGGTTCGATTCCTACTTGGCGCGCCATTATTGAAGCATTAGTTTGATATAAATTATCAAGCTTTTTTTATTTTTATGAGAGTCTAATTCTTATTAATTTTACCCTAAGAAAAATACTACAGTCATTAAAAAATATTTCGCCAAATATTTCGCCATATTATTGATTTATTTCGCCAAAGTTGTCAAAAATAAAAAAGTGCTTTAGTAAAGAACTTCAACCAAAATAATAAAAATATTCAAAATTCGGGAATAGAAATTATATTGAATACCGCATAATAAAATGCTTGTTAAGGGTATTGTTTTATAAAAAAAGTAAAAAACACTACCGTTAATCGCCATTTAACATAAATTTTAATAGTAAGTAAGACTATAAGATATAGTAATGATGATGCATGGAGCAAAAGTATTAGAGTTTCTTCATGATGAAGGCTATCTAAAATAAAATCTTACTAAAAAATCAGAATCTAATCATGAATCAATTTAGCTATGGTAATATTGTTGACAAGGTTTTTATATTGAAATTATGACATCGCAGTGTCATAAAAATAATATAGAAAGGGTGAGAAAGCTATATGAAAAAAAGACTAATTATCTTTCATGGATCTAGTGAAATTATAGAAAAGCCAAAGTTTGGATATGTAAATTCTAAAAATGATTATGGACTTGGTTTTTATTATACAAAAGATATTGTTCTTATAAAAGAATGGAGCGTAGTCGATGAAGAAGATGGTTATGCAAATCAATATGAACTAGATACGAATTGATTAACCGGACTTGATTTATCAAGGACACAATACAACATTCTACACTAGATAACGAGATTACTTAAAAATAGAGTATTTACTTTAAAAAATAAAATTATGAAAGCTGGAAGACAATATTTGATAGATAATTTTTCAATTCCTTATGAAAACTATGATATCATCATATAAACTTGCTAGAACACTTTGTTGCACAATGGAAGACTTAATGAAGTAAATAAGAAAAATTTAAAGATTCAAAATAAAATTGTCAACTTAAATTCAGTCTAATATTCATTTATCGTACTTCTGCTTATTTTATTATAAATTTTGGAAATGAAAATTTAGAGCAAAAGTTCAATAATTCTTATTGCTATAAGATGCGAAATTTGTTTAAACAAAAGCACAATAATAAAAACCGATTTTTATTTTAAATGTCATACACGCATTTCGTAAAAAGTCGGTTTACCGTAAAAAAATAAATAGTATAATGCGAAATATATTTTTTTATAGCAAGTGATTTTTTGAAATTGACGCAAAGTGCGCCCTCTTTTTACCATAACTTATATTAAAAAGCTTTCAATTCATGTATAATATAAATATCAACATAAAAGTTAATTTTAGGGGGGAAACATTATGAAATTTAAAAAAACCATAATATTTAGCGCTTTATTTATGATGCTACTATCTTCATGTGGTAGAGTAAAAAACGAAGAATATGAAGAATTTTCAACCAAAATGAATCAAATCATTGATGATTTTATTAGAAAAGAGGATCACCAAAAATCAAAAAAGAATGATAGAAGAGTTAGGCGTTCTTTTCAAAATCAAGATGAAATCATTGCTATGCTCAATAGTAGTGAAGATTATGAAGAAAGAAAAATTGATATTGCTAATGCATTTGAGCAATCCATGTATATTCCAGTCATTGTTGGCGAAGGCTTAGTAAAGTATAGAAAGCAATCTAATTTCTATAATTTGATTACTTTCTATAATAATGATGGCTATGTGAAAGTGACCAATAGTGGAAACGAAACATCAACTTACATTTACATTCCGAACGATGTAAGCTACGATCATGATACGCATTATATGTATTTTGATATTACATATAATAATGAAAATGATTATAGTTTCAATGGGTATGAAATTAGTGATTCAGGAAATACAGAATGGGCTTTCTATGGTGATAATACTTTAACCTTTATTGAATATTCAAAAACAGTTGAAACATGTGAAGTTCGTTATCAAAATGCGAATTTAAGTAATCGAATTTATAGTGATGAAACACTTACTAGTGCAGTCCGTGAAAAAATCAAAAATCGTTTTGAAAGCATTAATAAAGAAGAGTTCAGAGTTTTAAAAAGAGATTCACAATTTGTAGTTACAGAGCAAGAAGCTGATGAAATTATCAAAAGATTGTTCCCAGACAGCGTTACAGTCGTTGAATCAAAAGGAATTATGATAGATAGAGATAGTGGCGCTGCTTATATGTACGCTGCTAAGGGTGAAGAAAGAGTAGTGATACCTAATAACGTCCAATATTTAACCCAAGATTTTTATATTGTTATAGAAGGAGAAACTATCGTAAAAGAACTTTATATTCCTAAGTCCATCATTGGCATCAAAGATGAAAGTAATCAAATAACCGATGTTCGTAATTTAAGCATCATTGTTCGAAAAGATAGTGACGTTCTTTATTTAGAAAAAATTGAAGTTCAACCAGGTTCTACATTATTTAAAGTAGAGGGACCTTTATTAACAAGTTATGATGAAACAGCGCTTCTATACGTGATGAATAAAAAAACGACAGAACTAGATTTATTGAAATTTAATTCTTTTCCAAGAAGAATAATTGAAACATTTTGTCCAAAGACCATACTTAGCGCTAAAACTTTAAAATTCAATAACTATCCAAATGCAACGGATGAAGGGAATCTATATTTCTATTTTGTTGGAAACAATATGTCCTATAACTATCACTATGAACTTTTAGAAGTGCATCATGTTACCAATGACACAAGAATTTATTTTAGCGGTAACAATTCAATTAAACATTTAGTCTTAGAAGGCGATTTTGAATACGTAGAAATCTCTGATAGTGAAGAAATTGTATCAGAAATTACGCTTCATTCTTCGCGTGAAAATGCTTATCTTAAAGGTGATTTTACAGGTCTTAAAGTTATTGATATTTATAACAATGTTTATAGCAACGATTTTGAAAGCATCCGCTGTGATAATATAGAAAAAATTGTGGTGCACGAAGGCGTTACAAGTTTTGATTTAAATAAAATTCAATTTGATTATTATGAAGATAAAACTGTAGAAGTTGAGTTACCTTCTACATTAGAATATTTTGATTATCGTAGAGGAGATATGAATGCGCATATTAAAATATCTACAAAAGTCAATGAAATGATTTTTAAAGATGCCTCAAAGTTAAAGCAAGAAGGTTATGAAGTTGTAATTGAAGATCAACCGGAATTAAATCAGTTATTTGATGATTATGAATTCATTACCTATGATTCAAATGGAAATACTAGTACTTTAGAACTCATTACTTATCGAGGAATGGAAAGTGAGCTTTATGTTCCATCTCATATTTCAGGTAAAACAGTTACTTCATTTAGAATGGAAGCAGTCACTTCCTTAACGCACGAAGAATTACCTAACTTAAATGTTTTAAAGAAAGTTCATTTACCTAATACAATTTCCTCCTTTAGCCTTTATAGCACGATGAGTGAAAATCAATATCATTTAGAAGAATTATATTTTGATGGAACATTAGAGCAATTTAAGAAGGTTTGTCAATCTGGAGCAGATTATCTTTTAGAGATAGGATTTTGCGATAAAATTATTTGTAACGACCAAACTTTATCTCTTAAAACAGAAAGTGATCATTATAGTTATGGTGATCAAGTATTTAGCATTGATGATGTTGAACTACATTGCACGAATGTTGTAGTGAACAAAACAAAAGAAGGTTATATTTTCGATATAATTATTAATGGTGAGAAATATTCGATTACACTTGTATTAGTTTCTAAAGATGCCTATTCGGGTGTAATTGATTACCCAGAACATCCATTATCCGTTTCTTTTCAAACAAATGGCGCATTATCCCTAAGCTATCAGTACGCATCTGAATTAGGTGAAGGAGTTCGCGTTATTGAATTTTTTATAAAATAATCAGTTTGAATAAAAAGGGCCGAGAGTAATCAAAGCCCTTTTTATTATGATGATCGTTATAGGAAAAGTGTTATAATGGCATATCTTCTTTCGGCAATATGCCAAAATGGCAATAACTGTATTTACAGCGATTGCCAAATATGTATAATATAATTATGAGGTGACGAAAATGACGCTAAGAGAATTAAGAACAGAAAAAGGTTTAACACAGATTGCTTGTGCTAAATATTTAAAAATTCCTCATCGCACATATTGCCGCTATGAGGCAAATGAAAGAAAAATAGATAGAATCAAATATGAATATATGGTTCAAATGCTAAACGAATATAATCGATTAGATGAAGAGCATGGAATTTTAACCATTCAGCAAATTAAAGAAATTTGCAAAAAAGTATTTGAAAATTACGAGATTGAGTATTGCTATTTATTTGGCTCCTATGCAAAAAATAAGGCGACAGAACATAGTGATGTTGATTTGTTAATTTCTACCTCTATTACGGGATTGAAATACTTTGAGCTTGTAGAAATATTAAGAGAACAATTAAAGAAGAAAGTTGATCTTCTTGATAGTGCACAATTAAATAATAATTTTGATCTTGTACATGAAATATTAAAAGATGGAATGAAAATTTATGGATAATATAAAAAATTAAATTACTTTTTTATTAATTTTTTTCTTTATAAACCTAAAAAGTAAATTACATTTAGTCTAATATCTTAAAAACCGAAAATTTAAAGAATTACTAATAGTAGGTTAAAGATGAATGGAGGAATATTTATGGAAAAGAAATTTGATTTAGTAAAGTTTGTCGACAATGATTTTGAGTTAGAAGTTAGAACGGATAAGGAGAATGATACAGTTTGGCTTTCTCAAGAAGAAATGGCTTTGTTATTTGATGTCGACAGAACAAGAATAGTAAGGCATATCAGCAATATTTATCAAGATAATGAATTAGATTATAATTCAACTTGTGCGGAAAGCGCACAGGTTCAACTTGAAGGCAAAAGAAAAATTAGACGTAAATTAAAAATTTATAATCTTGATATGATTATTTCCGTTGGCTATCGAGTAAAATCTCAAAGAGGTATACTATTTAGAAAATGGGCAAATAGAATACTAAAAGAATATTTACTTCAAGGTTATTCGATTAATCAAAAAAGATTATTAGCACTAAATAAGACGATTGAAACACAAAGTAGAATGCTGGCTTCGTCTTTAAATATTGATCAAGAAGCATTAGTAAGTGTAATTGAAGAGTATACAAATGCACTAGACTTATTAGATGATTATGATCATCAATGTTTAAATAAACCCAAAGGGAACCAGACCATTTATGAGTTGACTTATCAAGATTGTAGGACATTAATTGATTCTATGAAATTCAAAGATACATCAACCATATTTGGACTAGAAAAAGAAGAGGGGAAACTGAATGGTATTTTAGCAGCAGTATATCAAAATGTATTTGACCAAGAAGTCTATCCTTCTTTAGAAGAAAAAGCAGCACATTTATTATATTTTTTGGTGAAGGACCATCCTTTTGCTGATGGTTGTAAAAGAATTGCCGCTACGATATTCTTGGAATTCTTAAATCGAAATCATGCGTTAGTTAAGAATGGAAAAATTGTGATTGCGAATGATACTTTAGTCGCTATTACGATTTTGACTGCAGAATCAAAGCCAGAAGAAATGGATATTATAATTAACCTTATCATGAATCTTTTAATATAAAGAAAGAGGCTAAATTGAAAAGTAGGAGAATTCATGTTAAACTTTAAAAAAGAAATAAAGGAGAATAAAAGAATGCATAAGGCAATTCAAAACAAAAAAATTATTATTTATGCCATATGTCTTTTATTTTTTTGGTTGCTGGCTTTTTTCAAATGATGGATGATAAACTTCCTGAATTTTGGCATGCTTTATTCGCCCTTTTAGCGCACGTGATTTTAATTTCTCTTGTTATCGCATGGGGTGTTTCTCTCCTTCATCGGATGGTACGAAAAGATTTACGAGCCTACTTTTTTATAGTAGCACTGCTGATTTTATTCTTTCTTGTTATAAGAATGATAAAATATGGCCTTACAAAAAACACGGAAACCTTAAACCGATATATGTGGTATTCCTATTATGTTTCACAGTGTTTGATTCCACCAACGCTCTTGTTAACGAGTTTGAGCATTGAAAATAAAAAGGAAAAGCCTTTGAAAAAATTAAGGTGGCTAATCTTTCTACCAGCCTTTATTCTACTTGCTTTGATTTATACGAATGACCTGCATGAATGGGCGTTTGCTCTTTATTTTAATCAGGGAGATTTTTCTTATTCTCATCGTTTCGTTTTTTATGTGGCGCTTGTGTGGGAAATTATCATCACGATAATTAGCATTGTCATTATGGTTTGGAAGTGTAGGGTATCGGCATGTAAAAAGAAAACATGGATTCCCATTTGCACATTCTTTTGTTGTGCCTTTTTTTCGACCATTTGTTTCATTATGAATAGTTCTGCTTTTAAGATACCAGAACTTTTGTGTTTCACTTGTATTGCAACGATAGAAAGTTGTATTGCAATTGGTTTAATTCCATCTAATGAGAATTATGTGGATTATTTTTATCAATTGATGTGTTATGCCATAATTACTGATGAAAAAATGAATATTGTTTATGCATCTAAATCATCTTTTCTTGTGGAGAAAGAAGATTTAAAAAAAGCGATATCTGACCCAATTACAATAAACAATCATATGCGACTTTGCGGTAAAAAGATTCACGGAGGTTATGTCTTTAGAAGCGAAGATTTGACACATATTAATGAAATAAATATAGCATTGCAAGAAACCAACGATCGTCTTATGGAAGAAAATGATTTCATTGAAGTTGAAAATGAGATGAAAGCTCAAAAAGCACAAATAGATGAGCAAAAAAAACTTTATACAAAAGTGGAACGAGTGATAAAAGAAGAACTTATAAGATTGAGCAAATTACTATTGGAGATTAAAAAGAATCATTATGATTATAGAAAGAAAATGGAGTTTGCATGTGTTTTAGGAGCCTATATTAAAAGACGGAGTAATTTCATTATGCTTTCTAATGATAATGATTTACTAGATGTAGAAGAATTAGCATTTTCTATTAAAGAATCTTTAAGTTATGTTGCTCTCATGGGAGTGGAATGTTCTTTAGATTTTAACATGAAAGGTAAAATGGATGGATTAACACTGGGTCGGCTTTATGATTTCTTTGAAATATGTGTTGCAAACGAATATGATTTACCATCCGCAATTATGGTACACGTCTCAAAAAAAGAGGGAAAAGCAATAATTCTAATTGAAAGTGACAGAGCTTCAGAAAGCATAATCAAAGAAATAAAAGAAAGATATCCAACATGCTCAATCGTCGCAAATGATGGAGAAACTACTTATTTTACGCTTACTTTGCTTGAAGGAGGTATTTTATGAAATTCGTGGAAGCACCTCTTTATGGCCAGCAAATAACAATTATTCTATTTATTTTAACATTGGTATTATCCATTATGGATTTATTTATTGCTATAAGAATATATAAAAAGATAGTGTTTAAAATCATAACGGTTTTTTTCTTTGTTTTTTCTTTTCTTTCTATTTTTCTTACCATGCAAGGTAGCTATCTTTACCGTATGAATCGCCCGGTATTTGAACTATCACTTACCATTATTCAATGGCCTTTTATTTGCATTTTATCCTTATCAATATTCTTCTTTATTATGGCAATTTCTTTGCTTCTATATGGATTGATAAAAGGTAATCAAAGTCTTTCTTCAGTATCCATTAAAGAAAGCGTGGATATGCTTCCAAAAGGAATTTGCTTCTATGAAAAAAGTGGACTAGTTCGCTTAATCAATAGAGAAATGAATAATCTTAGCGTTTTAATACTAGGGGAAGCTTTATTAAATGGAACAAGCTTTTGGCATGCCATTACAAATGGAAAAATAGAAAAAGATTTTTATTCATTAAAAAAAGGGGAAGATTCGATTATTGGATGTCGAGATGGAAAAGTAATTTCGTTTAAAAGAAATACACATTTTTTAAATGGACATGAAATCTATGAAATTATTGCTACGGATATCACGGAAGAATATTGCCTAATGGAAGAATTGGAAAAAAAACGAGTAAAATTAAAAGCAGTAAATGAAAGGTTAATCTCTTACGGGAAAAATGTTTCTCAACTTGCACGGGAGAAGGAAGTCTTGATGGCTAAAATACGAATCCACGATGATATAGGAAAACTGCTTTTGATCACAAAACAAAAATTAACTAATGATATGAAGAAGGAGGATCAAAAAGAATTATTATCTTTTTGGGAAGTAGAAATTGAAGCGTTAAAAAGCACAAGTACGTTAAAAAAGAAAAGCAATTTGCAAGTAATTTTAGAGGCGGCGCAGCTCGTTAATGTGGCCATTGAGTTCAAAGGCAACTATCCTACTATTGATTCAGTAACGGAAAAAATTCTTATCCAAGCGATGCATGAATGTCTAACCAATACGGTTTCACATGCGAATGGAAAGAAAATGTTAGTTGAACTTGAAAATGGCATAGATGAATTTGTCATTCGAATTACAAATGATGGTCAAAAACCTAAAGGAAAAATTATTGAAGGCGGTGGTTTATCAAGTTTACGTTCGCTTATTGAAAAAGAAAATGGTAAAATGATAGTGAAAAGTGAGCCACAATTTGAATTAATCATTCAATTATTAAAAGGAGCAAAGCAATGAAAGACGGAAAATACTCAGTAATGATAGTAGAAGATCAACAAATGCCGAAAACACTTTTTTCACATTATATTGAAAACTCAGAACATTTTTATCTTCAAATTGCTATTGAAAATGCCTCCATAGCGGACATTGTTTGTACTCGAACACCGATTGATTTGATTCTTATGGATGTTGTGACCGAAAATGGAGAAAGTGGTCTTACTGCTGCTGAGAAAATTAAGAAAAAATACCCCAGAATTAAAATTATCATTGTGACTTCTATGCCAGAATGTTCTTATATTCAAAGAGCTAAAAAAATAGGAATCGAAGGATTTTGGTACAAAGAGGTAAATGAACAACCGATTCTTTCTATTATGGAACGAGTGATGCAAGGAGAAACTGTTTATCCTGAACACCCTCAATCCGTTAAAGTTGGATTGGCCTTAAGTACAGAATTCACTGAAAAGGAATTAGAAATCTTGCGTCTTATTCTAGGAGGATATAGCAACGTGGAAATTTCTATAAAACTGGGGGTTTCCTCAGGCGTAATCAAAAATCATGTAGCGGATATGTTGCTAAAAACTGGATTTCGTTCTCGCACGCAACTTGCGGTAAGAACAAGAGAAACGGGTCTTGTCATCTTGGATAAAATAGATGATGAAATATAAATAGAAAACATTTGTACAGTCACTCTTCAGTGGCTGTTTTTTTCTCATAATAAAGTTCGCCAAAGGTGCCAAATGGCACTACTAAAACGATGGAATATGTTGATATATTTAAAGTACAGGTGAATGAAATACATTACTTAGAAAACAAAGGAGGAAAAAATGAAAAGAGCTATACTTGCAATTAGAAATACGCTGATTTTAGAAGCAGTAATGAATTCGTTAAAAGAATCTGGTTTTCTTGTGGAAAAGGCGTCTTCTCAAGAGACGGATAAGATTTTAGCAATCATGAATGCTTTGCTCGCGGATTTTCTAATCATGGATGTTACAAGATGTGGTGATGGCACATTTGATCAACGGATGGAGACAGTTTTAGCGGCCAAAAAACAAAATCCAAGCGTGAAAATTGCCCTTCTTTGCGACAATGTTTCTAACGAAGAAAGTGCCTATAGAATCAAACATGCTAAAGAAGAGGGAAAAATTGATGCTTTCTTTTATGAATCTGTTCCATCAAATTATTTGGTAGATGTAATTGATTCACTGTGAGAAAAAAAGGAGAAAATAACAAATGAAAAGAAAATTATTTATTTCAGCATTTATCTTTATTCCACTCTTCTTAACCACGACTGCTTGTGGAAATCATCCAACTATAAGTGGAAGTCAACCAACAGTGGAAACGACAGATAAAAATACGAGTAGTTCAGAAGAAAAACCCATTGAATCAGAAGTTGGCTTGGTTTATACCCATACTAAAACAAATATAGAGTGGGCCAGTGAGGAAATAAAAAAGACTCAACTAGATGAAATGGGAATCGATGAAAAAACATTCTTCAATATCTATGATAATGCTTTGCTTGAATTTAGATTTTTAGAAGATTCCAAAGCTGTTGTTATCTATGAGATGCAAGGAGATGGAGGCGCGGCCAATGTGCTTTATAAAATTGATAATCAGACAATTTCATTTTATGATTCATTAGAAGACATGCAGGCTAACAAAACAAAAGATGTTGCCGTTTTTGCAGGACAGTTCAAATTATCAGAGGACTATAAATCGCTATATTGGATGGCTCATCAAGAAGGTCTGCTAGCCATAACGCTTACCTGCACAATTAAATAAAGGAAAATTAAGAAAATATTTAATATTTTTATTGTGTTTTGAAAAAGTGAGTGTTATTATTTTCGTATCTCAAAGGTGAGAAAAGCGAGGTATCATATCATGAAAAAAAATAAAACCTTTTTTGCGTCCTTAGCTTTACTACTTGGAATGGTAGTGACAGGATGCGGTCAAACACCATCTAGTTCATCGACTGGAGGTACAGAAAATCCAACTACAGGAGGAATAACGACGCCAACAACAAGTGCAGAACAACTTCCAATTTCTGCATCCGACGCTTTAAATCGTCTAAAGAGCCTAACTAAAATGGGCTTCAGTGGAACTTTAAATTCTAAATTTTCACGTGTAGATGATGAAACAAAGAAAGGCGAAGAAAACTTATCGTCTAAAATGTATTTTTCAAGTGATGAGTTATATATTCTTGGCACTTATGAAAATGGCGTAAATGCAGTTAAATATCACTATTTCAAAAATGCGGAAGGTCAGTTAATTACAAAATCAGTTAATGCAAAGAACGAAGTGACTGAAGAAGTGATGAGCTTAGAAGACGATGCTCAAAAAACACCATTGATGTTTGATGAGGCAGTTAAAAATCCATTTATTCTTCTTAAGGAAGAAGATTTTGTTAGCTCAACCGCTAATAGTGTTACTTTCTCTTTAAAAAGGGAAGTTGGTTCAACAACGTTAGGGAGCTTTGTTTATAGTTCAATCACAGGTTATAGTGTGCCAGCAGAAAATATGATCATTTCATTTAACGAGGATGAAAGTATTAACAAAATCCAAATCACTGGGACACAATTTAGCAAAACGACAGGGCGATATGATTATAATTATATTTATAATTATGAAGCTGATTTCACGAGCAAAGGAAGCTTAAATGTTCCCTCTTATCCTTATGAAAGTACGGACGATATGAGCAAGTTAAGTAGAGCTTTAGAATTAATTAAGAATCATAACTATGAAATGAAACTATATAGTTCTTTTGTAAATGACGGACTAACTCCTAATCTTTCCGCTATTGTGACACCGAATGGCTTCATTGTTAAAGATGAAACGACGGAAGGTGCTTTGCCCTATGGAATGATTAATGTCAAATCCGCTGATTCAACAAGTATATCTCGTGCCATTATTGAAGTAAGAACAGATGAAAGTACAGGAAAAGTTCAAGCTGTTGGAACAGAAAAAGAAATTGCTAATTCTTCCGTAGATGAGTACTATCCAAAAGCAGATTACAACGTTAATCTTTTTGCTAAAACAGAAAAAGGATATGTTTTACAAGATGCATATCAAGAAGTTTCTACTTTAATTCCTGACGCGAACACGGTCGATATTACTTATATGTTCGGCGTGAATGTTTTGACATTTGATATTGCAGATGATCTTTCTAAAATCACTTATTCTTATATCTTTAAAGGAATTAATGGGTATGGAACAAGAACGGTTGAAATGACCAATTTAGGAACAGCTCAATTACCATTTGACATTGAAACCGGTTATGTAAAATATGATAAAGCAACAACATGGGCTGAACTTGATCCAACGACCAAGAGTGAAGCTGATAAATATTTAGGCGCTGATTTAGATCAAATTTTACCATTTGTTACAACGGATGGCACAATTACAATGTATGCTTATTCAGACTACGTTGAAATTAGAGTAGCATGTGCAACTGATAAAGCGGCAACTGACTTAATGAGTGATTATGGCTTTAGTTTAATCTTTGGTGGTGGATTTACCCAAGATGAAAACGATGAGAACTCTTATGTGAAAGATGGCAAATATCGTGTTGATTTAGAAATTGACATGTTTGCCAGTAATGAACTCGTAATTACTTTAAGCTTAGAAAATAATCATTAAAAATGAGACACTCTTTTCTTAGGGTGTCTTTTTTTATACTACATTATTAAAAAAGATACGAAGGAAGTCTTCGCTACGAAAAAGCGGATTTAATCGCATTAGATGACGATACGATTTGCTAACATGATATGATAAAATATTGTTAGATGAAGGAGAGATAACGATGAAGAAAATTACTTTAGTTTCGATTGCGTCGTTTATATTTTTAACTATATGTTCCTTCGTTGGATGGGTGTTTCGCTTTGCTTCGTTTAGTGACGCAACTGCTTATGTATTGATTGGTTTAGGTACCTGCTTGATAAGCGGAATTTTAATGATCCTTTTTAGAAGGAAAAGTTTTTTCATTTATCCCATTCTTTATTTCGTTAATGCTTTTGCCTTAGGATTATGTATTCGGGGGTGGTATATTTTTCGAGGATTTGATAACCCCATTTGGATGATGCTTTTAATTAGCCTTGCCTCTTCTTTATATTTACTAATATTTTATGCTTTTTTATCGATTCCAGTTTTTAATCAGCATCATATTGTTTTTACCATTCTTTTCATGTTAATTTCCATTATTGTTTATGTTTTATTAATTATTTTTACTAAAACAACATATCTTTCCACCTATGGCTGGTATATGATTATTGAGATTGGTTTTATCTTTGCTTTAATCATCGATAATCAAAATAATAAGGAATTATTTCAATATGTGGTTATGTCTACTTATAGTGTGATTGTTGTAGCCATACTAATGCTTATTATCATGGTGGGTGGCGATGGAATTGATTTTTCTTTTGATGGATTAGGAACAAGTTCATTATCTTCACCAAAAAAGAAAAAAATAAAGAAATAGAGACTTTATTTATATTATTTTCTTTTTTCGCTATAATGGGAATGGAAAGTGGTAGGGACGAATCCGTGCTACTTATATAAAAATATTTCATTTTAAATTGAGGGGGACAAAAAAATGAAAATAAAAAAGATACTCACCGTTTTAGCTTTTGCTACAACGGCTTTCTCTTTAATGGGAATGACTTCTTGTGGAAAAAAAGAACCATCAGAAGAAGAAAAAATTAAGACTTGGGTAGAAGGATATGTCTATTCAAGTACTTATGAAGGAGACTATAAAGTCGTTGATCACTGGCTTACACTTGATAAGAATGAAGAGATCATTGAAGAGACAAATCAAGTAGAAGCAGGCTCGGGTTATAAATATTTCCACCAACGTGTTGTTCATGAAAAATCAGAAGATGGCACAATGGTAATGTCCAATAAGGACATAGCGGTAGTCAAAACGGTTAATGATAATGGTGTAGAAAGAACAAAATACTATTCGGAAATAGTCGATGATGATGGAACGACAAAAGAAGGAAGCTATGTTGCACCTGATTATGCACTTTTTTATTTTGAAGATAGTCAGATTTCTTTTAGAATTAAAGAAGATTTTGGAAAATGTGGAACGAACGCGGAAACTTTTGTGAATGAATTAAAGCAGGTGTATTTAGAAAATGAAGCCTATGAAAAAGAACCTAATAGTATTGAATGGAAAAAAGAAAAAGATGGTTCCATTTCACTCCATATTAAAATAAGTGATGAATATGTGAATACGGATATAAAAGAATATGATGCGACTTATCAAAAATCAAGGTATCAAGATGAAATTGTTTATATTGTAAAAGACGGAAGAATAACTTCTAGTCGTCTTAATTATCATCAAGAACATTTTTATGAAGATGCAACCAAAAACTATGCGAATACTTATCAATATCAAACGGGATACTTTTATGAATTTGATCAAAGTACATACGATAGCTTTAATATTGAAACGAATCAAACCATTAACGAATACTATGGACATGTGCGGTTTGTTGTAGAAGGACAAAATTTCTTGTATAGTGATTCATCTTGTTTAGTAGGAGAAGAATATACGTTAGAAAATAGTAAAGAATATTTAGCAGGGCTATCCGATTTTATGATTCATCCATCTGAACTTGAACATCCAGAAGAATATCTTGCTTTATATTTAGATCAAGAAATGACAAAGCCTTTTACAAAGATGACCATGGAAGAAGACGTCACGCTTTATGTTCACTTTGCTTTACCAGAAGAATGGGCGGTAGTGCTAACGGTATTTAAAAGAAAAGATGGCTATACCCGTGTCCAATTAGCGTATTTCGAAAAAGTGGGTTCAACTTTTAGATGCAACTACGTCTTCCAAGACTATGATGTGATATCCATTGATGGAAAAGAAATAAAGGAAGGAGATAGCACGGACATTTTGTGCTCGGAGAATCGTGTATATACGGTACTATATGACGCAAAACAACTGGTGCTTTAAAATATGGCTTCAAGTAAAGAATATAAAGATTATATCGTAGAACAATTATCTTTATTAGGTTTGATTCAAACCCGTGCGATGATGGGAGAATATCTTCTTTATTATCAAGGCGTTTATTTTGGTGGCATATTTGATGACCGCTTTTTAGTGAAAATGGTTTCACAAAATAAAAAATATGAAATGAAAGAAGAGTTGCCTTATGAAGGGGCAAAAAAGATGTACCTTGTAAGCGATATAGAAAACCAAGAAAGACTAAAAGAAATTGTCCTAGATACTTATCAAGGATTAATGAAAAAATAAAGAATTGAGAAACAGTTGCGTTTTTATAAAAGTGTGAAAAATAGGTGAATATGTTATAATTAACCTATAAAAAGCACTTTTTAGAGGACATGATTGTTTCTTTTTTTTGTAAAGTGAGGTCGTTAAAATGAAATATGTTATTGTAACAGGCGCTTATGGTGGAATGGGAGAAAAAACCATTCAGTTTTTAAAAGAAAAAGGTTATGAAGTTTTTGCTTTAGACCAAAAAGTAAAAGAAAAAGAAGAGCATGTTTATCCTATTCAAGTTGATGTAACGAAGATTGAAAGTGTACAAAACGCTTTAAAAGAAATTGAAAAAATAACAAAAGAAATTACGGCAATTATTCATTTTGCCGGTGTTTATATGCTGAATTCTTTAGTGGAAATGTCCGAAAGTGATTTTAAAAAGATTATGGACATCAATCTTTATGGCGTTTATTTGATGAATAAGACTTTTCTTCCTTTACTCAATAAAGGAAGTAGAATTATCATTACAACCAGTGAACTCGCGGTTGTAGATCCTCTTCCTTTTACGGGAATATACGCAATTAGTAAAACGGCCTTAGATCGGTATGCTTATTCTTTACGGATGGAATTACAACTTTTAGGTATTCATGTCAGTGTCATTCGCGCTGGTGCAATTCAAACAGGAATGCTCGGTGTTTCTACTCAAGCTTTAGATCGTTTTACGGAAGAAACCCAACTTTATTCTTGTAATGCGAAAAGATTTCATCAAATTGTAGATAAAGTAGAAGCAAAATGCGTGAGTCCTACAAAAATTGCTGAGTTAGTGAACAAAATATTAAAGAAAAAGAAACCAAAATTTGCTTATCAAATCAATCGGAATTTCTTATTAAAATTATTTAACATTCTTCCAACACGTATGCAATTTTGGGTGATTCAAAAAGTGTTAAAAAAATAAGGGAAGTGTTATTTTATGAAAAAAATTATTTTATATATTCATGGAAAAGGTAGCTCCTCAAAAGAAGCAACTTTTTACCAATCCTTTTTAAAAGAAGAAGTCGTGGGAGTTGATTATGACGCTACTTATCCATGGTTAGCGAAAAAAGATATTTTAAATGTATATAAGAAATATGAAAAAGAAAATGAAGTCATCATCATTGCAAATAGCATTGGCGCGTATTTTACTATGCTTGCGCTCAACGAAATGAAAGTGAGCCAAGTATTCTTTATCTCTCCAATGATTACCTTAGAAAAGATGATTTTAAAGATGATGAAAGATGCACAAGTGAGTGAAGAAGAATTAAAAGAAAAGCAATTAATTCAAACTAGTTTTGATGAACCTCTATCTTGGGATTATTTAACCTATATAAGAGACCATCCTATAAACTTTTCTCAACATATAGAAATTCTTTATGGAGAAAAAGATTTTTTAGTCGATGAAAAATCAATGGAACAATTTGTTAAAAGTCACGATGCGCATTTAACTACGATGATAGAAGGTGAACATTGGTTTCATAAAGAAGAGCAACTTGCTTTTTTAAAAAACTGGCTATTACAATATATAAAGAAAAAGGGAAGTAGTGATAAATGATGTGGACAAGTGAAGTATATGTAACTAAACCTACACAATATAAAACAGAATTTGAAGAAAAAGTATATGAAACCTTAGAAGAA
Organism: Coprobacillus sp. CAG:826; assembly: GCA_000437235.1. Lineage (GTDB taxonomy): Bacteria > Bacillota_I > Bacilli_A > RFN20 > CAG-826 > CAG-826. The sequence goes on along the minus strand of FR897047.1, from coordinate 83,449 downwards.
TTAAAAATTCCTTATTATCGGGTAGAAACGGAACCTTTAATCTCCATGGAGGACTGCTTAGTAGTAAATGAAAAATTGCAAATGAAGACTGTAAAAACACTTTTTCTTTGTAATCAACAAAAAACAAAATTTTATTTATGCATTATGCCAGGAGATAAGCGATTTGACTGTAAAGTTTTTTCTCGCGCTTTACAAATTGCCCGCGTTTCTTTTGGAAGCGAACAATTAATGAATGAACTTTTAGAAACGCAAATTGGTGCGTGTAGTATTTTTAGTGCTTTAATTGATAAGGAAAATAAAGTTCAAATCGTTATTGATCAAGACGTATTAAAGGAAGAAGATTACGGTTGTAGTGATGGAACGACCACAGGATATATGAAAATCAAAGCAAAAGATGTTTTAGAAAAAATTCTTCCTTATGCTCATCATACTCCCATCATTGTTACACTATGAAAAAAAAAACTACCGCTAGGGTAGTTTTTTTATGCATCAATACAATGATGAAGAAATTTTTTCAGTTTTATACTTAATTCCTCATAACTAATTTGAATGGTCCCTTTCATATAATCTAAATATAAGCCTACGATACCATTTACTAAAATACGAATTGTAATATCGTCGATATTAAAATTCATTTTTTCTAGTTCAAGAATAAATTTTTGCTTCAAATCATCAATTGTGGACATAGGGATGGCTTTAATGATTTTTCGATAATCATTTTCATTTTCTCTACAATGCTGAATGATAAAATCAATAAAGGCATCTAAATTTCTATTTAAATTAGCGACTTTTAGACCTTCGGAAAGTGAATCCATTAATTCGTTTTTCATTTCTTCTAAAACTTCAATTGGACTAGAGTAGTGATTATAGAAAGTACCACGATTAATATTAGCGGCTTCAACCACGTCAGATACCGTAATATCATTCATGGTTTTATTCTTACTTAATAGACTAATTACGGTTTCTCGAATGAGAATTTTCGTTTTAATTGCGTTTCTATAGGGAGCTTTCATCATTTTTTCACCTCAAATTTGTACATCTTTTCTGAAGTGTGTTCAATTTTGTACGATTATACAAAAAAAGTGTAGCGTTCTTTATTGACGTTCTATATAATAACACTGTGTTCAATATCAGTCAAGCGTTCAATATTGAATGAATGTTCAAAAAGAAAGGGAAATAACGATGGAAAATGAAATTGAAGTCATTCATTTGACAAAAGATTATGGTCATGGTCGTGGCGTATTTGATGTTTCTTTCCAAGTGAAAAAAGGCGAAGTGTTTGGCTTTTTAGGACCTAACGGCGCTGGAAAATCAACGACGATTCGTCATTTATTAGGTTTTTCTCGTCCGGATGAGGGAACCACCAAAATATTTGGTAAAGATTCATTTGACCATTATTATGAAATTTTAAAAAAAGTGGGTTACATTCCTGGTGAAATTGCCTTACCACAAGGTCTTACCGGTTGGGAATTTCTTCGTATGATGCAAGATTTACAAGGTATTCACAATGAAGAAATGTTAAATAGAATGTTGACCATGTTTGAATTAGATGATGTTGCTTTAAGAGGCGATACCAAACGCATGAGCTTAGGTGTAAAAAGAAAACTTGCCATTGTAGCGGCCTTTATGAGTGATCCAGATGTTTTAATTCTTGATGAACCGACGAGTGGACTTGATCCAGTGATGCAAGAAGTATTCGTTAACTTTGTAAAAGAAGAAAAGAAGAAAGGTAAAACGATTCTTTTATCGAGTCACATTTTTAGCGAAATCGACGCAACCTGTGATCGTATTGCTATTATTAAAGATGGAAAAATCGTATCTGAATTCGTGGCGAATGATTTAAAACACGCGGAAGTTAAAACGTATCAAATTCAATTTAAAAATAAAGAGGATATGCTTGATTTTTCTAGAAAACAAGCAAGAAGCAAAAAAATTACAATTTTAGAGAAAAATGAAGAAAATCGTAGTGTTCTCTTATCGGTACATGATAAAAACATTAATGAATTAATTACCATTTTAGCGGGATATTCATTAGATCGTTTTACCAATATTAAAGAAACACTTGAAGATTACTTCATGCATTTCTATAAAGAAGATAAAGAATTTGGAGGTGTTCATTAATGGAGTATCCAATTATTATCGATCACCTAACAAAAGATTATGGAAAAGGTCGTGGAGTCTTTGATATCAATCTAGAAATCAAAAAAGGCGAAATGATCGGTTTCGTGGGAACGAATGGATCAGGAAAAACGACGACAATTCGGAATATGTTAGGTTATATCCGTCCTACTAGCGGAAAATGCGTGGTATTAGGAAAAGAATCTTGGACACATGGCGCAGATATTGCAAAACATATCGGTTATGTTCCAGGAGAAATTGGCTTTCCAGATCTTCCTACTGGAACCGCATTTTTAAAAAGTCAAGCGGAGTTCTTTGGATTAAAAGATATGAGTTATGCGAATGAACTCATTCAAAAATTACAATTAGATCCTAACGCAAACCTAAAAAGAATGTCCAAAGGTATGAAACAAAAAACAGCTCTAGTTGCAGCGTTAATGAACGATGCCGATATAATCGTTCTTGATGAACCAACAACGGGTCTTGACCCTTTGATGAGGGTGGCGTTTATGGATATTATTATGGAACAACATAAAAAAGGAAAAACCATCTTTATGTCGAGCCATATGTTTAATGAAGTGGAAGAATCGTGTGACCGGGTAGCGTTAATTGATCAAGGTCATATTATCAATGTAGTTTCCATGGATGAAATTCGTAATCGCCCAGTAAAGGAATACAAAATTGAGTTTAAAAACGAAATTGATTATTTACAATTTAAAACGTTCGGTTTTGAAATTATTCGTGATCAAAAGCAATATCATCAAGTCACGGTTCGCATTCAAAATGCCCAAATTAATGAATTGATGGGAAGTTTAAGTACGTTACAAGTGAAGTTTATTTCAGAAGAAAAATATACGCTTGAAAGACACTTTAGAGAAGTATTAAAAGCGAAAAGGAGGAATCAAAATGTTTAGTAAAGCTTTGTTTAAACAATCATGTAAAGCCAATGGCGTTATGTGGAGTATTATTACATTTGCTGTATGTTTTATGTTAGCATGCGTTATGCTCATTAGTGGTAATGGAGGTATTGGCGATACGAAAAATGCCATTCAAGATACGATTATTACCAAAGAAATTGATGCGTCTTTAAAAGATCGTTCGATCAATTACTATGCGTTAGAAACCGATGGATTAATGCATTTTGATGAATATTTTGTGAAGGAAACACAAGATAGCCTCACCTATCATGCAAAATTCCAATATTGGCAAAGTCAAATGCCAAAGCAAGAAGACTTTGGCTCTGTTGAAGAATACGCTACTGCGGTGAATACATGGAAAGAAAGTATGCCCGCACCCACTACTTTAGTTGAACAACTATATGCTAAAAATTATAATGATTGGGTAAGTGCTCAACCAAAACAAGAAGATTATGATTCCTTAGAAGCCTATCAAACGGCTATGCAAACTTGGCAAGCGAAGAATCCAAGTTCTTCAGAAGGCGCACTTACCGCTTCCTATATGGTAGCCTTAGGAAAATTACAATCGTATATATATGAAAAAGCAGCGTCTCTTGGCTATGAAAAAGAATCCGATGAAGCGCAAGAAATGTTAGGAACTGTCATGTATAACATTAATCCTAACCATATAGGCGATATTTTTTATGTATCTAATGGTGAACCAGTACCTACTGAGTATGATGTGCAATCATTAGTAGTCCATATACAAGCGGGCGATATTGAAACATATTTAAAAAGTGAGGAACGTATCAATTACATTCATGATCGTTCAGAAGAATGTAGCGCTATTTTCTTAGCAGGAAATATGATTCAACCTAGCAACGTAGAAAGAATTATTGCGCAACTTTCTTCTTTCGGTGTTGATAAAGAAAAATATGATTCCTTTAATTATACTTATGCTTCTATTAAGCATTTAGCTAAAACCACAATTGTGACTTATCAAGGACGCTTATCTTATGAAATTGATAGCTTAAATAAAAAATATGAAGGTCACGAAACCGTGGATGGACTTACTTATGAAGAAGCTTATCAAAAGATGAATGAAGAATTAGTTAAAGATGTTACGAGTAGTTTATTATCTTCCTTACCACAAGAAGTTTCCGATGCTTTAAAAGAAGTTGGACAAATGGATTTATTTGGCTTGGTTGTTGGCTCTATCTTCTATAAATTAGCGGGTATTTTATTACCAATTATCTTTATGATTATGGCTTCCAATAACTTGATTTCTAGCCAAGTTGATACAGGTTCGATGGCTTATGTTTTATCGACATCAACCAAGAGAAAGACCGTAGCGTTTACCCAAGCGGTTTATCTCATTGGGTCGTTATTCGCTATGTTTGTGTTAACGACCATTACGGGTGGCATTTGTTTGCTGTTTGTTTCTGAAGATATCTCTTTAACCTTTGGGAAACTTGCTTTATTGAATGTTGGAGCGTTCCTTGTCTTATTCTGCTTATCAGGCTTATGCTTTTTAACTTCATGCTTCTTTGATCGAAGCAAACGCTCGATGGCTATCGGTGGAGGTTTAAGTGTTTTCGCTTTAGTAGCGGCTATGTTAGGCTTATTTGGTAGCCAGGTCATTCCAAGCGTGGTAAGATTAGATTCTTTAAACAGTTTTAACTATGTTACTGTGATTTCGTTGTTTGATGTTGTCTCTATCTTGGATGGAACGAATGCTTTTATTTATAAGTTAGTTATATTATTTACTTTAGGTATTATTGGCTATTTCTTAGGAACGAAGAAATTTGTGAGAAAAGATTTACCATTATAATAAAAGGTATTCAATCTTTAAAATCTATGGTGGTGTATTCTAAAAGGATGCATCACCTTCTTTTTATTTCAAAATGGCAAAAACCAGCTGATTTAAAGCACTTTGCTACAATAATGGATTTTTTTGACGCAGTTTCAATTGGTATATCGTATTCTATCCATAAACATGGTAAAATACCTATAATAATGAAATAATTAAAGGAGTATTTATGCAGAAACCACGTATTTTATTAACATATATTGAATCGGGCATGGGACATATTATGTCGATGAAAGCCATTGCTGAAGGATTAAAAGAAAAATATGCCGATCAAGTAGAGATTATTGAATCTTATATTATGGATCAAGGAAGTAAAGAAACAGAACAGTTTGAAAAATTTTTATCGGATTGCACAAAGAAAACCAATAAGGATAAAATTTTCGGAATTGGGATTTTTTGGTTCCTTGAATTAGCAGGAAAGCAACATTTTATGCGTTTGATTCATCGCACGATTTTTAAAAAGTTTACGGATGCAACGGTTCAAGTAATGAAAAGTTATCATCCAGATGTTATTATTTCTACTCATTATTTTATTACTTTTGCAGCACTAGAATTAAAAAAGAAATATATGCCGAATTTAACAGTAATTACTTATAACCCTGATAACAATGTTCACGTTTGGTGGGATAATCGTACCGACTTGTTTATTAATAATAACGTGGCCGCTTGTGATGAGGCGATTCGCCGTCGCAAATTCACTTATCGCAACGTTCGCCGGGTTTTCTTTACCGCCCGTAAAGAAGTGGCGGAAGCAAACTTGACGAGAAGAGAATATCGTGAAAAACATAATTTGCCATTAGATCAATTTACGATAATGATTGCGGATGGCGCCTATGCGCAAGGAAAAGCAAAAAAAGTTTGCAATTCTTTATTAAAATTAAACATTCCTATTACGATTATCATGTTAGCGGGAAAAAATGAAAAAGTGTATCAATATTTTAAAAAGAAAAAAGTAAAAAATAACATTCATCTAGTTTTATTAAAATTTACTCCACTAGCGTACGAATATTATGGCGCAAGTGATGTATTTATTACGAAATCTGGTCCGAATGCAGTTCTAGATTCTTTATTTATGGGTACCCCAGTCATTGTTGATTATTATGCCCACAACATTGAAAAAGCCACCGCAAAATTATTTGTAGACGATTTAAAATGTGGGGTAACTTGCTACAATATACGCCACATCAATAAAGCAGTTGTGTATCTTTATGAACACCCAGAATTCTTAGAAGAATTACGTAAAAATATTAAGAAAAATGTCAATAAAAATGATAATGGTTCAGAACAAATCGCTGATATTATCATTAAAGAATTAAAAGAAAGGGATTTAATTCATTAGTCTATGAAGAAAAAAACGTTTTACTATCATCCAGATATGAAAGATGATTTTGGCTCAGCGGGAAAAAATGGTAAGCCACTTAAAGACAATTTTAAATATATTCATCATAATATTTTTTATCGTTTTTTTAGTTGGATTTTATACTATATCCTCGCTTTTCCTATTCTTTGGTTAGTGAGTAAAATCGCTTTTGGGGTGAAAGTAAAAAATAAGAAGTATTTAAAAAAAGAACTAAAGAAAAAAGATGGCGTGTTCTTTTATTCTAACCACTGCCACTACGCGGATGCTTATTTATCTCATGTTTTCTTTGGTGTGCCTAGAAGAACATATGTCATTTCCCATTCTGATCCGGTCAATATTCCTGTTGTGGGGACTTTAGTAATGATGTTAGGTTGTTTACCGCTTCCTGATTCCAAAAAAACCTTTCGAAATTATAACAAAGCGATGAAAGAAAGAGTGGAACAAGGCGCTATGATTGCCGTTTATCCAGAAGGTACGCTATGGCCTTATTATAATGGTATGCGCCCTTTTGAAAAAACATCTTTTAAATATGCGGCTATGTATCATCAACCGATTGTTGTTTGCGCTGAAACTTTCCGTAAACCGAAGATATTTAAAAAGGGAAAACCGAGAATGACGTTAACTTTATCTCATGTTTTATATCCAGATGAGAACTTATCTGTTGAAGAAAATACTGAAAAATTTTATGAATTTGCTGTTTCTTTTTGGAAAGAACATGTTGAAAACAAAAGCAATTATGGCTTTCACACTTATTTACCAATAGAAGAGAAAAAAGAAGAGTAATTTGATAAAAATCAGCTTTTTTGTCTATTTTTATCTCTTTATTTCTATATGAAAACGTGCTATAATTCACTCGTTCGGGACGTAGCACAGCTTGGTAGTGCACTACCTTGGGGTGGTAGGGGTCGCCAGTTCAAATCTGGTCGTTCCGACCAGTCGAAAATCATAAGCTTGATTCAATAAGTGAGTCAGGCTTTTTCTTTTAAAAATTTTAACGCTCTTTTTAAGTAAAAAAATCACTTTTAATTCAAACATAATACATATGTTTTTATATTCAAAGAATAAAAAAGATTGAAGTAGAAATAATAAAATTATGGAAACGAAGGAATCTTTATTTACTATCAAGCGAAAAGAATTTGTGCTTTATGAATTATTATTATTTCTCACGAGTGTTTTTTCTTTAACGCTTTTAACACCACTTTCTATTTATATCAGCTACAAAAAGTATGCAGAATCAATGGTAATTGATGGGAAAAGAGTAGTGTTTAAAGGAAAACTATATGAGATTTATTGGCGATATTTGTTATGGCTTATTTTGACATCATTGATTATTACTATTTATCAAATTGCGTTAAGCCGTATTTCTTCTTTTGTTCCTTCTTTTTTATTTCGTTTTTTATCTTCCACGCTATTAACCTTTTTAAGTTCTTTCTTTTTAAATATGACAACTCGAAAATGGAAATATCGTTCGATGTACTTTTTAAATGAACAAGGTAAATCGTCATACAAAGGAAATCTATTTCATCTTGTTTTTTATCAAGCAATTATTCAAGTGTTGAACATTATTTCTCTTGGCTTATTTTATTGGCCAATACAAGCGCTTCGGTTTAAATATGAATATGAACATGTCATGATTTCTTCTTATACATTTGAAATTCATTTTCAAGTAAAAGAATCGACGATTCGATGGTTGAAGAACCTATTTTTTCTTTTTATTACTTTTGGGTTTTATGCGATAATCATGAAATACGAATCAATGAAACACAATATAGAAAATTTACATATAAAAAGCCAAGCATAATTGGCGATGCTTGGCTTAATGATACTGATAAAATAATTTTAGTTTTCTTTAAAGAAATAAAGAATGTCTTCTAATACTTTTTCATTGTTTAATTCGTTTAAGATTTCATGACGGAAATGTGGATATAAGTGCATGGTTACATCTTGAATACCGGCATTTCTGTACATTTTATAAAGACTTTCAACGCCTTTACCATAATGACCAACGGGGTCTTCTTGACCAGCAATTAAAAGGATAGGCAAATCATGGGGAACTTTAGCAACATTCTTTTTTAAATGAATACGATTTAAACCAGCCATGAATTCTTTATAAAAGCCAGCCGTTGGAATGTAATTGCATCTAAAGTCGTTTATATACTCTTGAATACTTTCTTCGTTATGAGAAAGCCAATCGCAAGAAGTTTTGGCATCGGGTACTTTTTTGTTATAGGCTCCAAAAGTTAATTTATGCATAGCTTTTGCTTGATAGGTGTCACGGTCATGGAATAAACAAGTGATGTTAGAAATAAAGGCGCCCATTTTTGCTGCCACTTGCTTTCCGCAAGAACCGCAGAGAACGACTTTATCAATCATATTACCATATTCTTGAATAAATTCTTGAGTAACAAAAGAGCCCATGGAGTGAGCAAAAACGTAAACAGGCTTTCCTAATTTTACGACTTCCATTGCGTTAGCATACACCATTTGAACAGCTTTTCTAAAGCCGTCTTTTGGCCAAACGCCCATATCTTCAGGTTTTTCGGTATTCATACCTTGACCATAGTGATCAATGCAGTAGACACCATAACCATGTTCATTTAAAAAATGAGCAAATTCATCATAGCGATAAGAAGCTTCGGCCATACCGGTAACTAAAACTACGTTAGCGACACTATTGGGAAGAGGCCAAGAATAACCTTTTAAAATGGTATCTGAAGATACACGTACTTGATAGGGACGACCATATTTCATGTGATTTTCCTCCAAAACATTTACTTTATTATTTTACCATAAAGCCTATAGAGTTGATACGAACTTTCTTTAGAAAATAAAATAAAAAAAGAAAAGTAAAATCCTTTTTTCTAACTTTTAAGTGTGATATACTTTTGTTGTACAAAATTATGACTTAATTATGTTAAAGGAGCAAAAGATGAAAAAGATTAGACCGATTACCGATTTAAGAAAAACCAACACTTTGTCCGATGATGCGCATAGCATGCAAGAACCAATTTTTATTACAAAAAATGGCTATAGTGATTTAGTAGTAATGTCGCATGAACTTTATGAAACGATGTGTGAAAAAGGAATGCAATCTTTTAAAAAAATAAGTGAAGATTGGCCACCTCTAAAAGATACATCCAAAGAGAATATGGGCTTTGTTAAAGTAGCGTGCGCAACGATTGATGTACAAGTGGCAAATCCTATTTATAACAGTGAAAGAGTAATTGAAAAAGTTAAAGAATGCGCATTAAAAAAAGTTCATCTTTTAGTTTTTCCTGAACTTTGTATGAGTGGTTATACTTGTCAAGATTTATTCTTGCAAGATAGTCTTTTAAAAGGTGTCGAAAAAGGAATACAGCACATCTTAGAAGAGACGAAAGAAATCCCTATGGTCTTCATGGTAGGCGCTCCGGTTCTAGTTGATGATAAATGCTATAACTGTGCGGTAGTTATGTTAAAAGGCAAAATCTTAGGTGTCGTACCTAAAACTTATTTACCTAACTATAATGAATTTTATGAAGTACGTCATTTCTATAAAGCGCCTTCTATAAATCAATATATTACATATTTAGATCAATATGTACCTTTTGGTAATCGTCTTTTATTCCGTAATAGTGCTTATAAAAATTGGATAATGGGAATCGAGATTTGTGAAGATTTATGGGTGCCCAATCCACCATCAACCTATCATGCCTTAGGAGGCGCTACCATACTTTGTAATTTAAGTGCTTCTAATGAAATTGTAGGGAAGAAAGAATATCGAGAAATGCTCGTTAATGCCACTTCTGCACGCTTAGTAGCGGGTTATCTATATTGTTCAAGTGGAAACGGAGAATCAACAACCGATTTAGTTTTCTCGGGCGCTAATATCATAGCAGAAAATGGCTCAATTTTAAAAAAAGCCACTTTATTTAAAAATGAAACGATTATTAGCGAAATCGATGTTGAAAAAATGGTGTTAGAGCGCCAAAAAATGACGTCTTATGAGGCATCAAATAGAGAAGGCTATACTTTAGTGACTTTTGATTTACCTTTAGATAAAGTTGAATTAACTCGTTTTTTCTCCCCAACACCTTTTATTCCTCATGATGAAAAAGAAAGATATGAAAGAGTTAAATCCATTTTAAAACTTCAAGTGATGGGCCTTTTAAAAAGAGTTGAACATACGCATGCTTCTACTTTAGTTATTGGTCTTTCAGGTGGCCTAGATTCCACTTTAGCTCTTTTAGTAGCGGTAGAAGCGATGAAGGAATTAAAACGAAATTTAAAAGATATTCATTGTATTACCATGCCTTGTTTTGGTACGAGCGAAAGAACCAAAAGAAATGCCCATGATTTAGCGTCTTCTTTAGGGGTAACCCTTTTAGAAATTAATATCACCGAATCGGTCACACAACACTTAAAAGATATTGGCCATGACTTAGATACGCATGATGTCACTTTTGAAAACGCCCAAGCACGAGAAAGAACCCAAGTCTTAATGGACTATGCAAATAAAACGGGTGGTTTAGTAGTTGGAACGGGAGATTTAAGTGAACTCGCTTTAGGCTGGGCTACTTATAACGGTGATCATATGTCCAACTATGGTGTGAACGCTTCAATTCCTAAAACTTTAGTGAAACATATCGTCTATCATTATGCCAAACATCACGCGAATGTCGAAAAAACGCTTTTAGATATTTTAGATACGCCAGTTTCTCCTGAACTTTTACCTTTAAAAGAAGGACAAATTGCGCAAAAAACGGAAGAAATCATTGGTCCTTATGAACTGCATGATTTCTATTTATATCATTTACTAAGAAATCATTTTTCCATTAAAAAAATTTATTTCTTAGCTAAAGTAGCGTTTAAAGATTATTATGATAACGCTACGATAAAGAAATGGTTACGAACCTTTATTCGCCGTTTCTTTATGCAACAATTTAAAAGAAGCTGTCTTCCTGATGGTGTAAAAGTTGGCTCGGTTTCTTTATCTCCTCGTGGAGATTTAAGAATGCCAAGTGATGCAAGCGTGGAAGTATGGTTAAAAGAATTAGATGAATGTGAGGAGTAAAAACGATGAAATTAAAAGAAGAAAAAGTCTCAGCAACTTACCCTTATCAAGGTAGAATTTTAAAAGTAGAAGAAGCTAAAGTTCGTTGTCCGAATGGAAATATTGATTCTAGAGAAGTGATTCGTCATAATCCAGCCGCAGCGATTTTAGCTTTAACGAGTGAAGGAAAAATTATTTTAGAAAGACAATATCGCTATGCTTATGATGAAATTCTTTATGAAATTCCTGCGGGTAAGCAAGATGAACATGAAGATCCTATTCAAATTGCGCTACGCGAATTAGAAGAAGAAACAGGCTTTTATGCCCATCACATGGAATGCTTAGGAAAAATGTATCCGTCTTGTGGCTATACCGATGAAATTATTTATCTTTATTTTGCTACCGAATTAGAAAAGAAAGAAAAACATTGGGATGAAAACGAATTTTTAGAATTAGAATATGTAACATTAGAAGAAATGAAACAAATGATTTTAGATGGTACGATTGTTGATGCTAAAACTATTTGTGCTTTGGAGTTATATCTTTTAAGGGGTAACAAACAATGATTCGACGGTTTGCTCCTTATTATAAACCGCATATTAAACTATTCTTACTTGACATCACGTGTGCCTTTTTAATTGCAGTGTGCAATCTTGTATATCCTTTTATTACAAAAGAAATTATTAATATTTATGTTCCACAAAGAGAACTCAATATGATTTTAATTTGGGGTGGTGTTCTCCTTGCCATTTATATAATTAAAGCACTACTCAATTATGTTTTAACTTATTGGGGACATATGGTAGGTGTAAAAATTCAAGCCGATATGCGTAGAGATTTATTTCAAAAATTACAACGCTTACCATTTACTTTCTTTGATAAGAATCGAACCGGACATATTACATCTCGCGTGATTAATGATTTAATGGATATTAGTGAAGTGGCACACCATGGTCCTGAAGATATCTTTTTATCTTTGATTACTATGATTGGTTCCTTTATCGTATTAGCCACAATCAATTGGAAATTATCTTTAATTGTATTCGCGGTAATTCCTTTTATTATTATATTTACAGCAAAGACAAGAGTAAACCAAAGAAAAGCCTTCCGATTAATGCGCATTAAAACGGGTGAAATTAATGCTGAAGTAGAATCTTCTATTGAAGGTATTCGAGTCGCTAAAGCCTATGTACAAGAAGAGCATGAGCTAGAAAAATTCCAAGCGTCTAGTATTCGCTTTCAAAAAGCGAGAGCACAAGCTTATAAAGAAATGGGAATTTTCCATTCAGGTATGCAGTTTTTTGCCGATATACTTTATTTAATCGTCTTAGTAGCGGGTGGTTATTTCTTCTATAAAGGCTATATTGATGATGGTGAATTTGCTGCTTATATTATTTATATTATGATGTTAATTAACCCCATTCGTACATTAGTTAACACCTATGAACAAATTCAAAATGGTATGAGTGGATTTGTGCGCTTCTTAGAAGTAATGGATATGAAAGAAGAACCGCAACCGAGTAAAGAACAAGCAAAAACTTTAGATGGCTTTCATGATTGCATTTCTTTTGAAGATGTAAGCTTTACATATCAACACGAAGAAACCGAAAAAGATTATGTTTTATCCCATTTATCTTTTGATATTGAAAAAGGAAAAGTTATTGCATTAGTAGGTCCTTCAGGAGGAGGAAAAACAACAATCTGTCACTTAATTCCTCGCTTTTATGAAATTGATGATGGAAAGATTACGATTGACGGGATTGATATTCGAGATATAACCACGCAGAACCTACGTAAACGCATTGGTATCGTGGCGCAAGATGTATTCTTATTTCCTGGCTCTATTTTAGAAAATATTGCTTATGGGAATGAAAAAGCTAGTAAAGAAGAAATTATGGATGCCGCTAAAAAAGCCAATATCCATGAATTCATTATGGCGTTAGATAAAGGCTATGATACGGAAGTTGGAGAACGAGGTGTCATGCTATCGGGTGGACAAAAACAAAGAATTTCTATTGCTAGAGCATTTTTAAAAAATCCCGATATTTTAATTCTAGATGAAGCTACTTCTGCTTTAGATAACATGACAGAAATGCAAATTCAAAATGCTTTATATCAACTGCAAAAAGGAAGAACAACGATTGTAGTTGCACATCGCTTATCTACCGTAAAGAATGCCGATGAAATTATTGTTTTAACAGAAAATGGTATTGTTGAAAAAGGAACGCATGAAGAATTGATTGCGAAAAATGGAATTTATGCAGAACTTTATCAATATCAATTTAAAGAGTAAAAAAGACGCTTAATTGCGCCTTTTCTTTTGCTTCGTTTCTTCTTCCCATTTTAATAAAATCGGAGCGTATTCCATAAAGCGATATTCGCGAATGGGTTTGATAGTGCCGTCATTAAAATAGAGTAGTAAACAAGGATGGATGTGATGATATTCATCTACATATTCATATTGGATAAGCTCATGATTTCGAATTCTTCTTTTAATCATGCCGTGATAATTGTAATAGCCCATATTCTTATTTTGGCTAAGGCAAAAAAGAACATACAAATTTATTTCTCAACTTGAACAATATAGAATGATTTAGCAGGTATCTTTGGTAGAACAGAGAGTTGAGAAAGTAAATCTTTTCCTTTTACATTATGACTTTGTGGAGCATTCGAAGCATTGATAATGATACGAATTTCATCCTCTTCAGTGTAGCGAGAAAAAATAAGAAGTTGACTTTTTATTACTGCGTCAATCATACGGAAATCACCTGTTTTTAACGCAGAATACGAATTTCTTAACATAATCAACTTTTTATACATATTCAAAATAGTAATATTTTGAGAATCGTCCCATAACATTGCACGTCTAGAGTCTGGAGAAGCATAACCATTCAACCCAACTTCGTCTCCATAATAAATGATAGGAGATCCAGGTAATGTAAGTTGAAGAACAACCGCTAATAAGAAATCATCTAGACTTTCACATTCAGAAATCAAGCGAGGCGTATCATGAGAATCAATCATGTTCCATAAAGTATGATAGGTTTCATAAGGGAAATTTCCACGCATAAACGATAATTCTTTAGCAAAATCGGTAATGCGGTATTCATGAAGGATAAGCCAATTTTTTAAAGCGTAATAGAAAGGATAATTGGTAACACTATCAAAGAGTTGAGTTTTTGAAGAAAAGTCATAATGCCAGTTTTCTGCAACAATAATAGCATCAGAATTAATATTTTTTACTGTTTTTTTGAGTTCTTCTAAAAAAGAAAGAGGCATTTCGTCACTCGCACTAATTCTCCAACCGTCAATATGGGCTTTTTTCATCCAATATTGAACAACAGAAAGAATATATTTTTGGACTTTTGGGTTGGTTAGATTTAATTTAGGCATACCACTCATATAAGAGAATGATTCATAATTTGGCTTTTCATCTACTTCATTTCGAATAGGGAAATCTTCAATATAGAACCAATCCTTATACTTTGATTTTTCTTGTTTGTTGACAACATCTTTAAAGGCGAAGAATTCGGTACTTACGTGATTAAACACACCATCTAAAACTACTTTTAATCCAAGCTTATGTGCTTTTTTTACGAATTGAATGAAATCTTTTTTGGTGCCTAATTCGGGATCAATTTTATAATAATCAGTAATATTATAGCGGTGGGCTGTAGTAGATGAAAAAATGGAATTAAGGTAAATAAAATCAACGCCTAATTCTTTTATATAGTTTAAATGTGCAGTTATACCAACAAGTTCTCCTCCTAAGCGGTCTCCAGGCATGATAGGAACCTTGTTCCAAGCGACATGTTGTTCTTTTCTTTCATGAAGGCGAGCAAAACTATCGGGGAATATTTGATAACCAATCGCACCTTTGGCCCATGAAGGAGTAAATAATGCATCATGGAAGCGAGCAATTTGTGGGCATTCAAACATATGCTCTAAGCATTCAATTCTATTTTTATACCAA
Organism: Coprobacillus sp. CAG:826; assembly: GCA_000437235.1. Classification (GTDB taxonomy): domain Bacteria; phylum Bacillota_I; class Bacilli_A; order RFN20; family CAG-826; genus CAG-826. Next base: position 68,200 of record FR897047.1, on the reverse strand, counting down.
TGAAGATTTCCATAAAAAGAAGATGCTTTAGCGCTATCAACGATTTCGAAAAAATAAGAAAAAGTAATCATTCTTTCAAAAACAATGGCTTCAAAATAATCGAAAATACCATCAGAAGCCACCTTTTTCATTGGAAATTTTAAAATTGTCTCTGGAAGAGGTGTTTTCGAAATATGGGAGATATATTTATCACAAATATGGATAAAAGCGCGTGAAGTTGTTCCTTTTGTAATTTTAAAGCGAATACAGAATTGGTTTCTATCTAAAGCAAAACAATCATTCTCATTAGCAAAATGTAGCAATACAATATCTTCCATATTTTTTCTTCCTTTCCATCATAAAATCATTCTATTCAAAGTATACTTTGAAACCTTTCTACTTTCAATAGTTCTACTTCTTTTGCCTTTTTACGTATAGATAATATGAATAGGAGCTATAAAAATGAACAAAAGTCAGCGCACTTTACTAGCGGTAAAAAAAGGAGAATGTGTTCAAATTAAAGAAATCAATGAACAAGAATATTTAAAAAGAAGGTTATTAGAACTGGGGCTAATTAGAGGTACCAAAGTACGTGTTTTACGCGTAGCTCCTTTTCAAAATGAAATGGCGATTTATTTTCGTCATTATGAATTATGTTTACCTAAATCAATCTTAAACGCTATTATTGTGGAGAATGAACAATGAATATCGCATTAGTAGGTAATCCAAATTCTGGAAAATCAACACTTTTTAGTGCTTTAACAAAAACGCATCAAACGATTGGAAATTTTCCAGGCGTTACGATTGAGAAAAAAGAAGGAAGGATAGAAGAAACTCATCATTACATTATTGATTTACCAGGAACTTATTCATTATTTCCTTATTCAAAAGAAGAGGAAATTACGGTGGATTATTTAAATAATGAAAAGATTGATGTGATTTTCAATGTGATAGATGGAACATGTTTAGAAAGAAGTTTATTTTTAACAACTCAATTATTATCTTTGAAAAAAAGAGTAATTGTTGTAATAACGATGGAAGACTGCTTTAAAGAAGAAAAAATAAGCTTTAACAAAAAGAAACTAGAAGAGCTTTTGGGTGTTGAAGTCATCGTTATTTCTAGAAAAAATACAAAATCTTTAGATGACTTAATCAATAAAATAGAAAAAAAAACCGCAACAAAAGAACCTAAATTTGTTTTTTTCCCTTCGAAAGATGAAAAAGAAATTGAAAAGCAATATCAAATGATTGAGCAAATAACAAAAGAAGTTTATCAAAAAGAAGAAAATGTAAAAACATGGTCATCGCGGCTAGATGATTTCTTTTTACATCCTTTTTGGTCTATTCCTATTTTTATACTGATTATGATAAGCATGTACGCTTTTGTTGTTTTAGTTGTGGGAAATGGTTTAACACCACTTTTAGAAAATGGCTTAAGTTCAGCATTAGAAAAGCTTTCTTCTCTTTTAGAACAAAACAATATTCAACCATGGCTCAATAGTTTATTCGTTCATGGTATTTTAGGAAGTGTAGGAAGTATGCTTTGTTTTCTTCCTGAATTAATCGCTCTTTTCTTTTTTATTGCTTTTTTAGAAAATACTGGATATCTAGCGCGTATTTCTTTTATTCTCGATGGCTTATTGCAAAAGGTATCATTAAGCGGAAAAACGATGATACCCTTTTTAGTGGGAAGTGGTTGTAGTGTTCCAGGAATCATGATTACAAGAACTATTCCTTCAATGGAAGAAAGAGAAAAAGCGATTGTTTTAACGCCCTTTGTTCCTTGCAGTGCGAAACTTCCTATTATCGTTCTTTTTGCCAGCCATATTTTTTATGAAAAACGTTTCTTCTTTGTTATCTCTTTATATTTATTAGCGATTTTATTCATCTTGATTTATGCGCTAATTTTTAAAAAGCTTTTTCAAAGAAATCATACTTCTGAATTCTTTATAGAACTCCCTAAATATCATTGGCCAAATCTAAATTATATAGCGTATGATGTCTATGAAAAAGGGAAAAGTTTTATTAAAAAGACGATGAGCATTGTTTTACTTTGTTCGATATTTGTATGGTTTTTATCTTCTTTTTCTTGGAATTTGACTTATGGTATTCCCATTGAAAAATCTATTTTATCCGATATAGGAAGACTGTTTTCATGGCTTTTTTATCCGATGGTAGGAGAAAATTCTTGGGCACTTACGGTATCCGCATTTCAGGGTATTATTGCTAAAGAACAAGTCGTTTCTTCCTTACGAATGATTGCGGGATTAGATTCTACTTTAGGAGATGAAAGCATTTTTTTATCTTCTGTTTTTTCCATGTTTCAAAGTAAAAGTGCGGCATACGCCTATATTTTGTTTATTCTTTTTAGTGCTCCTTGTATCAGCGCAATTGCGACGATGAAAAAAGAATTAGGAAGCACGAAAAAAACGATGAAATATCTAATTCTTCAAACCGCTCTTGCTTTTCTTTTATCCTATCTAGCTTTTGGTATTGGAAGCATGATAGAAGGCGCTTTATCTTCTTAAAAAACTTTTTATTTTTCTCTTGTTTCTTTTTAACAAATGCTAGAAAATAGAAACGAGGAGTTGAAATATGTTATGGAAAAATTAAATGAATATCAAGAAGCGGCTTATAGCTTTGCTAGTGAAGAAGGAAGAAAAAATCCTGTTTTAAATGGGGTATTAGGTTTAACTGGAGAATCAGGAGAATGTGCGGACATTGTAAAAAAATCCCTTTTCCAAGGTCATGATTTAAATCAAGAAAAATTAATGGATGAATTAGGCGACGTCATGTGGTATGTTGCTTTAACCGCAAAAGGCTTAGGCTATACATTAGAAGATATCGCCAATCACAATATTGAAAAATTATCTTCTCGTTATCCTACAGGACATTTCCGTAAAGAAGATTCGATTCATCGTAAAAAATAAATTAAAACAATTCAGGATGATGCTCTTTTAAATAATCTAATAAGCCATCTTGGCTAGAAGTAAGGGAAGTGAAAAGCCTTCCTTTTTTTAATAAATCTTCTTTAGAATTACACATATAAATCCCTTCATCAGCGATTTCTAACATGCTCACATCATTATAATTGTCACCAAAAGCAATGGTGTAGAGAGAAGGTAGATGAAGAATATCTTTTAAAAGGGACAAAGCAGCGCCTTTACTCACACCTTTTTTAATAACTTCAAAAGAATAAATATGATCAAAATTCCCCCAAGAATAGAAAGAGAATTCTTGATATTTTTCTTTTTGAATGATAAATAAAAATTCTTGAACATGTTCTTCTTTTACTTGAAAAGAAGCACTTAAAGGCTCATCAATAAATTTCGTTTTAGCGGTCAATCTTTTTATCGTGACATATTCATTATCATGCACTAACCAAAAAGGTAATTTATTTTTATGATATACATAAAGATACTCAAATGCATAAATGAGTCCGCCGTCTAAATAAGGCATAATTTCTTCTAATAATTCATGCAGTAAAGTGAGATTTAATGGAAAAGATATCTTTTTTTCTATTTCTAATGTCTTAGGATTGGTCCAAATAATTAAAGCACCATTTAAAAAGATAGCGGGCATGGTTTGAGGTAATAACTGAATATATTCAAGCCCTCCATGGTAAGGACGGCCCGTGTTATAAACAAAATAATTTCCGTTTTGAATCACGTGATCCATCATTTCTTTAGTAGCAAGTGTAATATTTTTTTCAGGTGTTAGAAGAGTGTTGTCTAAATCGGTACAAATCAAATAAGTCGTTTCTGCCATAAATATCACCTCTTTTTTAGTATAAGTAATTTCTGAATTGATGACAAATATTTTTTTACTCTTTAGAGTAAAATAAAAATATGCTATAATTGCCCCGTAATGATGAATGGAGAGATGTACGATGAAAAGAAAAGATTATATTACCTGGGACGAATACTTTATGGGAATTGCTTATTTATCGAGCATGAGAAGCAAAGATCCTTCCACCCAAGTTGGAGCCTGCATTGTTGACTCTGATCATAAAGTTGTGTCCATTGGTTATAATGGTATGCCGATTGGCTGTGATGATGATCATATGCCTTGGGATCGTGGCTCTGGGGTGGATTCAAAGTATTTATATGTCTGCCATGCCGAATTTAACGCAATCTTAAATATTCGTAGTGCCTCTTTAAAAGGATGCACGATTTATGTTTCTTTATTCCCTTGTAATGAATGTGCAAAAGCCATCATTCAAACAGGTATTAAAGAAGTGGTATATGTGAGTGATAAATATAAAGATACCGATGGCGTAAAAGCTAGTAAATATATGTTTGATACTTGTGGCGTTACTTACCGCAAGTTCACAGGTCGACTTCCTAAAATTGAATTTGAGGAACAATAAAAAAGAAAGAAAAGGTGGATGTAATGAACGCGTTAGAAATTAATGATTTATCTTTTAGTTACGATAACAAAGTTGATGCGATTCATTCTATCCAATTGACGATTGAAGCAGGAAAATACGTTGCAATTGTTGGGCATAATGGCTCAGGAAAATCAACGTTAGCGAAATTGATTCTAGGACTTTTAGAAAAAAAGGAGGGTAAAATCATTGTTTTTGGTCAAGAAGTAAATGAGAAAAACATTGATACCATCCGCCAAGAAATTGGTATTGTTTTTCAAAATCCAGATAATCAATTTGTTGGATCTACTGTACGCGAAGATATTGCTTTTGGGTTAGAAAATCGGTGTATTCCATATGAAGAAATGGAGGCACGGATTCATGAATTTGCTAAAAAAGTACAAATGGAAGAATTTTTAGATAAAGAGCCTTCCAATCTTTCGGGTGGTCAAAAACAAAGAGTAGCCATTGCTGGTGTTTTAGCCATGCATCCTAAAATGATTATTTTTGATGAAGCCACCGCCATGTTAGATCCTCGCGGAAAAAAAGAAATTCGTGAAGTAATTGAAGAAATGCGAAAAGAAAATCCTGATTTAACGATTTTATCGATTACTCATGATATGGAAGAAGCTTCTAAAGCGGATGAAGTTATTATTTTAAGTCATGGTACAAAAGTTTTACAAGGTAACGCAAGTGAAGTATTAAGTCATACGGACATCCTACAAAACTTGAATTTAAAATTACCATTTTTATCAGAACTTTATGTAGAACTAATGGAAAATGGTGTAAAGCTTGAAGAAGCACATTCTTTTGATGAAATGGTGGTGAATGTATGCCAATACGTTTTGAAAAAGTAAGTTATACTTATGGTAAGAAAACGCCATTTGAATATCAAGCTTTAAAAGATATCAATTTAGAAATTTTAGAAGGCTCATTTACCGCAATTGTAGGACATACAGGTTCAGGAAAAAGCACCTTAATTCAACATTTAAATGGTCTACTTTTACCTGAAGAAGGAAGAGTTGTTATTGCTGATTTTGTTTTAGAAGCTAAAAAGAAAATAAAAAACATAAAGGCTCTTCGTAAACAAGTGGGCATTGTTTTTCAATTTCCTGAATATCAGCTATTTGAAAGTACGGTTTTAAAAGACGTCATGTTTGGCCCTAAAAATTTTGGAGCAACGGAAGAAGAGGCAAAAGCGAAAGCGCAAAAGGCTTTAGAGTTAGTGAAAATACCACCTTCTTATTATGAAAAATCTCCTTTTGCTTTATCCGGAGGGGAACGGCGTAGAGTCGCAATTGCCGGCATTTTAGCAATGGAACCTAAAATTTTAGTTTTAGACGAACCGACGGCGGGTTTAGACCCAAAGGGCATTGATGAAATGATGCATCTTTTTAAAGAAATCCATGATAAAGGAACCACAGTAATTTTAGTGAGCCATGATATGGACGTCGTTTTAGAATACGCGGAAAAGGTGATTGTTCTTCAAGACGGAAAAGTACTTAAGATTGCATCACCAACTGAATTATTTCAAGATGAAAATTTTGAATCTTATTCTTTAGAAATGCCAATCGTCTATCAGTTTGCTGTGGCTTTAATCAAAAAAGGCATTGCCATTGATTTAACAAAAGTGAAGAATCCTGAGACTTTAGCAAAAGAAATTGTGAAAGCGAGGGATGTAAAATGACCAAAATGACATTAGGCAAATACATGCCTTATAATTCGCCTATTCATAAATTAGATCCTCGCGTGAAAATCTTAACATTAATCTTTTTGATGGTACCGATTTTTCTTTCATTTCCAAATCCAGAAACGAGTTTTATTCTCTATGGCGTTATGGCGATTGTGATTTATATTATCATGCGGATGTCCCATGTACGTTTAAGCATGATTTTTAAGCAACTCAAAGCACTTTGGGTAATGATGCTATTTGTTTCAATTTTAAATATTCTTTTCATTAAAGATACAAAATATGGCTTTATTGCTATCGGTAACCAAGGCTTTATTATTGCGGTTAAGGCGCTTTATGATACGCTTTATATTATTATCCGCTTAGTTTTGATGGTTTCTTTAACAACGATTTTAACTGCTACCACAAAGCCCTTAGATTTAACCTTTGCTTTAGAGTGGTATTTAACGCCTTTAAAAGTGTTCCATTTTCCTACCTCAGAAGTTGCTATGACGATGACTTTAGCACTTCGTTTTATTCCAACCTTTTTAGAAGATACGGAAAGAATTATGAAAGCCCAGTCGTCTAGAGGTGTTGATTTTGAACACGGAAAACTCATGGAAAAACTTCGAGCCATGGTTTCTTTAATTGTCCCACTTTTATCTTCTGCCATTCATAGAAGTGATGATTTAGCCGATGCCTTAGAAGCGCGTGGCTATAATCCTGATCATAAAAGAACGCATTATCGTCAAATGAAATGGGGCTTTAAAGATACAGGAGCACTTTTGTTATCTCTTATTTTCTTTGCTGGGTTTATTACCCTTGCTGCTATGAAAATTGATGTGTTTATTTGGATAAAGGGGTGGTTTTAATGCCACGCTATTTAATGAAATGTTCTTATGATGGAACAGCCTTTTTTGGTTATCAAAAACAAGTGGATAAAAGAACGGTTCAAGAAGAAATTGAAAAGATAATTTCTAAATTACTTAACACGCCAACAAGCATTTATGCTTCAGGAAGAACCGATGCTGGTGTACATGCTCATGGACAATATTTTCACTTTGATTCACCGAAAATATTAGAAAAAGAGCGGTTTATGTATGCTTTAAATGCTTTATTACCAAAAGACATCCATATTATTTCAATGAAAGAGGTAGCACCTGATTTTCATGCCCGCTACCAAGCTTTAGCTAAAAAATATGTTTATGTAATCCATCAAGGAGAAGATGACCCCTTTTTAAGAAATACAACCTATCAGCTACATCAATCTTTAAATGTTGAAAAGATGAAAATAGCGGCCGAGACTTTAAAAGGAACACTTTGTTATCGTAATTTTACTTCTAAAGAAGAGGATGAAAAAGATTTTGTTCGTACCATTTATGCCATTCATTTTCATGAAGAAAATCATACAGTTCGCATCTCTTTTTTAGGTGACGGCTTTATGCGCTACATGGTAAGAATGTTAGTAGGTTCTTTAATTGCAATTGGATTAGGAAAAGAAGAGCCTGACTATTTTACTAAGCATTTATATACAGAAACCCGTCAAATTACATCTTATAAAGCACCTGCTCAAGGCCTTTTCTTAGAAGAAGTTTATTATTTTGAAGCGTTGCCTTTTAACTTTCATACACATACAAAACGCTGTGGACATGCTTGTGGAGAAGATGAAGAATATGTACAAGCTGCGATTCAAGCAGGAATTAAAACATTAGGTTTTAGTGATCATATTTTTTATCCTAATTTTCAAAATGAACCTTTTCCTCATGTTCGCGGTGATTATACATTGTTAGAAGATTACCTTCATTCAATTTTAGAATTAAAAGAAAAGTATCAAGAACAAATTGATATCCATGTAGGTTTTGAAGCCGAATATTATGAAGATTATGACGCTTATTATAAAAAACTTCTTGAAAGTGGAAAAATAGAATATTTGATTTTAGGTCAACATTTTTTAAGAACCAATGGTGTTTCTTCTCGAATTTCAAATGGCCCGTATGATGAAGAAGGCGTAAAAAGATATACCGATGCTTTAATTGCAGGCATGAAAACGGGATATTATCGTTATGTTGCACATCCCGATTTATATTTGTGTTTCTATCATCCTTTTGATGCGGTGGCGAAGGAAGCAGCGCATCGAATTTGTGAAGTCGCTAATGAATGTCATCTACCATTAGAACTTAATCTAGGCGGTGCAAGAAGAGGATTGCGCCTTTATAACCAAAACGAAATGAGACTATGTTATCCCGTTTATGAATTTTGGAAAATCGTAGCAGAGCACCACTGTAAAGTAGTGATTGGTGTAGATGCTCATGAACCAAAAAACTTCCTTTCTCCTGCGCAAGTTTTAGCAAGAGAAATTGCCGATGATTTGAATTTAGATTTAACGGATGAATTTCCGCGATAAGAGTTAAGCGTTACGTAGTAAAAATTTTTAAAAAATCAAATTAATTCTTGACAAATAGATAGAATATCTATATTATTCTAGATGGCACTATTGCCAAAGTTGTAGTCCCGGTAAGAATACAATTTGGTAGGAGGAAATGAATTATGCAACGTCAAACAACAATTGCAAAGCCAAAAGAATTAACAAGAAAGTGGTATGTTATTGATGCCGCCGGCAAGCCCCTTGGTCGCTTAGCCTCTGAAGTAGCGGTTATCTTAATGGGTAAGAACAAACCCATTTATACCCCAAACGTTGACTGTGGAGACTATGTCATCATCGTCAACGCTGAAAAAGTTGCTTTAACAGGTAACAAAGTTCACAACAAAAAGTACTACAATGTCTCTGGTTATACCGGTGGTCTCCGTACTCGTACGGCTGGCGAAATGATCGAACGTTATCCAGAAGAAATGGTAGAAAGATCCGTTTGGGGCATGCTTCCAAAAGGACGCCTTGGTCGTTCCATTTATAAGAAACTCTTTGTTTATAAAGGACCTGACCATAAGCACGAAGCTCAACAACCAGAAGTTCTTGAGCTCAAATTCTAGGAGGAAACGAATATGGCAGCAAAGAAAAAAGCAAATGTCCAATACTATGGTACTGGTCGTAGAAAATCATCTGTAGCTCGTGTATTCCTTGTTCCAGGAACAGGCAAAATCCTTGTTAACGGTAGAGATGTTGATGAATATATGCCTTATGCAACCCTTGTCATGGATTTAAAACAACCTCTTGAACTTACAAACACTACCGATAAATTCGATGTGAATTGTACAGTTACTGGTGGCGGTTTTACTGGCCAAGCAGGTGCGATTCGTTTAGGTATTGCTCGTGCTTTATTAGAAGCATCTAGCGATTATCGTGCGAACCTTAAAGTTGCTGGTATGTTAACACGTAACTCACGTGCAAAAGAACGTAAGAAATACGGCTTAAAAGCAGCTCGTCGTGCACCACAATTCTCCAAACGTTAATTTCAAATTCAAAATTACAATTGGAATCATCAAGACTCATGCAGATTTGCATGGGTCTTTTTGTTATATTTAAAAGAAGTGTGAACATAAAATTATTGAGGTACTAAAAATTATGAAAAAAAGGACACTATTTTTGTATGCGCTCATTGTAGTATTGTTTTGTATCGCCTTAATTGTTCCTCTTCGCACTAGACGAGTAGAACAAACCTATTTTCACACACTAGTTATTGATCCAGGGCATGGTGGAAAAGATAATGGGTCTTGTTATGATGATGTGTTAGAAGATGAAATTAATCTAAATGTCTCTACAAAGTTATTAGAAACCTGTATACAAAAAAATTGGCTAACAACGATTACAAGAACCGGAGATTATGACTTAGCTACTCAATACGCAAAAAATAGGAAAAGAGAAGACTTATATAAAAGAGTACAATATATTAATCATTCGGGCGCCGAACTTTTTATTTCAATTCATATGAACATTTATGCAGCCAATCAAAGCGTCCATGGTCCAATGGTTTATTATAATGCTGAAATAGAAGAATCAAAAAAATTGGCGGAAAACATAGCCACATCATTTTATAACTACACCAAAGAAGATAAACCGCTCCATAGTGCAGATTTCTATTTATTCCGTCATACAACGATTCCTGGCGTGTTAATTGAATGTGGCTTTCTTTCTAACGATGAAGAAAGAAAAAAGCTCTGTAATGATGATTATCAAAACACCATGGCAGAACTTATATATAAAGGGATTAAGGAGTATTTTAAAAGCGTTTAAATTTTCATAGGATGAATAGTTAATTCTCCTTTTTCATCCCATGAGAGCACTAAATAGGTCCCGATAGAACCATCGCGCGGAAAAGTAGTGGACCCTGGATTTAAAATATACATACCTTGATAGGTACGAATATCTTGTACGTGGGTATGCCCATAAACATAGAAATCAGCGTGTTTAGATGCCATATAGTCTAAAGAACGTCCCACTCCATTACCATGCTCTAAATAAAAGGTTCCGTAGCGAGTTTTAAAGAAACGTGACTTAGGATAAGTATCATAAGGATCACAGTTTCCTTGCACACTTACAAAAGGCTCTATTTCGTTAGGATAACGCTCGCTATCACCTAAATGAAGATAGTAATTTGCATGAGGGTGTCGACGTACAATTTCTTTTAAAACGTCGATGTTACCATGAGAATCGCTAACAAGAATCATTTCCATATTTTTTTTGCTCCTTTTCTTTATTATAAATAAAAAACGAATAAAAGGTGAGATTATTTAAAAGAAGAAAAGAGTTATCTAACCCGCTTTGGCTTTTATCTTGAATGAAAACTACAATGAAAAAAGGTTAAAAAAAATAAAAAAAATATTGCTTTTTATTTTTAGGTATTGTATATTAAGTAAGCACGGTGTAAAGGGCCTTTAGCTCAGTTGGTTAGAGCGCACCCCTGATAAGGGTGAGGTCGATAGTTCAAGTCTATTAAGGCCCACCATGAGATAAAAAAATAACCTAGGCAAAAGAGGGGCCTAGGTTTTTTTTACATATGCTTACTTGCAGCTTTGATTTGCATGACTAGTACTAGTTCTAATCACTAAGGGCAGTGGCTATCCATTTTTGGCTGCGATAGAATTCCATTATCAATCACTCTCACTTTCTTCATCTAGTATGGATATTCTACAAAGCCTACCAGCATTTGCAAATATAAAATAACATGATACAAGTGAAATGGTTATCCATGCTTCATGTAGTCGATTGAAATCAAAATAAATTAGAATTATTTCATGTTTCATCATAAAATTATATTGGAAATTTGAATAATTTTTTTAATACTTTTTTACCATTAAAGCGCATACATTAAATACTTTTTTTAAAATAAGAAGGAAAATGCTTTATTTTTGTCAAAAAATAAAGAAAATATAATTTTGCATTGAGGAATAAAGGCGCTTTTCAATGATCTTATACCTAATTTTTACGGTTTGAGTTTTAATTTGCTCATTAAAAAGCGTTAAAACGAATAGTCAAGAATAGGTAATTCTTTAAAAACTTAAAAAAATAATTGATATCATTTTTTAGATTTGGTATTATATATAGGCGTAGTGGAGTCTTAGCTCAGTCGGGAGAGCGTTTCCTTCACACGGAAGAGGTCGCAGGTTCGATCCCTGTAGACTCCACCATATTTGTATGATGTGCCGACTTGGCTCAATTGGCAGAGCAATTGATTTGTAATCAATAGGTTGTAGGTTCAAGTCCTATAGTCGGCACCATTTTTTTGCCCTCTTGGCGGAATTGGTAGACGCGCTAGACTTAGGATCTAGTTCTTACGAGTGCGAGTTCGAGTCTCGTGGAGGGCACCAGTTTTATTGATTTAGCCCTAGAAATGGGGCTTTTTTTAATTTCTCTATTCCCATGTTTTTCTCCTTATATAGATAAAGAGTGAATAATATGTTATAAATAAATAAAAGAGGAAAAATTATCATGAAAGAAGAAATGAAACAATGTTTAAATCAGCTGATTGGATTAGAGTTATTGAATATTAATGTAGCATGCCAAATGCTTATATTACATTTTGATAACATAGGAATACATTGTCAAACACTTGCAAGAATTAAGAAAAATGATGATATTTTATTTACAACGTTTGATTATTTTAGTTGGGATGAAAAAGATGATAGCCATAATGATGAATGGTATTTTTTAGATAAGTATAGTGATGACATCATTGGTGGAGTAGTGGAAAAAGTTGAATTGACCAAAAATAATGATGTCACCCTTACCTTCAACAATGGAATTGTGATTGAAATGTTCGTAGCAAATGGATATTTTCATTATGTTAAAGAATTAGAACAATGGAGAATTTTAATGAATGTTGACCAAGAAAATACGTATCATTACGTTGTTTTTAGCAAGCATATAGAAAAACAATAAAACAAATTATTTTAATCATCTTCTATAGAAAGAGAAAATATTATGGAACAAATCATAGTCGGTATAGCTTCGTTGATTATTTTGCCTATGTTTTATAGGTTACTCATACGTTGGAAAGAAAAAGAAGAAAAGAAAATTTCTTATAAATCAGAATTTATGATAAAACCAAGCAAAGGACTTACTTTGTTCTTTTTTATATTCATGATTTTTTTCTTTTTAGGAATGGTAGGAGCGGTGCTTTTTTATTGTTTAACAAAAGTTGCAAATAAAAATGTAATTTTTTGGGCGATAGAAATTATTTCATTATTCTTTTTTCTACTTAGTGGAATAGGATTTTTAGTTAACAAATATGATTATTTTGTTGTCGAGGAAGATGGAGGTTGTATAAAAAAAGCTATTGAAAAAAGATAAGCTCATTAAGTATTCGGATATTTTTTATATGAATTATTCACCAGATTTAGGGCAACTATTTTGCTGCGATAAAGATGGTGTTATTCTATTTGTCGTTGAGCGATATTATGTAGGAGTGGAACAGTTATACCATAAATTAAGTAAACGAGGTTATACATCTTTACCCCATCCTTATCCATCCGAAGATATGAAAAAGAATAAAAGGTTTCAATATATGAAAAAACTTTCATCTTCAATAATGGGATTTTGGTGTTTTCTTTTATTTGGACTATCTTCATTATTATTCGGAGGATTTATTCACGCTCAGGCACACTTTACACCTTTTGAAAATTATGAAGTTAGTGGAATTATCGAGAATTATAGTCTAAATAATGGCGCATTGAAAATTGATTTAGTGGGCGATGATAAAACTTATTACGTTAATCAAATTGTTTACGAAAAACTAGATAAAGATGTATATTACGTGTTAGCTAAAAATGAAGAGATAAAATTATATATTGCCTATCAAGATGAATACGAAAGATATCATATTTCGCAAATTGAATTGCAACATGTCATTTATCTGGATATGGAAGAAGCAGAAAGTGCACTTTATTCTAATTATAAAACAAGCAAGATTGTCAGTTATGTGTTTTTAGGCATAGGTACTGTTCTAGAAATTCTTGCTTTGGTCGATATCATTAAGATAAAAATATTAAAGAATCAACCATGTTCAGAGTCTTAATAAAAAAGGAATAAATGAAATACAATTTTTGCTTTTAAAAAAGAAAAAAAGGCTATATCATAGAAGAGGAAAAGTGAAAAGGAGTGTTGAAATATGAAAAGTGTGATGATTCAACAAAAAAATGGAAAGAATTTTGAATGTTTATCTTTATCAGAAACGCATTTTTATCAACATCTTCTTCGTGATTTAGAATTTGCTCCTGAAGATGAACATCTTATCCATCAATTAGCGTTTAAAGAATTACTACAAGAAATGTTTGAAGCCATAATGAAAGATAAAAACGTCCAAATCGAATATGAAACTTCAAAAGAAAAAGAAGCATTATTAGAAACTGTTTTAAAAAAACTTCAAACATTGAAAGAAATTGAAATTCATTGATTCTTTCTTTGGTGCATTAGCTCAGCTAGATAGAGCATCACCTCCTAAGCGGAACGCTGGTAGACTAGCCATCCGTCACTTCTTTCGTGGAGTCCACTATAAACTTGCGTATTGTCCTAAAATTCGGTAAAAATAAACCTGCGTATTGTCCGTAATTTGTGGTACCGTGAATTTTTGCAATAACTTTTAAATCGTGATAAAATACCAAAGATCTGCCTGTACCTCAGTAGGATAGAGGGTCCGCCTCCTAAGCGGAACGCCGTTGGTTCGATTCCAATCAGGCAGGCCATTTTTTCAGTTACTTCTTTCGTGGAGCGACTGATTTTTTTATGCTTATATGAACCATATATTCCTTGTTTTATCTCATTTAATATACCTATAATTCTTTTTAATTGTGGTAAGAACACTGTGGAGTTAACATTTTCATTGTTTTGTAATACAAAGCATGAACGAAAGACAGTGAAACCGATATATTATTAATAGAATAAAGTGGTTTATCGATAACATTTTTGTAAAAAATTAAAAATCATTATCCATAACTTGACTTTTTCCATCTTTTTTTGTTATAGTATTTGCAAAGGAGACTTCTAATATGAACATGTATATTAGAGAGAATTACTTAAAAAAAATACGTGGTTTCTACCATGCTGACGATTTGATTAAGGTTATCACAGGTGTACGTCGTTGCGGAAAATCAAGCTTAATGCAAATGATTGCAAATGAACTTAAAGAAGCGGGAATTCCAGAATCAAGAATTATTTATCTCGACCTTGATAAACGAGAATATCGAAATATTGTAACGTCCAATCAATTAGAATCTTTAATCATGTCAAAAAGCGAAACAGAAGAGATGAAATATCTCTTTATTGACGAAGTTCAAAATGTTAAAGATTTTGAGACTGTTATTAATAGTTTTAGAACAGATGGAAATTGGTCGATTTTTATCACCGGATTAAATTCTTATCTTTTAGGCGGTGAATTGGTTACGAAACTGACAGGAAGATATGTCCAGTTTGAACTTTTTACATTAAATTTTCAAGAATATGAAGAGATGAAGGCTTTCTTCGGAAAACCAATAAATCCTAATCCAATGATTGAACTTACAAATTATATTCTTGAAGGGGGTTTTCCAAGAGCAGTTTTGTTTGATGATATGGCTGATAAAAGAAAATACGTTCAAGATGTCATTTCGGAAATTTTTGAAAAAGACATTCGTAAGCGTTTAAAAATCAAAAACAAAGAAACCTTTGAGATAATTCGCAAATATATTATCAATAACTTCGGTGCAACTACAAGTTTAAATAATATTTGCGAGGCAATAAGAAAAAATGGAACACCTATCAACACTTCAACAATTTCCAAATACGTCAAGGCGCTTATTGATGCAAAAATCTTGTATGAATGCCCTCGCTTTGATATGAAATCCAAACGTTCTCTTTCTGGAGAAAAGAAATATTATCTTGCCGATTTGAGTTTTTATTATGCTGAAAATACGGATAACAAAATCAATTACGGACCGGTACTTGAGAATATCGTCTATATTTATGCGAAGTCGCTCGATTACTCTGTAAGCGTAGGAAGATTCGGTAAGTTTGAGTGCGACTTTATTGTTCGCGGAACGGACATGCAATATGCCTATATTCAAGTAGCTTACACTATTGCATTAAGCAAAGAAACAGAAGAACGAGAATATCGTCCGTTAGAAAACATAAAGGACAACTATCCGCGGTACGTTGTTACGACAGACTATCTCTTGCAACAGCGTAGCGGAATAAAACACGTGAATTTGATGGACTTTATCAGCAAAAATGAAAAGTTTTAAATAGTGTTCAACGCTACATTAAAAGGAATACGAAATGGCTATTAAGTACATATTTTATTGACTGTATCACAAGTTATGATAAAAAGAAAATATTAGAAATGCTCACGTATGATGAAAGTAAAGAATACCTACTTTTATCATTAGATGAACTTTCAAATATTGTTTGAGAAAAGAAATTTTTGATTCATCAACCTATTTTAAATTCTATATAGCTAACGAAAAAAAATAAAAGGTTTCTTTTTTTCCTTATAAAGGAAAAATGAAATCTTTTTTTTATATATAGATTTTGATATAATGGTCTCGTAGAATGAGGAGTGAAGCTGATGAACATTATTTATTTGAAGTATGCTGTTGAAGTAGCTCGAATTGGATCGCTCTCTAAAGCGGCGGAAGCCTTATATGTTGCGCAACCGAATCTTTCTCGCGCGATTAAAGAGTTAGAAAAAGAATTAGGTATTACGATTTTTGATCGTAATTCAAAAGGTATGAGTCTTACACCGGACGGCGAAAAGCTCATTCAATACGGAAAGAAAATACTGCAACAAATTGATGAAGTACAAAATATGTTTAAAGAAGAGCAATCGAAAAAAGAAGTTTTTTCCATTTCCGTACCAAGAGCGTCTTATATTTCGCATGCCTTTGCTTCCTTCTCCAAATATTTAATGGCGGAAGACCAATGTGATATTTTTTATAAAGAAACGAATGCTTTAAGAGCTATCAATAATATCTTACATGCGGATTATAAATTAGGCATTATTCGTTATGCGGCACAATACGATAATTATTTTAAAGAATTACTTGATTCTAAAAATTTTATCTATGAATTAGTGGCGGAATTTCGCTTTGTTTTATTGATGTCGAAAGATTGTCCATTAGCGAAAAAAGAAGAAATTACGTATGATGATTTAAAAGACTATATTGAAATTGCCCATGCCGATCCTTTTGTCCCTTCGCTTCCTTTAGCCGAAGTAAAAAAAGAAGAATTACCGGATAATGTTCAAAGAAGAATTTTTGTTTTTGAAAGAGCAAGTCAGTTTGATACATTATCTACGAACCCCAATGCTTTTATGTGGGTTTCACCAATTCCTAACGAAACATTAGAAAGATATGGTTTGGTGCAATTTGAATGCAAAGAGAATCAAAAATATTATAAAGATGTCTTAATTTACCTAAGTACATATCGCCTTTCGAAATTAGATAAGCTTTTTATCACGGAATTATGCAAATCTAAAAGAGATTTTATTAAATAAAAAAGTGAAAAAAAGCTAGGAAAATAAAGGAAAAAAATCATTTCGATACACTTATATCGATAATGATATATCGACATGTAATATTTATATTTCAATAAAGGAGGAATGGGAAGTACAATTGAAACGGATAAAGTAAGGAGATGGTATAGTGAAACAAAATAGACTCTCAAAATCAGTATTAGAACGATTGCCTATCTATTTACATTATTTGTATTCTTTACAAATGAATGAAAATGACACGATTTCATCGGCTAGCATCGCTAGAGCACTTCAACTTGGCGAAGTTCAAGTGCGAAAAGATTTATCTTTAGTCTGTGGAACGGGCAAGCCCAAAATTGGTTACGTTAAAAAAGATTTAATGAATCATCTTGAAGAAGCCTTAAGCTGTCATAACGAAACAAAAGCCGTTGTGATTGGCGTAGGAAATCTAGGAAAAACATTATTATCTTATAGCCATTTTAATGAATATGGTTTAGTTCTTGTCGCGGGATTTGATAACGATCCTTCAAAAATAGGAGAACTATCTAATGGTAAAAAAGTTTATTCAATTGAAGAACTGAAAAAATACTGCCAAGAAGAAAACATTAAAATCGGGGTAATCACCGTGCCAGAAAAAGAGGCACAAAAAGTTTGTGATCTATTAGTGGAAGCGGGTATCATTGCCATTTGGAATTTTACACCAGGAAGACTTACTTTGCCGAGCTATATTCGTGTAAGAAACGAAAATATGGCGGCATCACTTGCTGTTTTATCAGCAAGCATTAAATAAGAATGAATAAAAAAGGAGTTCAAAAATATGGAAGAAAAAAATTATTCAATCGTCGATAGCGTGGATTCATTAGAAGCGCTAATTAGCAGAGTAAAAGAAGCACAAAGAAAATTTGCCACTTATACCCAAGAACAAGTGGATGCGATTTTCTTAGCTGCCTCATTAGCCGCAAACAAAATGCGTATTCCTCTTGCTAAACTTGCAGTAGAAGAAACAGGCATGGGCGTCGTAGAAGACAAAGTCATTAAAAATCACTACGCAGCTGAATACATTTATAATGCCTATCGTAATGTGAAAACCTGTGGTGTTATTGAAGAAGATAAGGCTTTTGGCATCAAAAAAGTTGCAGAACCTATCGGTTTAATCGCTGCGGTTATTCCAACGACCAACCCAACTTCAACCGCGATTTTCAAAACATTAATCGCTTTAAAGACAAGAAATGGTATTATTATTAGCCCTCACCCAAGAGCCAAGAAATCAACCATCGCTGCTGCGAAAGTTGTTCTTGAAGCTGCTGTTGCAGCTGGTGCTCCAGAAGGCATTATTGGTTGGATTGATGTTCCAAGTCTTGAACTCACCAATTTAATCATGAAAGAAGCCGATATTATTTTAGCTACCGGTGGTCCAGGCATGGTCAAAGCCGCTTATTCTTCAGGAAAACCAGCCTTAGGCGTTGGTGCTGGTAATACCCCAGCCATCATTGATGATAGTGCCAATATCACCCTTGCTGTTAGCTCAATTATCCATTCTAAAACTTTCGATAATGGTATGATTTGTGCTTCCGAACAATCTGTCATTGTTCTTGATAGCATTTATGATACCGTCAAGGCTGAATTTGCCGCTAGAGGTTGCTACTTCTTATCACCAGAAGAAACCGAAAAAGTTAGAAAAACAATTATTATTAATGGCGCTTTAAATGCCAAAATCGTTGGTCAAAAAGCCGTTCGCATTGCTGAATTAGCCGGTGTGACGGTTCCAGAAGGAACTAAAATTTTAATTGGCGAAGTCGAAAGTGTTGAACTTTCTGAAGAATTCGCTCATGAAAAACTCTCACCAGTTCTTGCTATGTATCGCGCTAAAGACATCGAAGATGCTTTCTCTAAAGCTGAACGCTTAATCGCGGATGGTGGATATGGACATACTTCTTCTATCTACCTTGATCCAATTACCCAAAAAGCCAAATTAGATGAATTCACTGAAAGAATGAAGACTTGCCGTATTTTAGTAAATACACCTTCTTCTCAAGGTGGTATTGGTGACTTATATAACTTTAAATTAAGACCATCTTTAACTCTTGGTTGTGGTTCTTGGGGCGGTAACTCCGTTTCCGAAAACGTAGGAGTTAAACATTTAATTAACATCAAAACTGTGGCTGAAAGGAGAGAAAACATGCTTTGGTTTAGAGCACCTGAAAAGGTATATATTAAAAAAGGTTGTTTACCAGTAGCGCTTGATGAACTCAAGACCGTTATGGGTAAGAAAAAATGTTTCATTGTTACAGATAGTTTCTTATATCATCATGGATATACCAAACCAATTACCGATAAATTAGACGAAATGGGTATTGAACATACAACATTCTTCGATGTTGCACCAGACCCAACCCTTGCATGTGCAAAAGAAGGTACCAAACAAATGGTCGCCTTTGCTCCAGATTGCATCATCGCTCTTGGTGGTGGTTCCGCAATGGACGCTGCTAAGATTATGTGGGTGATGTATGAACATCCAGAAGTCGACTTCTTAGATATGGCTATGCGCTTCATGGATATTCGTAAGAGAGTATATACATTCCCAAAAATGGGTGAAAAAGCTTACTTCATCGCTGTTCCAACTTCTGCTGGTACTGGTTCTGAAGTTACACCATTCGCGGTTATTACCGATGAAAGAACAGGTGTGAAATACCCATTAGCCGACTACCAATTATTACCAAATATGGCCATCATTGATACCGATTTCCATATGAGCGCGCCAAAAGGATTAACCGCTGCTTCTGGTATTGATGCCGTTTCCCATAACTTAGAAGCTATTGCTTCTATGATGGCAACCGACTATACCGATGGTTTAGCCTTACGTTCCTTAAAGATGATTTTTGAATATTTACCAAGAGCGTACGATAACGGACAAACCGATGTCGAAGCTCGTGAAAAAATGGCTAACGCTGCTACCATGGCAGGTATGGCCTTCGCTAATGCCTTCTTAGGTGTCTGCCACTCCATGGCTCATAAACTTGGTGCTTTCCACCACATCGCTCACGGTGTCGCTAACGCTTTAATGTTAGAAGAAGTCATTCGCTTTAACTCCGCCGAAGTCCCAGCTAAAATGGGTACCTTCCCACAATATGATCACCCACACACCATGGCTCGTTATGCCGAAGCTGCTGACTACCTTGGTTTAGGTGGTAAGACCGATAGTGAAAAGGTTGAAAACTTAATTAAAGCCATTAATGAATTAAAAGCCAAAGTGGGTATTAAACCAACCATTCGTGATTACGTTCCAGATGAAAAAGACTTCTTGGATCGTTTAGACGCCATGGTGGAACAAGCCTTTGATGATCAATGCACCGGCGCTAACCCACGTTATCCATTAATGAGTGAAATCAAACAAATGTACTTAAATGCTTATTATGGCAACAAACATTTCGAAGAAATGGAAGTTCCAACGCAAAACGATATCGTTTCTACCGATGATTCACATGATTTCAAAAAAGCATATCGCCGGGCGAGAAACGGCATGAAAAAAGCTTAATGAAAGGGGATAAATAAGTATGAAATTAGATAGAGTAATTGCAGTTCGTAATAGTAAAACCGTATATCGCGATGGCGATAACTGTATTAAAGTTTTTGACAAAGATTATTCCGTTGCTGATGTTTTAAATGAAGCGTTAAATCACGCTCGTGTATTGGAAACCGGCTTAAAGATTCCACAAATTCGTGAAGTTACCATGATTGATGGAAAATGGGCCATTGTTTATGAATACATTAAAGGAAAAACTTTAGCACAATTAATGCAAGAAAATCCTGAAAAGAAAGAAGAATACTTAGAACTCTTTGTAAATTTACAAATCGAAGTTCAATCCAAAACTTGTCCACTTTTAAATAAATTAAAAGACAAGATGAATCGTAAGATTTCTCAAGCTGATTTAGATGCAACCACCCGTTATGATCTTCATACACGTCTTGAAGGTATGCCAAAACATAATAAATTATGTCATGGTGACTTCAACCCATCCAATATCATCATTGCGGATGATGGCACACCTTATATCATCGACTGGTCCCATGCTACGCAAGGAAATGCTTCCGCTGACGTAGCAAGAACCTACTTACTATTCTGGCTCAATGGTGATATTACTGGTGCAGATGAATATTTAGATTTATATTGTAAGAAAACCGGCACAGAAAAGCACTATGTCCAAAAATGGATGCCAATTGTCGCCGCTTCTCAATCCGTTAAAGGAAACGAAAAAGAACGTGAGTTCTTATTAAGTTGGGTCAACGTTGTTGATTACGAATAATATAAAGGAGAATTAGAATTATGATTAAAGTTACAGTCTGTATTGGTAGTTCTTGCCATATTAAAGGTTCTCGTCAAGTCGTTGAATCTTTACAATATTTAATTGCCAAAAATGATTTAAAAGACAAAGTAGAACTCGGTGGCACTTTCTGCATGGGAAAATGCCAACAAGGTGTTTGCGTAACTGTCGATGGAGATTTCTTCTCCGTTAGTCCAGAAACCGTTGATGAATTCTTTACGAAAGAGATTCTTTCGAGGATTTAACGATGGTAGTTATTCAAGTATGCGTAGGAAGTTCTTGTTATATTAAAGGCGCTTCTGATATTGTTCAACTACTTGAAAATAAAATTGCTGATTTACATTTAGAAGATCGTATTGTCCTTTCCGGTAGTTTTTGTACCGGAAAGTGCAATCGTATCGGTGTAACCATTACGGTAAATGATGTTATCTATACAGGAATTACGAAAGATACATTTACCGATTTTTGGAATGAAAAAGTCGTAAGTGCTTTAAAAGCGGAAGGAGATTTATAATATGGCAGACTATTTGACCTTAAAAAAATCAAACTGTAAAAACTGTTATAAGTGCATTCGTCACTGTCCAGTGAAATCCATTCGTTTTTCCGCTAACCAAGCTCATATTATTGGGAATGAATGTATTTTATGTGGACAATGTTTCGTTGTTTGTCCACAAAATGCCAAAGAAATTGCTTCGGAAGTCGAAAGAGCAAAAGTGCTCATTCAATCGGGAGCCCCTGTTTATGTGAGTTTAGCGCCTTCCTTTATTGCTAATTATGAAAATATTGGTATTGAAGGTATGCGTAAAGCTTTACAAAAACTCGGCTTTAAAGATGTAGAAGAAACTGCGATTGGTGCTAAAATTGTAAAAACGGAATATGAAAGATTATTAAAAGAAGAAAGTCGTGATATTTTGATTTCTTCTTGCTGTCATACCGTGAATCTTTTGATTCAAAAGTATTTCCCATCCGAACTCCCATATTTAGCAGATGTTCTTTCTCCAATGCAAGCTCATGCCCAAGATATTAAAAAAAGATATCCAGGTGCTAAAGTGGTATTTATTGGACCTTGCTTATCAAAAAAAGATGAAGCCGATCACTATGAAGGATATGTCGATGCCGTTTTAACGTTTGAAGAATTAACCGAATGGCTTCAAGAACAACATATTGAACTTGAATCTATGATGGATCATTTAGAAGAGAGCAGAACTCGTTTCTTTCCTACCACCGGCGGTATTTTAAAGACGATGGCGCAAGATACTTCGTATACTTATATGGCTATTGATGGCGTGGAAAATTGTATCGCTGCTTTAAAAGATATTGAAAGCGGAAAAATCCATCATTGCTTTATTGAAATGTCCGCATGTATTGGTTCTTGTATTGGTGGCCCAGTTATGGAAAAATACCATCGTTCACCGATTCATGACTATATTTCTGTTGCACATTATGCCGGAAAGAAAGACTTTGCGGTGGATCAACCTGATACCATGGATTTAAAGAAACATTTTGAATTCATTGAAAGAAGATATGGAACACCTTCGGAAGAAGAAATTATAGAAATCCTACATAAAATGGGAAAAACTAAACCAGAAGATGAATTAAATTGTGGCTCTTGTGGTTATAACACATGTCGCGAAAAAGCGATTGCTATTTATCATGGAAAAGCTGAAATTTCCATGTGTTTACCTTATTTAAAAGAAAAAGCCGAAAGCTTCTCGGATTGTATGGTCAATAATACCCCGAATGGTTTAATTGTTTTAAACGAAAAATTAGAAGTACAACAAATTAATCCATCAGCGCGTCGTATTATGAATATTCGTTCAGTATCTGATGTATTAGGTGATCAAGTCGTGCGTATTCTAGATCCTGGAATCTTCTTAAAAGTTTTAGAAACTAAAAGAAGTATTCGCAATCAAAGAACCTATTTAGCGGAGTATGATAAATATGTCGAGCAAACCGTTATTTATGACCCCACCTATCATATGCTCATTTGTATTATGAGAGATATTACCGATGAAGAAAATGAACGGGAGAAAAAGGAAAGCATTTCGCAACAAACCATTGAAGTTGCTGACCGTGTTGTCGATAAACAAATGCGTATTGTTCAAGAAATTGCTTCTTTATTAGGAGAAACCGCTGCGGAAACGAAGATTGCTTTGACTAAATTAAAGGAGTCTATTCAAGATGAATGATTTATGTGTTGATGTTGGATATAAAAGCATTAATCACGTTGGCGAGCAACTTTGTGGCGATCATGTAGATTTAGTGGAACAAGGTGAAAACTCTTCCGTTATCGTTTTAGCGGATGGCTTAGGAAGTGGCGTAAAAGCAAGTATTTTATCGACACTCACTTCTAAAATCATTTCGACGATGATGGCGGAAGGCTTATCCTTAGAAGATTGTGTTTCTACCATTGCTGCGACTTTACCGATTTGTTCGGTACGTGGCGTAGCGTATTCCACGTTTACCATTATTCATATTCGTAATAATGAAGAAGCGGAAGTCATTCAATATGATAATCCGCTTGTCATTGTGTTACGAAATGGAAAAAATTACGATTATCCTAAAACCGAGATGAATATCGGTGGGAAAAGAATATTTAAATCCGTGATTAAATTAATGGAGGATGATATTTTTATCGCGATGAGTGACGGATGTCCTCATGCCGGTATTGGCTTATCGTATAATTTTGGATGGAAACGTGATGATATTATTGATTTTATGGAAACGGTCGCGGTAAACGGATATACCGCTAAAACTTTATCAACCATTTTAGTTGATCAAGTAAACCGATTATATGAAGAAAAACCAGGAGATGACGCGACGGCATGCGTAATTAAAATTCGTAAAAGGGTGCCGATGAATATTCTCTTTGGTCCACCTTCTAATCGTGATGACGCAAATCGAATGATGTCCTTATTCTTCTCTAAAGAAGGAAAACACATCGTTTGTGGTGGTACGACTTCATCCATCGTTTCGAAATATCTAGGAAAACCTATCAAAGCAAGTTTAGTCTTTGATAAAAATGGTGTTCCTCCGATTGCCGAAATTGAAGGTGTCGATTTAGTTACCGAAGGTGTTATTACGATTAATAAAGTATTAGAATATGCAAAAGATGCATTGAAAGATAATGCACTTTATGAAGAATGGGGCTATGGAAGAGATGGCGCTTCCTTAATTTGTCGTTTACTTTTTGAAGAAGCAACCGATATTAATTTCTATGTAGGACGCGCGATTAACCCAGCACACCAAAACCCTGATTTGCCGATTAACTTCAACATTAAGATGAATCTCGTGGAAGAATTATCCAAATGCTTGAAATTGATGGGAAAAAGGATTAAAGTAAGTTACTTCTAGAGAAGTAGGAGAGATGTAAAATGAGAAAGTTTGATACAAAAGTTCAGTACATGAAGTATAAAGTTT
Organism: Coprobacillus sp. CAG:826; assembly: GCA_000437235.1. GTDB lineage: Bacteria > Bacillota_I > Bacilli_A > RFN20 > CAG-826 > CAG-826. The sequence continues at coordinate 43,546 of FR897047.1, read as the reverse complement.
TACTTCAAGTAGCTAAAGAAGCATGGGCGGATCGTCTTCCTGAAACCGCTATTGACATTCCAATGATGATTGTTCCAGGTAAAAAAGCGACCATGCGTTGTTGTGTTTATAAAGAACGTGCCATTTTATTGGAACGTGTAAAAATTGCTATGGGTGGCGATAAGACAAATCCTAACGTCATTGAAGTCATTGATATCGCTTGTGATGAATGCCCTGTCGGTGGTTATGAAGTGACCAATGCTTGCCGTGGATGTTTAGCCCACCGTTGCGAAGATGCATGTCGTTTTGGCGCGATTACTTTTGATAGCGATCATACCGCGCATATTGATAAATCTAAATGTAAAGAATGTGGTATGTGTGCTCGTGTTTGCCCTTATAGCGCTATTCATAACTATAAGCGTCCTTGCGAAACTGCTTGTAAAGTAAAAGCTATTTCTATGGGTGAGGACAAACAAGCTTGCATTGATAATGATAAATGTATCTCTTGTGGTGCTTGTGTATATCAATGTCCTTTCGGTGCGATTACCGATAAGTCCTTTATTTTAAATGTCATCGACATTTTAAAGAAGAGTCAAAACAATACCAAATATAAAGTCTTTGCAGTCGTTGCTCCTTCGATTTCTAGCCAATTCACCTATGCCAAATTAGGTCAAGTCATTACTGGATTAAAAGAATTAGGTTTCTTTACCGTTATTGAAGCCGCTTTAGGTGCTGATATGGTGGCAGAAGCCGAATCCAAAGAATTAGCAGAAAAAGGTTTCTTAACCAGTTCTTGCTGCCCAGCTTTCGTGGATTATATCCACAAAGCTTATCCAGATTTAGTACCTTTAATCTCTCATAACTTATCACCAATGGCTACCATTGCGAAATATATTAAAGAGCATGAAGGCGAATGTAAAGTTATCTTTATTGGGCCATGTACAGCGAAAAAGATGGAAGTACAAAAGGATAGTGTGAAACCTTATGTAGACGCTGTTATCACTTTTGAAGAACTTCAAGCATTATTCGATAGTAAAGATTTAGATATTACTACTTTAGGTGAAAGTGTCTTAGATAACGCTTCTTACTATGGAAGAATCTTTGCTCGTTCCGGTGGCTTATCTGATGCTGTGAAAGAAGGTCTAAAAGAACAAGGCTTAGAAGATTTTGAACTCAAACCATGTGCTTGCGATGGAATTGAGGCCTGTAGAGTCGCTTTAATTAAAAAGAGTAAGGGCTTATTAGACGCAAACTTCATTGAAGGTATGGCCTGTGTTGGCGGTTGTATCGGTGGTGCAGGTTGCTTAACCCATGGTGAAAAGAACAAGATGGAAGTCGATAAATATGGTATGGAAGCTTATGAAAAGACCATTTTAGATGCTACATCGGTTTTAGATAAAAAATAATAGAGTATAGGAGTGTAAGAAAAAAATAGACTTACACTCTTTTCTTTTTGCTGAAAATAGCGTAAATTAATATATACAGTGAAGTGGGGGTCATTATGAAATTAATTAAAAGATTAATCGTTAGCCTAATTACTTTTGTTGCGGTATTAGGCGTTATTACAATTGGTGGATATATTTATGTTCGTCAAAAATATGGTATTGATTTATTTAATACCTTACAACAACTAAAAATCTTACAAGAAAATGTAGATGAAGAAAAAGTATGTCCACATTCATTTACGGAAGAAGATCAAGTAGATGTCCAAAGTGAAGTAAACCAATCCATTGAAAACTTTGTTGAATACTCAAAAGAAAATGGATACACAGTTGACTTAAATAACGTACCAGCTGAAATGAAACAAATCATTAAACTAAGCGATAAAGAAGTCGCTGCTTTAGCGGACATGGTCATTCGTCAAGAGATGAATAGTACAGTTTCTATTGGTGGACAGGATACTACTTTTACTTTAAAACAAATCGTTTTCTCTAATATTGATAGTAATGGAAACGCTAATTTAAATACGGTGATTTCTTTAGATTTAACACCGTTTAAAGACAAAATGAGTGGTTTTCCATTTACCTATCTAAAAAAATATATTCCTGATGCTTTATATATTTCATCGACTGTAAAGGTAAATAAAGGCACAAATGCTTTTGAATACTCCGTTGAACATGATGAATTTGCTTTAAATAACTTAAAGCCAGAACAAACGGAAGATTTCTTCCATACTTTAGATACTGTTATCCATATTGGCAGTGCGGAAGAGCTGAATAAAATGGTTGGAGATACCATTGTTAACTCTTTGATTGGCAGTGAAGAACAAACAGGATTTGCCTATTCTTTAAAAGAATATGGAGCCAATGACTATAACTTCCAAAGTGATGAGACGGGTAATTATTTTGTAGTTAGCATGTAAAAAATAGTTGCATTATTAAAATTATTCGTTATAATACCAATTAGATACATCGAACATGCACCTAGTAATAGGATTGCGATGTATTTTTTTTTATGATTGACAAGGCACTTTTTATTTGTTATTTTTTTATTAGTTTCAAATAACTGCCACCGGGTAGATGAAGAAGAAGCATTCTTTTTCACATCGTTAGGTCTTAGAAGATGTGAAAGGGGAGGCTTATTTTTTTTGAGGTAAGAAAGATGAAAAAGGGATTATTAAATTATTTTAAAGTAAGTGAAATTATACTTTGGGTAATTTCTGTTACGATGATCGTCGGTTCATTTGTTTTGTTTGATCAAAGTAATTACTTAACACTTTTAGCGTCCATCGTGGGTGTTACTTCTTTAATTTTTAACGCAAAAGGAAATCCATTTGGTCAAGTATTAATGATTGGCTTTAGCATCATTTACGGCATTATTTCGTTTAGAAATGCCTATTATGGAGAAATGATCACTTATTTAGGAATGAGTATGCCCATGACGATTGTTAGCTTAATTTCCTGGTTAAAGAATCCTTATAAAGGCAATAAAAAAGAGGTAAAAGTGAATCAAATTAAAGGGAAAGAG
>FR897047.1:6990-40564 GCA_000437235.1 Coprobacillus sp. CAG:826 | reverse complement strand
GAGTGGGCGTTGATGTTTAGTTTAAGCGTTTTAGTAACGATTGTTTTTTATTTCATTTTAAAAGCGTTTAACACCGCTAATTTATGGGTTAGTACATTATCGGTAACAACTAGTTTTTTAGCGGTCTATATGACGTTTAGAAGAACGCCTTATTTTGCTTTCTTTTATGCTTTTAATGATGTGGTTTTAATTATTTTATGGATCTTAGTGAGTATTTACACAATAGAATATATTCCTATGGTGGTATGTTTTGTAGCCTTTTTATTGAATGATATTTATTGCTTTATTGCTTGGAAAAGAATGGAATTACGTCAAAAAGAAATTTCTACGGATGAGTAATATGTATGTTGAAAGCTAATAAGTATGACTTTTTTACAAGTATCGAAATTGAAAAAAGTATTTGTGAGAGGGTGGATTGAAAAAAGTATAAAAAAGCAGTATAGTGTGAAAAAAGGGGATTTATTATAATTATGAAAGAAAATAGAAAATTGCTAAAAGACGTACTGGATGATATTCGGCAAGATATGAGTGACGAAGAAGTGTTGGATTTATTAGCAAATCGTAAAATTTCGGTCCGTCCAGAAATTGAAAAAAAATATACTCTTGGGCAGCGTGCTGCTGACGCTATTGCAAAATTTGCAGGTAGTTGGGCGTTTATTTTTTCATTTATTGCTGTTCTTATTCTATGGATGGTCATCAACATTATAATGGTCTCAAAGGCTTTTGATCCATATCCATTTATCTTGCTCAATTTAGTGCTTTCTTGTGTAGCGGCAATCCAGGCACCGTTAATTATGATGAGTCAAAATCGTCAAGAAGAAAAGGATCGCTGTAGAGCCGAAAACGACTATAAAGTCAATTTGAAGACTGAAATTATGATTGAAGCAATATATGACAAAGTTAATGCGCTACTTGCCAAACAAATAGAACTTGAAAAGAAAATCCATGATATTGTTGATAATAATGTCGAAAAATAATGATCAATCGAAGTTAATGTCCAAATTTACAGGAACAATACCATTATTTTACAAAAATTGATAGTGTACTTTTTAGTAGTATTTTATAATAAAAACAGATGGAGCTAGGTGTACGAGATATAAAACCATTGTATTAAAATATAATCCGCGCACGCAAAAGATGGCGGAAGAAATAGAAAATATTGCCAATGAATATTTTGAAAAAAGGTTGGAAATTGCTTACATTTTCCGTTACTCCTTCATCAAAAGCTATACTTGTATTTGAAATTTGTGAGGAAAGAAAATATTAAGTTAGTTTATGAATATAGAAAAGCATGAAAAAAGATTTATTTAAGTTTTTTCGGAAAACTGTGAATTTTTGGTCTAGAAAGTAGTCTTGTGGTAAATAGAGAAACAAGCCTTACTTATTTAACTATTTGAATTCCTTCCGGCTCGGAAATTACACCCCTTATTAGTGTAGAAGGAAAACCGGTAATTACAAAAATGGATGACAAATTAAAAACGAAGAAAAAAACTGTCGAATGAAAATTGATAATTTTCTTATAATAATTAATATTTTTAAATGTGTTAATTTGCGAATTCTAAGTTTGCATGTAATCTTAGATTTTATCTTGCTTATTAAAGAGGCTTCAAGTTTACGATGTATTTCGTAGGTAAGGTAGAATTCTTTATCCAAGTTTTTCTTCTAAAATATATAAAAAAGTTTCTCCTAGTATGGTAGAATAGAAAAGTATTATCTAAAGGAGAATCTATTTATGCCGATGATTGTAGTGTGCATCCTCTCTTTACTAGCTGGCTGTGGTGTCTTCATAGCTGGAATGAACCAAATGAGTGGAAGCTTAGAAAAGGCAACGGGGAAAGGCCTTAAAAATTTATTAGGAAAAATTGGAAATAATCGCTTTGCTAGCGTAGGAATAGGCGCGTCGATTACCGCAATTATACAAAGTTCCTCCGCGACAAGCGTAATGGTAGTTGGTTTAGTTAATGCGGGCGTATTAAGTCTATTTCAAGCCACCGCGATTATTATGGGGGCTAATATAGGTACGACGGTTACCGGTTTGTTAGTGTCCTTATCTAGTTTAAATATTTCATTATTTACATCTGTCTTTGCCTTTATTGGCGTCATGATGATGTTTATTAAAAACGATAAAGTCAAAAATATAGGCGCAACTTTATGTGGCTTAGGTTTAATCTTTGTGGGCTTAGAATTGATGAGTAATGCATTTGATAACATAGAAGTGAAGGATTTCTTTGTTCAACTCTTTTCTAAAATTGATTTTCCCCTTCTATTAATTTTAGTTGGTATCATTTTTACGGGTGTTGTTCAATCTTCATCTGCGGTTACTGGTGTTATCATTATTATGGTCGGGCAAGGTGCCTTAACCATGGAAAATGCCTTATTTCTTATCTTAGGATCCAATATTGGAACCTGTGTAACGGCCCTTATGGCCACGATTGGCACTAATGCTAATGCCAAAAGGACCGGTCTAATTCACTTATTATTTAATGTGTTTGGCGCGGTATTATTTACGATATTTATTTGGATATTTAAAGCAGAAGTCGTTCAATTATTAGAAAAACTATTTCCTAATAATGCCCAATTTCAAATTGCTGTGTTTCACATCTTCTTTAATGTAGTGACAACGCTTTTACTTTTACCATTTATTCGCCAATTAGTGACTCTATCTACTTGGATTATTAAAGATAAAAAAGAAGAAAGCGAAGTACTTCGTTTAAAATACATTGATGAAAGACTTTTAAAAACTCCAATGATTGCCTTTGTTCAAGTCAAAAAAGAAGTGGAATATATGGCTAGTTTAGCGAAGCAAAATTTGGATGCTGCGATGCAAGAATTAATGACTTCAACAAAAGTAGGAAAAGAAAAGATTCTTCAAGTAGAAAAGAAGATTAACTACATGAATAATGAAATTACGCGTTTTTTAATTCAACTTGCGCCTTTGATGAATGACGCAAACGAAAATGCGTTAGGCTCTTATTTTCACGTTGTTAATGATATTGAAAGAATTGGTGACCATGCAGAAAACTTGATTGATATTCAAAAAGTATTGGACGATGAACATGAAGCTTTTTCCGAAGAAGGAAAAGAAAGTATTCAATCTATGTATCAGTTGATTCAAAAAATGTTTACGTTGTCGATGGAAACATTTGATGAAACAGCAGAGGCTCACTTACAAGAACTTAATCAATTAGAAGAAAAAGTCGATACTTTAAAAGAGCAATTAACCAATCAACATTATTTACGTTTATCAAGTGGAAACTGTAAGGTTGAATTAAATTCTTTATTCATCTCCATAGTTTCTAATTTAGAAAGAGTGGGAGACCATCTTGTCAATATTGGTAATAGTATTAAAAACCCAACGGGCGATGATAAGTGTGAAGATTAAATACAAACAAAAAAAGTGAAATGGAAAGAAACTTTTTTTCTATCTCTATTTTGTTAAAAAAATGAAAAATATAAGGAAAGAAATTATTGATGGATTCATTTCTTTCACACGAGCAATAAAAAATGTATTATACTAAAATTGTAATACTTAAGGAGGACATAACTTATGAAAAAACTATTTAAACACCTTTTTAGATTATTAGGATTACTCATTGTAGTCATTTTAATTGTTGGGTTTTGCTTTGAAAAAAAAGTTCCTTCTTCTTGGTGTGAAGGAAAATTTGATGGTTTAACCCAAAAGTTAGAAATTAGCAATATGGAAGATATTGAAAAATATCCTTATAAAAAGGTTTCTTCTAAAACTATAGAAGCGTCGTATAATCAAAACAAGAAGATAATTGATAAGGAAACCACTTGCTCTATAGTAAAGAACGTGGATAAAGATGGAACCTTTGTAATGAAAGTGACTGTGCTTACCAAAACAAATACCACTTCAGGAAGTAAGACTTCAGAAGAAAAATATACCTATGAAAAGAAAGATGGAAAATTCTATTATGCGGTAAATGAAGAAACATTAAGTGAAAAAAGTGAAGCAATTTGGAACTTAGAAGTTTATGCTTACTTTTATAATGCTACGCCATTAAACCTCCTTTCTGGTAAATTTGAAGAATATGACACAATCAAAAGTCATGTTACGAAATATACGCAAAAAGGTATTAACATTTTTATGCATAGTCAAAACGCAAATGAAGAATATGTTCTAGCTAAAGTCATGGGAATGAAAGAAATTAGTAGCTATAAAAAGACGACTTTTACCTATCAAGATAATGTTCTTAAAAATACAACAGAAGTATCTTATTCTTTCAAAAAGAAATAGTGAGTAAAAGATATGTTAGCGTTAATTACAGGAGCAAGTTCAGGTATTGGTCGCGATATGGCAAGAGTTCTATCCCAAAAAGGATATGACTTAATTCTAGTTGCTCGTAGAAAAGACCGATTAGAAGAATTACAAAAAGAACTAATAACAAAGGCAGAAATTATTACGTTAGATTTGTCCAAAAAAGAAAATTGCATTCAATTATTTGAACAAACCAAAGATCAACCGATTGATTTCGTCATTTTAAATGCCGGGTTTGGTCATTGTGGTAATTTTCATGAAATGGAAATGGATAAACTCACAAACATGATTCAAATCAATGTGGAAGGTTTAACCGTACTTTTTCGATTGTATCTTAATTTAATGATAGAAAGAAATCATGGCTATATCATGAATGTTGCTTCTGCAGCGGCCTTTACCACGGGACCTTTAATGGCAGAATATTATGCAACGAAGGCCTATGTGTATCAATTAACTTTAGCGGTTTATGAAGAATTACGTAGAATGAAATCCAAAGTACGGGTTTCCGTATTATGCCCAGGACCAGTTAAAACCGAATTTGATGAAGTAGCGGACGTTCGTTTCCAAATGAAATCGCAAACGAGTGAATTTGTGGCTCGTTTTGCCGTTCAAAAAGCTTTAAAAGGAAAATTGATTTTAATTCCTTCAAAAAAAATAGCGATAGGAAAATTCTTTACGCGCTTTGTTAGTGAAAAAACATTAGCAAAAATCGGCTATTCTTTTCAAAAAAAGAAAATGTAGTGAGTTGATAAGCGTTTCGTGGCGTGCTAAAATGATGGTTGAATCCCTGCGCCCATAGCTCAGTTGGATAGAGTACAACCCTCCGAAGGTTGGGGTCGCACGTTCGAATCGTGTTGGGCGCGCCATCCAAAGAAAGGAATGATTCGATGAAATTATATGAATCAGCAGAAGACTATTTAGAAAGAATACTGATTTTAAAAGAGAAAAAAGGCTATGTTCACGCGATTGATATAGCAGAAGATATGCAATTCTCAAAAGCTAGCGTTTCTGTTGCTATGAAAAAATTAAGAGGAAATGGCTTAATTATAGTAGAGAAGGATGGAAAGATTTCTTTGACGGATGCAGGCTATCAAGTTGCAGCAAAAACCTATGAAAAACATCGCATTATTTCTCGTGCATTAATGGCAATGGGCGTTTCTGAAAATCAAGCCCTTACCGATGCTTGCAAAATTGAGCACGATTTAAGCGATGAATCTTTTAATGCAATAAAAAATTATATCGAAAACGTAAAGAATAAAAAATAAGCTTCGTTTGAAGCTTTTTTTTAAGAAAACATGAGGAAGTTGTTATGAAAAAAGTATTAGACTTTATTAGTAAAACATCTAGTGGCATGGCTATTGGATTATTTGCCACTTTGATTATTGGAACGATATTTAAACAGATATTTGCTCTAATGAATTTTCAAATTGGTTTAGATATCGCTACTGTTATCATGTCTTTAATGGGACCTGGCATTGCTTTAGGTGTTGCCTTATCCATGAATAAAAATATGGCACCGTTAGAAATTGTTGCCTGTTTAGTATTAGGTGGTATCGCTAGTGCGATTGATTTAAAAGAAGCTACGAATCCAATTCCAACGTTTACCATTGCGGGAGGTAGTAAAAACCCACTTTTAATTTATCTAGTCACCATTTTTACGATTTTGATTGTTAAGTCTTTTCTTAAGAAAAAAACACCAATTGATATCTTATTAATTCCATTTCTATATTTAGTCATTGGTAGTTGCTTAGGCTTTATTTTAATTTATCCAAGCTATTATCTAATTTATGGTATTGAAAAATTGATTGAAATCTCTATGCCATTAATTCCAATTATTATGTCCATCATTATTTCTACATTAATGGGTATGGTATTAACGATGCCAATTTCAAGCGTAGCGGTATGTGTTGCCATTCATATAGGCAATATCCCACTAGCGGCTGGTGCTGCCGTGATTGGCTGTACGGCACAAATGGTAGGTTTTGCTGTTCAATCGTTACGCGCTAAAAATGGTGTAGGAAAATCTTTATCCATTGGTATAGGTACCTCGATGTTATATTGGCCTAACATTATTAAAAAACCTGCTATTTGGTTACCGACCATCCTTACAAGTTTGATTTTAGGACCGATTGGTGTATGTCTATTAAAAACAACCTCTACCAGTGCTGGGGCAGGTATGGGTAGTTGTGGACTTGTAGGACAAATCTCTGTGTTAGAAACAATGGGTTATGATAACCCAATGGCGTATATTGCAATTTTTGGTGTACAAATTGCGGGCACCATTTTACTTACTTTATTATTTGATTTTTTATGTAAAGATGTTTTTCATCTTTATAGTAACGAAGATTTAAAATTAGAAGCATAAATTTTGAAAGATAGGGAAAAATAAAAAAGGCCCAAAGAAGCAACAAAATTGCATGAATACTACATTAAAATGGCTAGAATGTTGCTAAATGGGCTCAAATATGGTATTTTAAAAGTACAAAAACTCACGGAGGATATGAAAATGAATAAAGTAGAGTTAGTTGATGTTGTTGCAAGTGAAGCACATCTTACCAAAAAGGATGCGCAAGCTGCTGTAGACGCTATGTTATTAGCAATGGCTGAGAGCTTAGCAAGAGATGAAGAAGTTAAATTAGCCGGCTTTGGTAATTTTGCAGTTAAAACTCGTGCCGCCCGTAAAGGCGTGAATCCTGCTACTGGTGATACCATCGAAATCCCCGCTAGCAAGGCCATTGGATTTAAAGCCGCAAAAGCTTTAAAAGATAAGGTCAATTAATAAGTAAAAAAGTGATGGCAACATCACTTTTTTTGTATGTTGTTCTTTCTTTTTTCATATATAAAAGTGGAGGAACAACCATGAAAGTGTTAATACAAGGTTATAGTGGAAAAACCGGTAGTGAAATTTATCATCTTTTTTTAGAAAAGGGTGTTTCGGTTTTAGGAGCCGATAAGGAAAAAGATATTTCTAATTTCTTTAATGAAGAAGTTGGATTCATTATTGATTTTTCTTCTTTAGAAGGAACGAAAAAAGCGGTAGAAATGGCTTTAGAAAAAAGGATACCTCTTTTAATAGGCACTACCGGATTAAAAGAAGAAGAAATTCAAACATGGGATCAAAAAGCGAAAGAAAAAAAGATTCCCATTGTGATTCTAGAAAATTATTTATTATCCATGAGTTATTTAAAAGCTTTTTTAAAAAAGCTTGCACCGATTTTTCCTTCTATCAAAATAGAAGAAACGCATCATATTTCCAAAAAAGATGCGCCAAGTGGAACGGCCTTGTTTTTGAAAGATAGTTTTCCTAGTTCTCAAGATATTGAAGTCATCTCTCATCGCGTGAATGAATATCAATATGAGCATCGTATCCTCTTAAGAAACGAGAACGAGGAATTAGAAATTATTCATCATACTTTTCATAAAAAAGCCTATGCCGAAGGTGTTTATGAAGTATTTTTATCATTCGATCAATATCGTAATACCTATGGAGTAATTCGAGAAAGGAAATAAAAATGGAGCAGTGGACGTATTTTAAAAATTTAGCGACTTTGTTTGAAGAACATGGTTATCATCTTTATATGGTGGGTGGTTCAACACGGGATTTTTTATTACACAAAGAATCCGATGATTTAGATTTAACCACGAATGCAACGCCAGAAGAAATGCTTTCTTTTTTAAAAGACGCTCAAACCACTTTTATGCGCTTTGGAACGCTACGTTTATCCACTTCTTTTGGACATGTAGACATCACAACTTTCCGTATAGAAAAAGGCTATGAAGATTATCGTCATCCAACGAAAGTAGAATTTGTTCGTGAGTTAGATATAGACGCTAAAAGACGAGATTTTACCATGAATGCCATTTATATGGATTTGAATCAAAATATCTTAGACCCATTTAACGGCCAAGAAGATTTAGCTAAAGGTATGATTAAAACCATAGGAGACCCTTATGTTCGGTTTAAAGAAGATCCTTTGCGTATTCTTAGGGCTGTTCGTTTTGCTATGCTTCTTCATTTTGAAATAGAAGAAGAAACGAAGTTAGCAATGATGAAAGAAAAAGATTTCATTTTAAATATGAATCCACAAAAGGTAGAAGAAGAAATAAGAAAAATGAAAAAAATATCAAGCAAAGAATATCTATCTTTTTTAGAAAAATATGAACTTTTAGATGTGCTTAGCCCCGTCTTAAAGAAGATAGAAAAAAATTAAGTGTTTTTTAATTTTTATTTATCAAACTATGGTAGAATGAAAAAGATGGTGGTGAAGTAAGATGAAGGATTTATCTTTAATGGGCATTGATATGGAATATGTCCTATTAGAAAACTATAAAAAATTAGGAATAACCGAGACCGAATTAGCGGTTATTTTTATGATTCAACATCTTTTAAAACAAGGGAATACATTAATTACACAGGAGTTATTAGCGTTAAAAATGACACTTTCAATTCAAGATATTGATCAAGTGTTATCGCATTTATTATCCAAACGCCTGATTGAATTTGAAAGCGATAATGGAGAAATGAAAACCACTTTAAAACCATTAGAACTTCGTTTATACCGCGAATTTGAAGTCGCACTATTAAAAAGAAGAGAAGAATCTTTAGAAAAAGGTTTTGATACCCAAGTACAAAACATTTATGGTGTTTTTGAAAAAGAATTTGGACGCACTCTTTCTCCCGCTGAATTTCAAAAAATACGGGAATGGATTAGTTTAGGCTATGAAGAAGATGTCATTATTGATGCCCTTCATGAAGCATTAGACGCCAATAAAAAATCCATTCGTTCCATCGATAAAATTTTATTAAAAAAGACTGCAAGAAAAGATATCCAAAAAGAAGGCTATTCCGCCATTAGTGAAGGCTGGAATAAAGATATCGAAAAGACCATTCAAATTGCTTCAGAAAAATGGGTAAATGATGATGACGAATAAAATAGAAGCCATCACGGACTTTTTGGATGAACTTTTTCCAAATGCCGGTTGTGAACTCATTTACCATCAAGATTATGAACTCGTTATTGCGGTCATGTTAAGTGCACAGACCACCGATAAAAGTGTCAATCGAGTAACAAGCGTATTGTTTTCTAAGTACCCCACTTTAATTCGTTTAGCAAATGCAGAAGTAGAGGATATTGAAGATATTATTCACACGATTGGCATGTTTCGTCAAAAAGCTAAACACGTAAAACAAATCGCGATTGATTTATTAACTCGCTTCAATGGAAAAGTACCGGAGAGCAAAGAGGACTTAATGACTTTAAGTGGCGTAGGGAATAAAACCGCGAATGTAGTCCGTGCAGAACTCTTTCATTTTCCTGAATTTGCCGTAGATACGCATGTAGAACGTATTGCTAAACGTTTAGGATTAGCGAAAGAAAAAGATAGCGTTACTCAAGTAGAAAAACGTTTAAAAAAGATTTTTAAAGAAGAACGATATATTTTAACGCATCATCAAATGATCCATTTTGGACGTTATTTCTGTAAAGCAAAAAATCCAAGTTGTGCATCTTGTAAATTAACGGATTTCTGTCACTATAAATCAAATTCATAAGGCGTTCCTTGAACGTCTTTTTTGTTTTCAAAAGAAGGAATAATCTTGATTTTTTTAATGCGTTCATCATAAGGAAGAATGAATTTACTTTCCTTGGTAAAATAAGAGAATGACTGTTCATCAAGGGTATATTGAATTAAAAATCCTCGCTCTCCAAAGAGTTTAGTATAATCAAAAACGTGTTCTTTTTCTTTATCGTAAAGCCATTCAAGTTGCAATTCATTATCATAAACAAAGCCATAACTTTGGTTAATAGTAGGGAAATAAGGATCTTCTAATATTTGCGTAGGTACTTCGTTTTGATAAAAATAACCTTGCATTTGATAATAGCTTGGAATATAAGCATTAGGTAAATAATAACCATCGCAACCCTTGGTTACGGTAACGGGTACTAAACTAGAAGGCGCTTTTAAGCCTTTTTTCTTTAAACTAATACTTTCCATGACTTCTTGAAAGATGAGTTTTGGCACTTTTCTACGGCTATCGCCTTTTCCAAAATAGTGGTGATCTCCTTTTTCTGCTTGATCAAAACCACTCCAAACCGCTAAAGAGTAATCTAAAGAAAAGCCACAAATCCAACTATCTTTATCACTCGAAAGCGGATAACCTAGTATAGAAGCGGCTTTTTCATCATAACCATTCGTTCCTGTTTTTGCACCTATTGTGACATTAGGCACTCGAACAACACCAATATGATAATAATCCTTTTCTACGACTTGAATTAAAGAAGAAGCAATTTGAAAAGCACTTTCTTCGCTTACTATTTTTTTGGTAGATAAATCTCTCTGATAAATGATTTCTCCGGTTTCCATATTCCGAATATAAGAAATCGTTGAGGGTTTAATATATTGTCCTTTTCTTAATAAAACGGAATAAGCAGCGGCTAAATTGGTAGGAGACGTTCCATATGTCATTCCGCCAATACCATAAGGAAAGGCAAAAGGACCTTCATCCATTATACCGATATCCTTTAAATGTTGCTCTAAGGCTTTTCTTCCAATTTTCTTTTCAACTTTTTCTAGTGTATATAAAGCAGAAGTGTTTTTAGAATAACCTAATGCGTCTACTAAAGAAATATAACCAGCATAAGATTTATCGGCATTCTGTACGGTTATTGAGGTATTTGGATAGGTATAAGGAGCATCAAGTACGTTAGTAGCGCTATTATAGTGAAGATGTTCAGCGGCTAAAAGATAACCAAATATAGGTTTCATGGTACTCGCAGGTTGTCTTTTTAAGTTATAAGCGCGATTAAAAATACGAGAGCCATTATAATTTCTTCCCCCAATCACTCCCACTAAAGCGCCATCTTCATTCCGTACGACACTTGCGCCAATTTGTTGGTCTTCATCACTAAAAGCAATGACATTTCCTTTTTGAATTTCATCTAAATGTAACTGTAAAGAACTATCTAAATAGGTGTGAATTTCTAAAGGAACTTTATAAGGATCTAGCCCTGTATATTCATTAATTTCTTGATAAACGATATCTAAATAACTCTGAAAACGATAAGTAGGTTCTTCATATAATTCACCTGGTTGAATCACAATATCTTCAATTTGTGTAGCCACGACACTTCGATAGACTTTTTCATCGATAAAGCCGTATTCTTTCATTTTTTTCGCCACTAAATTTTTGCGGTTTTGAATACGATCAGGGTATTTAAAAGGATTATAATAACTTGCTGATTTAACGACTGCCGCTAAAACACAAGCTTCGGGTAAATTAATTAAAGAAACATCTTTTCCGAAGTAGCGTTTACTAGCATATTGCACACCAGGAATCGATTGTTCGAAATAAATATAATTAAAATATAAAGTTAATATTTCTTCTTTCGTTAGTTCTTTTTCAATTTGTAAAGCTAAATACGCTTCTTGAATTTTTCTTTTATAGGATTGCTCATTCGTTAAAATCATATTTTTAATGAGTTGTTGTGTAATGGTTGAGCCACCTTGAGTGGAAGAAGAGGTTAAGTTATGAAGAAATGCTTTAAAAGTACGGCTCGCATCGACACCTGGATGAGAAAAGAAGTGAATATCTTCTATGGAAAGAAGCGCTTGAACTAAAACAGGCGGAATCTGTTCATAAGTGACATATTCTTCTTTGGTTTCACCAAATACTTCGACTAAGTTTCCGTTCTCATCATAAATGGTACTTTTCGGTTGATTTTTTAAAGAAGCAATGCGAATCGAAGGAACGCCTTGTAACGATTTGTAAACAAAAACGCTAGCACTGCTAGCGATTAAAATAACAAATAAAGTACAAAAATAAACAAAAAATTTAAGAATTTTCTTCATGGAAATATACCTCATCCATCGTCTTTAAATAATCTAGACGAGGGGCATAGCCTTGAGGGACGAGGTGACCATTTTTCCGTAAATCTTGAAAAGTAATGGATTTTCTTTTTCCATGCAAATATTGTTCAATAATAAATTTAGCGTCGAGAAGATAAACTTCATCATAAAGAACTAAATTGATTAAGAAGAAGGCGATACCGCCTTGTTCTAATACCATGGAAAGATGTTCGATTTGGTGCGGATAAATATTGTGAAGAGGAAAGGAAGTTTTTGAGTGGCAACTTTTAGCTTCAAAATCAACATACTTTCCTTTATAAACGCCATTATAGTCTGTCGTTGATTGCGTTTCAAAATAAGCATCCACAATATGGGCACCGCGAGAGTAATCCACTTTTACAATATTGATAGGGGTAGGTCTTTTCGTAATTAACGCTCGATGAGTGTCATGGTAATAAGTATTGCTTTGATTGATATCAAATTCAAAGTCCATACCACGATTCGCAGCACTAGCCAAAACGCGCTTTTCTTTTGGTTCTTGTTTTGGCGCAATAGCGGTTAAGCTTTTGCTGCCATTAGGATAGCGAATCATATAGCGTTACCTCCTTAGCTTTCCCACGCTTATTATGCGCAAGATTTATCCGATATATTCATGAAGAGATTGAATAAATTCTACAGAACTTACGTCTTTTCCATCCATTAAATCTTTAATTGCCTTTTTTACTGGTTCAGGCATGGATTTATAATGCATTAATAATTTTTTATATTCTTCAAAGACGACATCTTTTTGTTCAATCATGGCTTGATAGACAAGTCTTAAATGTTGAGCGTCCGTCAGTGGGTCATGGGGTTCTCCCACTAAATCAATATGGAAGACATTTAGACAATTGAGTAAAGAAAGTGGATTGGTGTTTTCGTCGCGAATAAATTGCGAAATCACCATGGATAAATCAATTGTATTTTTTATCATAAATTCACAGAACTCATGATCAGCATCGGGTGATTGCTCTAAAGATTTCGCTAAAATTCGTAAATCATGGGTACCGAAAGTCATAAAGCAAACACGCGATAAGAAATAGCCACAATACTTCCGAATCTTCTTTAAAGCTTCTTTATAAGTGATGCCTTCTTTATCTAATAATTCTTGATGAATGCCAGTAAGACCAATGACATAATGACCAATTTTATTTTTAGCTTTTACATAGCTTTTAATGCCTTTATAAACTTTTTTAACTTTGTAGTTTTTGTCTAAATCAACACGAACCGCTCCAAAGGCAATCATCTCATGAGAAAATTGTGTACCTTCTAAATCTAGAAAGATGATGGTTTTACGTTTGCCTATTAGCTTAAAAAGACTCTTCATATGTAAAATCCACCTTTCAAATATTTATTATAACATAGATAGATATAAATGAGCGGAGGAAACTCACAATTTATAGAAAAAAGCATAAGCATAATTGACCCCTATTTTAGGGGTGAAGTGTGAGGTGAAAACGATGAGAAATCAACGTTGTTGCTGTTGTCGCCCTGTCGTACAAGATACCATGCCCCGTTGTGGTGTGGAAGTGGTTTTAGATTCGGATGTTTATTGCACGAAAGTTTGTAATACCGTTACCTTTACCGCTACGGTGGTAAATAACTCGGGTATGGCTTTAAACTGCTGTGCTTTAGATTTAAATGTAAATCCTTCTTTGTGCATTAATCCTGAGACGATTACATTGAATGGTACGGCGGTAGAAAACGCCAATCCTAACTATGTAAATATTGGTACGGTTGAAGCAGGTGGAACGGCAGTGGTTACTTTCCAAGCTACGGTTATGGAATGTCGCCGTTATATCCGTTCAAAAGTGTTATGCTCCTTTATGGTTTGTTGCTGTTTAGAGCCACGCTGCATGAACGTGCCAAGTAATATTGATTGCATCCAGGTTTGTTGTTGCTGCTGCAATGGCTAGGGACAATAAAAAACGTTAATCTTTCTTAAGGAATCGATTTCGGTCGATTCCTTTTTTTGCTAGAAAATATATTTTCTAGAAATAAAAAAAGTCGAAAAATTTTCCCTGTGTATAGGTTGTTTATTCATACGATTTCCTTTATAATATATTCGATAGAAAGGAAGTTTTTTTTATGCCCTTAAAATTCACGCCTAATCTCATACTTAAAGCTAAATTTTCAGGTGTAGAAAAAGGCTATGACCCTCTTGAAGTGGATGAATTTCTTGATCAAATTATCGAGGATTATCAACAGTTTACTCCCATTTTAAAGAAAATGGAGGAACAAGAAGCAACGATTTCTAAACAAAAAGCAGAAATTGAAAAATCAAAAAAAGACCTTCTTGATGCCCAAAGTAAAATTAAAAAAATGGGGGAAGAACAATTAGATTTAGAAGCGGAACTTTCTTTTCAAAAAAGCCGTATTGAAAAGGCTTTAAAAAAATACCACGAACTTGGTGAAGTGGATACGTTGATTGGCTATTTAAATTATATTGCTGCTTTAGAAACTGAATTAACAGCGATGGGCGGAGATGTAAGAAAATGCAAAGCAAATTGCAATCGTAAAGCCATTCAAATCACCAAAAAAAGTAAATAAAATACCTTCGATCTGGATAATTGCTGATGCCTTTGAGCATTAGAGGAAAGTCCATGCTCGCACCATCTGCGATGATGGTAGTGTTTGCGCTAGCGGAAAAAATAACGCTAGGTATATGGGAGCATATAACGGCGAATGGATACCTAAGTTGCTTTGCAATACGGTAAAGATTCTGAAAGTGCCACAGTGACGTAGTTTATTGGAAACAATAAAGTGGAACGCGGTAAACCCCACAAGCGAGAAACCCAAATTTGGTAGGGGAGGTTTTATAGAAGAATTGAATTCTATAAAGCATGCAGCAATGCATAGATAAATAGTTATCCTAGACAAAACATGGCTTATAGGATCGAGGACTCACTAAAAAAGGAGAATTTGCAAAATGAATTTACCCAATAAAATTACGACCTTCCGTATGATTATGGTCGGCGTCATCTTCTTATTATTAGTTGTTAGTTATGGCGCGAATATTGCGTGGCCAGTTTATGGAAGTTTTGATGGCTATCATATTAGTTTGTTGAACATTATTGTTTGTGCACTTTTTTTAATTGCTAGTTTTTCGGATTTCTTAGATGGTCACTTAGCAAGAAAATATAATTTAGTCACGACTTATGGTAAATTCATGGATCCCATTGCCGATAAATTATTAGTAGATGTGCTTTTGTTATTCTATGCCTTACCCATGACTGAATACGGCTTTGGCTTAACAGGCAAAACGGGTGTTCCTATGGTTGTAGTCATTATTATGATTTGCCGCGATTTGTGTGTAGACGCTATCCGTTTATTGGGTATGGAAAAACAAGTCGTTATTCAAGCTCGTTATGCAGGAAAAGTAAAAACGGTTTTACAAATGATTGCGTTAACCTGTGTTTTATTAAATAACTTCCCATTTGCATTCTTCTCGTGGAAGATTAATGTCGCTAATCTTCTTTGTTATTTAGCAGGTGTCGCCTCGTTAGTTTCTTTAGTGGACTACTTCGTTGTCAATCGTAAAGTATTTCAAGGTGATGAAAAATGATTGAAAAAGAATTAGTGACCTTGTTAGAAAAAAATAATTTAACCATTGGCTCCGTAGAGTCTTATACAGGTGGTTTATTTGCAGCAACAATCACTGGCGTTCCTGGCGCTAGTAAAGTATTTCCCGGTTCTATTGTTACCTACGCAAATGAAATCAAAGAGAAACTTGTGGGAGTGAAAGAAATAACCATCCATCAATATGGCGTGGTTTCCAAAGAAGTTGCCCAAGAAATGGCGGATGGCGGAAGAGAAAAATTAGGCGTAGATATTTGTGTTTCCTTTACGGGAAATGCTGGTCCTACCGCTTTAGATCGTTTACCCGTTGGTAGAGTGGTCATTGGTATTTCTACAAAGCCAAAAACCATGGTATATGAACTGCAATTAGATAATTGTGATCGTAATCGTATTCGCGAAATATCCGTAGAACAAGCCATGAAATGGGTTATGGAATATATTCGCACCAATGAATAGGAAAAATCGTTCTTAACGCGTATATAAAAGAAGAAAGGAAAGAAGTATATGGCACAAGATAAAATGAAAAGTAGAGAAGAAGCATTAGAAGATGCTTTGAAAAGTATTGAAAAAATTTATGGTAAAGGTTCGGTAATGAAATTAGGTGATCGCCCTACCGTGGACGTTGATTCCATTCCTACCGGTTCTTTATTATTAGATAACGCTTTAGGTATTGGTGGTTATCCAAAAGGAAGAATTATTGAAATTTTTGGACCTGAATCTTCTGGTAAAACAACCTTAGCGTTACACGCAATTGCCGAAGCTCAAGCGAAAGGCGGAAGAGCAGCGTTCGTCGATGCCGAACATGCCATTGACCCTGTATATGCAAAACACTTAGGTGTGAATGTGGATGAATTAATTCTTTCACAACCTGATAATGGAGAACAAGCTCTAGAAATCGTTGAATTATTAGCAAAATCTAATGCGATTGATATTATTGTCGTGGATTCTGTTGCCGCTTTAGTGCCACAAGCAGAAATTGAAGGCGTGATGAGCGATAATCAAGTCGGCTTACAAGCTCGTTTAATGTCGAAAGCCATGCGTAAGCTTGCTGGTGTTTTAAATAAATCTTTATGTACTGTTATCTTCATTAACCAATTACGTGAAAAAGTTGGCGTTATGTATGGTAATCCAGAAACGACAACGGGTGGCCGTGCGTTAAAATTTTATGCTTCGGTTCGCATTGATATCCGTAGAGCCGAAGTGATTAAAGAAGGTACTGATATTATTGGTAATACGGTCAATATTAAGATTGTTAAAAATAAAGTTGCCCCACCATTTAAGACTTGTAAAATCGATTTGATTTATGGCGAAGGTATTTCTCGTTATGGTGAAATTCTTGATTTGGCTGTGGAACTTGGATTTGTTAAAAAATCTGGTGCATGGTATGAATATAATGGCGAAAGAATGGGCCAAGGAAGAGAAAATGCAAAAGATTACTTAAAGACCAACCCAGCTATCTATGAGCAACTTCATCAACAAGTTCGTGATAGCATGATGAGTAAAAAAGAAGAAATTTTATAAGAAAACAACTCACATTCATTTTATTTTGGATGTGAGTTTTTTGTTGCATTATGGTTGCAAATGGGACACTTCTATTGACTTTTCCTTGTTCGGGTGGTACATTATCTAGCGATAAAGGAGAATGAAGTTCTATGGCACGTAAAGCAAGAGAAAAAAGTCCAGTGGGAATTTATTCTATTCAAATTAAGTCTTCTTTATATCCTTTTATAAAAGAAGACCATATTTTATTTATGAATACTTTAACCGCATATGAAGGTTATGCAATTCTTTCATATTTTTTATCTTCTAATTTAATTGCTTTTGTCATTCAAGAAAAAGATTTGACTTTAGAACAAGTGATGCGCAAAGTCATGGTGAAGTTTGTCATGGCTTTTAAAAAGAAACATGATATTCATACCGAAATTTTTCGTGAAAGATATTCATCCGCTCCTGCTTTATCGCTAGAGGATGCTTATGGTATGTTAGGAAGCATTCAAGCCCTTTATAAGAATCATGAGAAAAAGAAAGATGTAATTACCGCACCTTTTGATTTTAAAGAGGATCCTTATATTGATCATGATTTTTATATAGAGCATTTTTCCTCTTATGAAGATTATGATAAAAAAATACACGCTTTAAATCATAGTTCAAGAATCAAAAATCGTCTTTCTGATGAAGAATTAAAAGAACTATTAAAGGTCATGTATCAAATTGATCCGAAAACGATGAATCAGTTGCCAAAAAACATGGTGATGCAAATTTTAGGAGGTATCTTAAATTTTGCAAAAGTGAGTGCTCGCCAAATTGCGCGTGTAACCACCTTACCGGTTCGTTGGCTTTGGCAAGTAACGAAACAACTCACCAAGCCACAATGGCAAAAAACAGAAAAAAAAGTAAAGAAGGAAATTCAAGATGGGAAGAAAAGAAAAAAGCCAATCAAAAAAGAAGCCTAATTCTACATCTAGTTCCATTATCATAGAAGAAAAAGTAGCTGAACCTACCGAAGATATACATGAAGAAAAGCCAGTAGAAGAGAACAAAGAAGAAACGAAGAAGAAAAAAGAAAAAAAGCCGATTCGTATCAGTTCAATTCTTACCATGGCTGGCGTAGTTACTTTGGGTATTGTCAGTGGTTCTGCCATCGGACTATGGTTGAAAAACAACAATCAAGCGTCTAGTGGCCCAAGTGTGGATCCTGGAGCATTAGAAGATGAAAAAAATCAAATTTCTACGAAATGGAAAAACGCTCAAGAAAAAGGTTTAGATTATTATGAAACCTTTACGCCAATTGAAATGGCCCAAATTGCGATGATGAATTTGGAACAAGATGAATATATCGCGGAAAGTAATGGTAAGACCGTAGCGGGAAGTTTATCTACGCAAAATATTACTTCCATAAAAGCGCGCTTTAAAAACAAGGCGTATTTTGAAAATATCTCTTTTGGAGAAGCTGCAATTGTAGGAAAAGTAGAAGTAGGAAAACGCTATATCGGTGTGGGAGATAACATTACTTGGTATAGTTTCGATAAATTATCTTTAAAAGGAATAGAAAAAAAGACGGAAGTACCAGTTTATCTTGCTACTTATAAAGATAAAGCAAACGAAATGACAAGCGAGGCATTTGAAGAAAAATTTGGTAATCCTTTAGATGGACCTACTGATTATATTATTTCTTCTGAAACTTTAGATGAAAGTGAAGAAGTTTCAGTAAAAGAAAAAGAAGGAGAAGACCAAATTGTTATCCGCTTTAATTTATTAGATTCGGCTGCTGCTAAATATAAAAAGAAAATTAAAGCGACAGAAGATAAAGTGTCGCAAGTGAATGGTTTTAATTATATTCGTATTACTTGCACGCTTTCTAAAGATTTAAAAATGAAAGAATTCTATGTGGAAGAGCAGTACAAGATGGTTGCTTTATCCATTCAAAGAGTAACATGTACGGCGTTTCTTCGCTCTACATATTACTACGATGTCAGTGAAGATGATTTACCTACATCCGTTGAAGAATATAAGTTTAGGGGTGATGTTCAATGAAACAAATAGTACTTTATTTAATTACCTATGCTTGTGTAACTACTACAGTTGCTGGTGTAGTACAAATTGAAATTCATAAAAAACCGGGAGGAGGAAATACTTCCCCAAGTTCTACTTTACGTCCAACGACTTCAACACCAGGTGATGATGATTTTGTAGAAACACCGGTAATGAAATTTATTTCTAGAGCCATGGAGGCGAAAGCGGTAGACTTAGACGCAAATGTGAAAATTCAAAAAGAAAACGAAACGTTTCTCATTCATATTGATGGCGAAGTTAATTATGAAGATTTGAATAATATTAGCGTCTCTGCTAGTCTAGATGTCGACTCATCATTTGTAAAAACTAGTGCAGAAATCGCTTATTTTACACCCTATGCCTATGTTTCTAATGATTTTATCCATGCTAAAGTTGAAACCAATGATTTTATAGCAGGAGTGAAAGAATTACTTCCTATCCTTGCTCCGGATATGAATATCAATCTTGAAGATAGTCCATTCTCTAATATTTCTACTGATGAAATTTTAGCCAATCTCCAAAATATGGATTTTAAAGATACTGGAGATAATTTATTAAAAGGAACATTAAGCATTCCAAATATTGCCGATGTTGATTTATATTTAGATCAAAATTGTAGTTTAGTGAAGGCAGAAATCCCTCAATTAACGTTAGAAGGAATGAATATTTCTTTGATAGCGGATACAAAATTTCTAAATGAAAGCACGATTGCTTCTCCAGAAAAAAATCAAGCTTTTGATGATTATACGGATTTAATCAAAGTCGTAAAGAATGCTTATGATTTAGCAAAGCAAAAACAATTCTCTTTATCTCTTGATGCAGAAGTGAAAAAAGATGATTGGTCCACTTCTGTTAAAGCCAATACAATCTTTGATTTAAGCAATAATTCCTATTATGCAGACGCTAACGTACAATATAACGATAAGAAACTTGATCTTTCTATGCTTTATAATCAAAGTGCAATTTATTTTTCTTTAAATGATTTATTAAAAGGTCGCTTATCTAACGATAACTTAACAAGAATTAAAGATATCGTTAAAGAAAACTTACCAGAAAGCGAAGAAGGAACTTCCTTTATTCAAGAACAACTCAATAAGATTTTAGAAAAAGAAGAATTCCAACGTATTCTCCATATGAATGTAAATGATATTCTTGGATTATTTAAAAACATTTCTTATCAAGTAGATGAAGAAAATGAAACCAAGAAGAATTTACTCATTCAAGTAGATGCGAATGAATGGTTAGAAGGTAACGGAAATTTAAATATTGCTGTTAACCTAGAGAATCAACAAATTCGTTCCTTATTCATTGAAAACTTAAGTTACCAAGGTTATTCCTTAAATGCTAAAGTTCAATTCAATGATTTTGAAGAAATGCCCCAAGTTCAAGAAAGTGATTATCAAGATTACGCACCGGTTTTAACGATTTATGATGAAGTGAAGCGCTTAAGCAAAGAAACCGAATTTGGCTTTGATGTGGATATGCATTTTCAAAATGGCGATAAAAAGTACCAAGTGAAAGGCTTTGTTCAATTTGCTTTACATGAAAGAGTTGAAAATAACTTAGCATACGTTGAACTTAACATTAATGATGGAACCAAAGACCATTCACTCATTATGGACTATCGTGGACAAACGATGTATTTTGCTTATAACAATAAACTATTTGCCTATATGCAGGTATCAACATTAAAAGACATGATCGGTCAAATTAAAGATTTATTAAATGATGCGGATCCACTTTTAGATGGTATTCATGCTTTATTACCTGATGAAAGCGAATTATCCGTCATTATGCAAATTCTTAATGGCGATTATTCTAAAGTTTCTTTAGAATTATTAAAAGAAGTCTCAATTGAAAAAGAGCAAGCCCATATCGTATTATCAAAAGAAATTTTAGGTAGTAAGAGTGATATGGATATTACCATTGGTTATCAAAATGAATCCTTAACTTCCTTAAGCATTCAAGATTTTACTTTAGGCGGAATTACAATGAATTTGCAAGCCGGATTTAGTCATTATGACGAAAGCAAACGATTAAGCGATGAGAATCATTATCTTGATTTAAATACTTTAAACATTCTCTTGCGCTTAGGTATCAATACAATGCATCAAAAATACTATCACTTAAAAGGGAATGCCGAAATTAAAGTACTGGCAGAAAACTTAATTATCCCACTTGATTGTTATATTCTCAATGACAATGGGGATGTGAGTCTTATGATTAACTTTGAAAACATTCCTGTTATCGCTTTAGTCAATACTTTACCAGCAGGCATGAGAGCCAATAACACTACGTTACTTTCTTATAACAAGAGTAGTAGTGGGCGTAACGCTCAAATCTATATTCATGATGGGTTTGCTTATATCTACCGCGAAGAAACGGTAAAATTCACAATTTCTAAAGCCGAACTTTATCAAAAAGAAATTAAAGTCACAACCGAAGAATTTATGAATAATATTTTCTCTTATTTATTTGATAATGTAATGGGAATGAAAGATAGTATTTCTTCGGCGATTAAAGATTCCATGACAATGCCGCCTATAGAAGAAATGAAATTTGACGAAGTAATCAATGATATGTCTTATCAAGAAAGTGAAAAGCAATTTAATTTTGATTTGAATATGTCTTCAATTACTGGAAATGATAAAATTACTTCTACTAATATCGCTATTACTCATACGACGACAGGGGGAGAAGAACATCTTTCAACGGTAAGTATGAATATGAAAATTTCTGTCGTTGTTTCTATTGATGTTAAAGTGAATTTACATATTGAAGATTATGGCACTTCATTTGATGAAAATGAGAAAATATTTAGTTTCTGTGAGGCTTATCCTTACCAAACGGGCGAATTATTTGAATCTCATCATAAATAATCAAAAAATTAAAGACTAGGCTCTTATGTTTAAGGGTCTAGTTTTTCTTTGGAAATAGAACAAAAAATAATCATTTTTACTTTTATAAAGTAAGACTTTTTGCTATAATAACAATGTGTGAGGAACACAACCTTGTATCATAGATTTCAAAAATCCATTTCAGGTGAAAACCTATAATAATAAAATTTGGAGCAAAAGAATATATACCTACAGGGAAACTATGGCAGTTTTATGCTATCGTAGTGCCGTCTTTTGGGCGGAGTACGACTTTTTATAAGTCGCTTTTTTAACGATAAATAATCGCGTGTCAAGAAAGGAGAAAACAATGATTATTTTACAATCAAGCACCATGGCAACATGGGTGGCTATTTTATGTATGGTAATTGCCTTAGCATTAGGCATTGCCGGCACCTTACTCATTCCATTCTTTAAAGTGAAATCTTCATTAAAGAAGGGTGATAAGATTATTAAAGATGCAGAATCAAAAGCGGATCATTTAATTAAAACCGCACAACTAGATGCCAAACAAAATGCCTATGAAATTAAGATGGATGCGGAAAAAGAAATCAAAGAAAAGAAAGCTGATTTAGCCGCACAAGAAAACAAACTCTTACAAAGAGAACAAGGCATCGATCGTCGTGACATCGCACTTTTAGCCAAAGAAACATCCTTAGAAGAAAAGAATGATGCTTTAGCAAAGAGAATGAAAGAATTAGATGCTAAAGAAAAACAATTACAAGAAAAGATTGATTCCATTATTTCTGAATTAGAAAAAGTTTCTAATATGTCCGTAGGAGAAGCTAAAGAAGAAATCTTCAAACGGGTGGAAAGTAAAATTTCTCGTGAATTAGCCGCCTATATTAAAAACAAAGAAGAAGAAGCAAAAGATAATGCGGATCAAGCGGCAAGAGAAATTCTTTCCTTAGCGATTTCTAAATATTCTCAAGAAGTCACTACCGAAAGAACCGTTTCTGTCGTCGCTCTTCCAAGCGATGAAATGAAGGGTAGAATTATTGGACGTGAAGGACGTAATATTCGTTCCTTAGAACAACTCTTAGGTGTCGATTTAATTATTGATGATACTCCAGAAGTCATTACGATTTCTTGCTTTGATCCTATCCGTAGAGAAACCGCTCGTCGTGCTTTAGAAGCTTTAATTAAAGACGGAAGAATTCAACCAGGACGTATTGAAGAAGTCGTAGAAAAGGCCAAACTTGAAGTCCAAGAATCCGTTCGTAAGACCGGACAAGAAGTCGCTTTCAAATTAGGACTTCCACGAATTAACAAAGAATTATTAGACTATGTGGGTCGTTTAAAATACCGTACGAGTTATGGGCAAAACGCCTTAGATCACTCCATTGAAGTTGCTTACCTTTGTGGCATTATGGCAGCGGAATTAGGCTTAGATCAAAACTTAGCTAAAAGAGCAGGACTTCTCCATGATATTGGTAAAGCTGCCGACTTTGAATTAGATGGTAGCCACGTGGAAATCGGTGTTCGTTTAGCGAAAAAGTATGGTGAACCTGAAGTCGTTATTAACGCGATTGAATCGCACCATGGTGACGTACCGGCTAAATTCATTATCTCTACCTTAGTCGCTGCTGCTGATACATTATCTGCTGCTCGTCCAGGAGCAAGAAGTGAAACTTTAGAAAATTACGTACAAAGAATTGAACAACTTGAAACGATTTGTAAATCTTATGAAGGCGTCAGTCAATGCTTCGCCATGCAATCCGGACGTGAAGTTCGTATCATGGTTGTCCCTGAAAAGATTGATGACTTAGCCGCTTATAAACTCGCTCGTGAAATTCGTGAAAGAATTGAAAGTGAAATGACGTATCCAGGTCAAATTAAAGTTTCTGTGATTCGCGAAATGCGCGCAGTTGAATTAGCAAAATAAAAGATAAATAGGGCCACTTGGTCCTATTTATTTATTCTTAACGAAGGAGGAAGATAGGATGAAAATACTATTCATTGGTGATATTGTTGGAAAAAGTGGAAGACAAATCGTTGGAAAATATCTTCCTGACTTAATTAAAAAATATCAAATTGATTTTGTTATCGCTAATGGCGAAAACGCTACACATGGGAAGGGTTTAATTGAACATCACTATGAACAATTATTAAAAATGGGAATTGATGTGATTACTTTAGGCAATCACTATGCTTCTAAAAATGAAATTCAAGATTATATTGAAGGCGCAGATTGTTTAATTCGTCCTTATAATATTTTAAAAGAATTTCCTGGTGTCGGTACCGCCGTTTACGAAGTGAATGATATTCGTATTCGTATTACCAATTTATTAGGCCGCGTATTCATGCAAGAAGAAGTGAAAAATCCTTTTGATGCTTTAAATGAGATTATTGAAAATGAAGAAAAGACCGAAATTCATATCGTTGATTTCCATGCCGAAGCCACTTCCGAAAAACAAGCTTTAGCGTGGGCGTTTGATGGAAAAGTAACAGCAGTATTAGGAACGCATACGCATGTTCAGACGCATGATGAACGCGTATTAAAAAATGGTACCGCGATGATATGCGATGTGGGTATGTGTGGTCCATATCATGGAATTTTAGGCGCAAGCCGCGATATCATGATAGAAAGAGCGTGGCATGATACCATGTTACGTTATGATGTAGAAAAAGAAAAAGGTGCTATTTTATCCGCCGTCGTTTTAGATGTGAATGAAGAACTTGGCACCACGAACTCGATAAAATCAATTTCTATCGTTGATGAACATATTTAACTACTTCCCCTCATAGATTTTTTTAGAGGGTAAAAATATGATTCAAACGATGAAGGTTAGAAAAGATTCAAATGTTAACGCAGTAGCGGGATCGATTGCGAACATTCTTAGAGAACAAGATTCCATTGAAGTTCAAACGGTAGGAGCGGGGGCTTTAAATCAATCGGTAAAAGCGATTACCATTGCGCGTGGCTTTTTAGCGCCATCAGGTATTGATTTAATCATCACGCCATCTTTTCAAGAAGTGAAAATTGAAAACGAAATGAAAACCGCTATCCGTTTAAAAGTTGAAAAAAGAAATATGTAACGTAGAAAAAAGGAAGGTAAGAAGTCATGAAAGGTTGTATCATCAAAAGCAAACCATCTCTTCAAGAAGCAAGAAAGAGAAATAAACAAGAAGCAACAGTCATTCAAAGAAACGATTTCGTTATTACGACTTTTATGAAAGAAAAAGCCCAAGGACGAAAATATTTTATTCGTACGTATGGTTGCCAAGCCAATGTCCGTGATGAAGAAATTATGGCGGGTATGTTAGAAATGGCAGGGTTTAGTAAAGCCGAAACTCCAAAAGACGCAGATATCGTTATTTTAAATACCTGTGCGGTTAGAGAAAACGCCGAAGAAAAAGTTTATGGTGAAATCGGACAATTAAAAGGTTTAAAGAATCAAAAGAAAGACATGATTATTGCTTGTTGTGGCTGTATGATTCAAGAAGCCCATATCGTCGATAAAATTGAAACTTCTTATCGCTATGTTGATTTACTTTTTGGTACTCACAATATTCAAGACTTACTTTCCCTTTTAGAAGAAGTTTATCGTGAACAAAAGCGAGTGATTGCGGTCGAATCGAAAAGTGGAGAAGTGATTGAAAATCTTCCTTCCACACGTTTAGATAGTAAAAAAGCTTTTGTGAATATTATGTATGGTTGTGATAAATTTTGTACGTACTGTATTGTTCCCTATACCAGAGGGAAACAAAGAAGTCGCACCTTAGAAGATATTCTTTTAGAAACCGAAGATTTAATCAAAAAAGGTTATCAAGAGATTACGTATTTAGGTCAAAACGTCAACGCTTATGGAAAAGATTTGCCTAATGGTGTATCTTTTAGCACGCTTTTAGAAAAGGCGGCGTTAATGGGAGTACCACGGATTCGTTTTACCACTTCTCATCCTTGGGATTTTAGTGATGAAATGATTCAAGTGATTGCCAAATATCCAAACATCATGCCCGCGATTCATTTACCGGTTCAATCGGGTAATGATGAAATCTTACAAAGAATGGGTAGAAGATATACGTCCAAGCAATATTTAGAACTCGTGGAGAAAATGAAAAAAGCCATTCCTAATTTAGCGCTTTCGACCGATATTATTGTTGGTTTCCCTAATGAAACGGAAGAGCAATTCTTAGATACATTAAAAATGGTGCATGCCGTTCAATATGATAGTGCCTTTACTTTTATTTATTCTCCTCGTGTTGGTACACCCGCTGCGAAAATGGAAGATAATGTTACCGAGCAAGAGAAACATAACCGTTTCGATCGTTTAGTAAAAGCGGTAGAAGAAGAAGCCACGAAAAAAGCAGAAGCGATGGTGGGAAAAGTGTATGAAGTTTTAGTTGATGGTGTTTCTAAACGGAATAAAGATGTCTTATCGGGTTATACCGATACCAATAAACTCGTTCACTTTAAAGGTGATTTATCTTTAGTCGGTAAAATCGTCAAAGTGAAAATTATCGAATCGCATTTATATTCCATGTTAGGAGAGTTAATGCAATGAAAAGTTTTGAAGATGCATTAAAAGAGGTAAAAGATTCGCTTTATAGCCAAAAAGAAGTCGAAACTTATTTTGCTTTAAAAGCGGCTATTCAAAATAATGAAGCTCTTCAGGAATTAGAAAAAGAGATTAATTTTACGAAAAGACAACTCACGCTTTCTATTAACGATGAAGAAAAGCATCGTGCGATGAAAGAACGATATTTATCGCTTAAAAGCCAATATGAAAATCATCCTTTAGTGCAAAATTTCTATATCGTAAAGGAAGAACTTTACGATTTATTAATGCAGATGAAGAACATTTTAGAAAAGTGATACAAAATCATCTTGTTTCATATATTGAAATGAGGTGATTTTTTTGTTTCGAGAAATTATTGTGAAAACGATGATTGGTAAAGGAAAATATAATGGGTTAGAAACGCAAAAAATAACTTTACCAGAAGCGGCAAGTAAAACATTAGGGTGCTGGATTATTAATCATCAATTTGATACGGAAGAGAGTAAAAGAAATGTGGTCATTAAAGGACAATTTGATGTGCAACTTTGGTACGCGACCGATCACGACCAAAAGACTAATGTGTATAATGAAACGATTCCCTTTTTTGGGCAATGTCAAATGTCGTGGAGAAAATTAAAAACGGTAGGAAATGAAACGTGGATTCATGTGCACGTCGTTAAATATCCTACCGCGATATCCATGTCTTTAGTGGATGAAAAAACGGTCGAAATTCAAATTGAAAGTGCCTATATTATTGATGCATTCTCTGACGCAATTGTAACCGTAGACTGTAAAGAAGATGACGTTGATGATAGTGATTTAGATGAAGAAATTATTATGAATGTCAATCCTCATTATTTAGAAGAGAAAAAATAAGGAGTTTCATAAAAAGTGCCGTTTCTGCGGTGCTTTTTTAGTTTATAGTTTCGTTTTGAATGTTTTGCTAATGAAATGAAAATGGCAGTAGTGTTATGAAAAAAACAAGCAAATAAAGAAAAAAAGTAAAAGAAAATTTTTATTTTATCTTCTCTATAAAATCATTAAAAACTATGATATCATATATGTACATATATGTTTTAGTTTGAGGTGATTTCATGACCAAGCCAAAATACACGCCAATGATGATGCAATATTTAAGTATTAAAGAGAAACATCCCGATACTTTAATTCTTTTCCGCTTAGGCGACTTTTATGAATTGTTTTTTGATGATGCAAAAATTGCTAGCCGTGAACTTCAGTTAGCGTTAACGGGAAAAAATGCGGGTGCTGAAGAAAAAGTTCCGATGTGTGGTGTTCCTCATCACGCCATTCAATCCTATATTTCTAAATTAATTCAAAGAGGCTATAAAGTCGGTATTGTAGAGCAATTAGAAGATCCTGCTTTAGCAAAAGGTATTGTGGAAAGAGACGTTGTTCAAATTATCACGCCGGGCGCGAATATGAATTTAGCGGATTCGGATAATAACTATATTGTCGCCGTTGATGAAACGGACTTAAATTATGTAATTGCCTACGCCGATTTATCTACCGGAGAAACGAACGTCATGAATGTAGAGCATGACTGGACTTCTTTAATTAGTGAATTAGATAATTTATTAACAAGAGAAATCGTCGTCAGTTCTAATTTCTCAAAAGAAACTTTAGAAGAAATCACTAACAAAAGAAAAATTTTAGTATCCTATGAAGATGATGATCAAATTGAATTAGAATTTGAAGATTTATTGAGCGAAGTCCAAGACTTATATCAAATGAAAGCAGTCGTGCGTTTACTTCATTATTTACGGAGAACGCAAAAAAGAGAACTCGATTATTTTCAACAAGTGCATGTTATTAAATCTTATCGCACTTTACAAATTGATTCGTTTTCCCGTTTAAATCTTGAATTAGTAAGAACTATTCGTAGTGAAGAAAAATATGGTTCTTTATATTGGTTATTAGATCATACCAAAACCGCCATGGGTGGTCGTTTATTAAAACATTGGATTCAAAAACCATCGAGTGACTTAGAAGAAATCTTATCTCGTCAATCTATGGTCACTTCTTTAATTGAACACTTTATGAAACGCGAAGAACTCATTCGCGCGTTAGATGCGGTTTATGACTTAGAACGTTTAATTGCCCGTATTAGCTTTGGTAACGCAAATGGCCGTGATTTACTTCAATTAAAAACATCTTTAAAAGCCGTTCCGGTTTTAAAAGATATTTTAAACGAATTTGAAAATGAAAATTTAAAGAAAATCGCTTCTTCCATGGATGCTTTAGAAGATATCGCATCTTTAATTGAAAAAGCGATTCGTGAAGATGCCCCAATTACGATTAAAGAAGGTGGTATTTTCTTACCTGGCTACAACGCAGAATTAGATGAACTCATCGAATTATCGCATGGTGGAAAATCTTGGGTGGCGGAATTAGAAGCCAAAGAGAGAGAAAGAACGGGTATCCGTACCTTAAAAGTCGGTTATAATCGTGTCTTTGGTTACTATATTGAAGTTTCTAAAGGCGCTAAAGATTTAATTCAAGACGATTGGGGTTATGAAAGAAAACAAACCACCATTAATGGGGAACGTTTTATTACCCAAGAATTAAAAGAAAAAGAAGCGTTAATTTTAAATGCGGATGAAAAGAGAATGAAATTAGAATATGACTTATTCTTAGAATTAAGAAAAGTCATTCAAAATGTCACGCGAAAGATTCAAAACTTAGCGAATCAAATCGCTAAAGTCGATGTTCTTGTTTCTTTAGCAGAAGTCAGTGCTGGAGCCGGTTATGTTTTACCCACTTTTAATCAAGAGCGCCTAGTGGATATTGAAAAAGGTAGACATCCGGTAATTGAAAAAGTCATGAAAAAAGATTGTTTCGTCGCGAACGATGTAAACCTTCCTTCTAGTAACGATGTTTTATTAATTACTGGTCCGAATATGGGTGGTAAATCGACTTATATGCGTGAATTAGCGTTAATCGTGATTATGGCACAAATTGGTTGTTATGTTCCCGCTAAAAAAGCAGATTTAATGGTCTTTGATCAAATCTTTACCCGTATTGGTGCTTCTGATGACTTAGTGTCAGGACAATCCACCTTCATGGTTGAAATGAGTGAAGCCAATCACGCCTTACGTCATGCGACTGAAAACTCTTTATTAATTTTTGATGAAATTGGTCGAGGTACCGCAACCTTTGATGGTATGGCATTAGCGCAAGCGATGATTGAATATATTACCTCTAGAATTCATGCCAAAACCATGTTTTCTACCCACTATCACGAATTAACGAGTTTAGAGCAAGAAATCCCATTATTACGAAATGTGCATGTCTGTGTTTCTGAAGACCAAGACCACGTCACTTTCTTATATCAAGTGAAAGATGGTGCGATGAATAAATCTTATGGTATTAATGTCGCTCGATTAGCTCATCTTCCCGATTTACTTTTAGAAAGAGCAAAAGAAATTTTAGAAGTATTAGAAACAAGAGAAATACCTAAATCAGAACAAGTCTTAAAACCAAGAGAAGAAAAAGAAGAAGCGTGGATTCAAGAAGTTCGTCATATTGATCCTTTAGCGATGACTCCATTAGAAGCTTTAAACTTTTTATACGATTTAAAGAAGAAAATGAAGTAGGTGATCATCATGAGTAAAATACAAGTATTAGACACCTCATTAGCCAACATGATTGCGGCTGGAGAAGTCGTAGAACGTCCAAGTAGTGTCATTAAAGAACTCGTTGAAAATAGTATTGATGCTGGAGCCACTCGAATTACTGTCTCTTTAAAAGACGCAGGCAGAACGTTAATTTACGTTGAAGATGATGGTGAAGGTATGGATAGAGAAGACGCGATTTTAGCGTTTAAGCGCCATGCGACAAGTAAAATCCATTCCGCTTTTGATTTATTCCGTATTAAAACTCTAGGCTTTAGAGGCGAAGCTTTACCTTCGATTGCTTCGGTTAGTCGCTTAACTCTAACAACGTCCAGTGGAAGTGGAGTAGGAACAAAAATTACTATTGAAGATGGTCAGCAAGTCGTCGAAGATGCCCCTTTAAGAAAAGGAACGCAAATCGAAGTTGAAGAATTATTTTATAACACCCCAGCGCGTTTAAAGTATTTAAAGAAAGATTATACTGAAAATGCCAATAGCTTAGAAGTGATGACCCGTATCGCTTTAGCGCATCCTTCCATTGCTTTCCGTTTCTTTATTGATGATAGAGAACAATTCCACACCAATGGCAGAGGAGAACTTTTAGAAACCATTGCCCAAATCTATGGTTATGAAGTCGCTAAACATATGATTTCTTTCTCCTTTACGCATAACGATTTTAGTGTGCAGGGTTATTTAGGAGAACCAGAATTAGCAAAATCGAGCCGCTACTACATGATTACGTTATTAAACGGAAGAAACGTGTATATGCCGAAAGTGCAAAATGCGATTAATGATTCTTATCATGATTTTATTCCCCCGACCCGTTATCCTTTTGTGATTCTTTCTTTAGAGATTGATTGTGCTTTAGTCGACGTTAACGTCCATCCTTCGAAAAAAGAAGTACGTTTTTCTAAAGAAGAAGAACTTCGTTTAGCCTTGTTAGAAAAAATTCCGCTTGCGTTACGTAAAGAAAGTAAATTACATGATGCGGCACTTCCTAAAAAATTGATTGTGGAAGAAGAACCTGTCATGAAAGAAGAAGAAAAGAAGGCCGAACAACTCTTTTTCTTAAAAGAAGATGAAAAAGAAATACCTTCTTTAGAACCTACTTCAACCCCTACTTTTTCTCATGAAGAAAGAAAAGAACCCGATACCTTTGTTTTTAAAGAAGAAAAACCTGTAGAAAACAAAGAAGAAATTTTTGAAACGAAAGAAGAAACAAAAGAACCTCGTCCCCATTTACGCGCTTTAGCGCAGATGCACCGCACTTATATCATTGCGGAAGATGATGAAGGCGGCTTCTATTTAGTAGATCAACATGCCGCTTATGAGCGCATTAATTATGAAAAGTTTCAAAAGATTTTTATGTCTAAATTAGAAGTTCATGAACCTCTTGTTCCGCAAGTGATTCAACTTTCTTTAAGCGATGATGCACTTTTTACCGATGAGAAAAAAGCACTTTTATCTAGTATTGGTTTAGAATTTGAAGGCTTTGGTTTACATGCTTATAAAGTGGTGCAAGTGCCTTCTTGGCTCAAAGAAGCGGATGAAAAAACTTATATTGATGAATTATTAGAACAAGCGTTACATGAAGATAAAATGGATGTCGCTAAGATTCGTACGCATGCCATCGCTACGATGAGTTGTAAAGCTTCAATTAAAGCCAATGACTATTTAAATCAAGCGGAAATGCAATATGTTTTAGATAAGTTATTTACCTGCGAAAATCCAACTTGTTGTCCGCATGGACGTCCGACCATTATTCATTTTACCAAATACCAATTAGAGAAACTCTTTAAGAGGACTGGGGTATGATGATTTTAATCGTAGGACCTACAGCAAGTGGGAAAAGTGCGTTAGCGTTAGAAATCGCTAAAAACTTCCAAGGTGAAATCATTAATGGAGATGCGTTTCAAATCTATCAAGAATTTGATATTGGAACGGCGAAACCTACTTTAGAGGAGAGGTCTCTCGTGCCTCATCATTTATTTGATTTTGTTTCTCCTACCGATCACTTTTCACCGAAAGAATATCAAATTTTAGCTAGAGAAAAAATTGAAGAGATTGTAAAAAGAAATCATCTTCCCATTATTGTAGGTGGTTCAGGTAATTATCAAAAAGCCACGCTTTATGATTATCAGTATGAAGAATATGTGGATCCCGATATGTCAAAGTACGATGATTATACCAATGAAGAACTCTATGCTGAACTTTTAAAAGTAGATGAAGAGGCATGTAAAAAGATTCATCCGAATAACCGTAAAAGAGTATTGCGCGCTTTAATGACCTATATAGGGACGGGAAAAAGAAAAAGTGAAATAGAAAGTGAGCAAGAACATATTATGCTTTATGATTGCTTAATTATTGGTATTGATATGGACCGTGATTTGCTTTATCAAAAAATTGATGAGCGTGTTATTGAAATGATTCATCAAGGTTTAGAAAAAGAAGCGCGCACTTTATATCAAAAATATGGGAAAGACATTCAACCTTTCCAAGCGATTGGTTATAAAGAATGGATTGATTATTTTGAAAATAAAAGCGATAAAGAAAAAGTAATTTTAGAAATTCAAAAGCACTCCAGAAACTATGCAAAAAGACAGATGACCTATTTCCGTCATCAATTTGATGTTCGTTGGTTTCATAGTAAAGAAGAGGCTTATCATGATATAGAAGAACAATTGAAAGGAGTATGATAATATGATTCGAATTGAAGAGATTGCAAAGAAAGCGGGTATTAAAGAAGAATACGTAGAACCTTATGGAAAATATAAGGCGAAAATTGATTTACGTATTATGGATATCTTAAAAGATAAAAAAGATGGAAAACTCGTATTAGTTACCGCGATTACACCCACCAAAGCCGGAGAAGGAAAAACCACAACTTCTATCGCTTTAGCGGAAGGCTTAGCGAAAATTGGTCAAAAGGCTATGTTAGTGTTACGGGAACCTTCTTTAGGCCCAGTATTTGGTATTAAAGGTGGGGCAACCGGTGGCGGTTTAGCCCGCATTGAACCAAGTGAAGAAATCAATCTTCATTTTACTGGCGATATGCACGCTTTAACGTCTTCGATTAATTTAATTTCCGCGATTATTGATAATCATATTTTCCAAGGAAATGAATTACATATTAATCCCAACCGTATCGTATGGCCACGCGCTATGGATATGAATGACCGCGCATTACGTACCATTACTGTCAATCAAGGAGAGAAAAACGGAACCCCAAGAACCGATCATTTCGTCATTACCGTT
>FR897047.1:0-6953 GCA_000437235.1 Coprobacillus sp. CAG:826 | reverse complement strand
CCATTTTATGCTTAGCGAAAGATGAAAATGATTTCATGGAAAGAACCAAAAAAATCATTGTTGCTTATAATGACCAAGATGAACCCATCTATGTTCGTGATTTAAAAATTTCTCATGCCATTATGAAACTCATGAAAGAAGCGTTAAAGCCGAACTTAGTGCAAACGCTAGAAGGAAATCCCGCTTTAGTGCATGGTGGACCTTTTGCCAATATTGCGCATGGTTGTAACTCTTTAATCGCTACGAAACTCGGCCTCAAATTAGCGCCGATTGTCGTTACCGAAGCTGGTTTTGGCGCGGATTTAGGCGCAGAAAAATTCTTAGATATTAAATGTCGAGAAGGCCATTTACATCCCGATATGGTCGTTATGGTCGCTACCATCCGTGCTTTAAAAATGCATGGCGGACAAGCTTTAGAGGATATCCGTACGTTAAATGTCGATGCTTTATTAAAAGGTACTTGTAATTTAAAACAACATATTGAGAATATGAAACAATATGGTTTACCAGTGATAGTTGCAATTAATCACTTTGCGGATGATCATAAAGAAGAAGTGGAAGCCTTAACTTCTTGGTGTAAAAAAGAAGGCTATTCTGTCACCTTCTTAGATGGTTTCTTAAAAGGTGGAGAAGGTTCGATTGATTTAGCAAAAGAAGTGGTAAAAACCTTAAATGAAACCACATCTCATTATCATCCTTTATATGACGTTGAACTTCCTTTAGAAGAAAAGATTGAGATTATTGCGAAAAAGATTTATCACGCAACTCATGTCGAATATACTTTAGAAGCCAAAGAACAAATGGAAAAATTTAAAAAGATGGGCTATGAATATATTCCAGTTTGTATGGCTAAAACGCCACAATCCTTTAGT
Organism: Coprobacillus sp. CAG:826; assembly: GCA_000437235.1. Lineage (GTDB taxonomy): Bacteria > Bacillota_I > Bacilli_A > RFN20 > CAG-826 > CAG-826. Next base: position 6,081 of record FR897047.1, on the reverse strand, counting down.
GATGATCCTAAAGTCTTAGGCGCACCGCAAGACTTTACCATTACGGTAAGAGAAGTCCGTTTATCGGCAGGCGCTAATTTCATCGTCTGTTTAACAGGTTCTATTTTAACGATGCCAGGATTACCCAAAGTTCCCGCGGCCGTTAAAATGGAAGAGGAATAGGTATGCAATTTATTTCCATTAACGAAAATGATATTGTGGAAATGAAAAAGCCCCATCCTTGTGAAAAAAGATGTAAGCAATTTAAAGTCGTACGCGTAGGTGCAGATGTTAAGATTCAATGTCTAGCCTGTGGTTCAGTCATTATGATGGATCGTTATTCTTTCAACCAAAAAATAAAAAAAGTCATACAAAAAGCAGAAAACGATTAGGAAAAATGAAAAAGACTCTCTAATTAATATTAGGGAGTTTTTTTATGGAAATGATTGAATTAAAAAATATTAGTAAGCGATTTAGTATTGAAAAGAGAAGCTTTTATGTTTTAAAAGATGTTTCTTTTACGTTACCGAATCATGGCTTTATTGTGATTGAAGGCGCATCAGGTTCAGGAAAATCAACATTACTTAAAATTTTAGCGGGTTTACTTCTTCCGACAAGTGGAAAATATTTTTATCGTGGTTCTTCTTTATATAACAATAGATATCAATTACCGAATTTTCGTAATAGAGAAGTGGGTATGTTATTTCAAAATTACCAATTAGTGCGTTCTTTAACCCCTTTAGAAAATGTGGCCTTTCCTCTTTTAATTCGTAGAACAACCTTAAAAGACGCTAAAGAACAAGCTGCGCTTCTATTTAAAAGATTTCATTTAGAGCATAAAATGCATTGTTCTCTTGATACGCTTTCGGGAGGAGAAAAGCAGCGGATTGCCTTTTTACGTGCGTTAATCGTCAATCCAAGTTTTTTATTATGCGATGAACCTACAGGCGCTTTAGATGAAGAAAATGCACGTTTATTATTAGAAGCATTAAAAGAAATATCCAAAGAAAAATTAGTAATCGTAGTTACTCATAACCCCATGGTATCTAAACGTTACGGAGATCAACGATTTTTATTAAAAGAAGGTGCTCTCTATGCGCATTAATTCGTCGTGGCCAATTTTTATTAGTAAACGCATTTTTATTCATAAAAGAAAGCGTTACGTTTTAGGAATATTCGCGCAGTGCTATGCTTATCTAACGATATGGATATTATCCTCTTTATCGTTAGGATTAAAAGAAAATATGGTAAAAAGAGTGTTTCAAAGGTTAGATGCCTATCGCTTTTCTTTATCGAAAAAAATAGAAGAGAGTAATACGCAATTAGGGATATCTAAAATGGAATCTCCTTCCATTAACGAAGCATATAGCTTAAAAGAATATGTACCTTCTTTAGAAGTCGATTTGGATGTAACGTATCTCATTCCTAGTGAAATGAAAATGGATGAAAGCTCTTCTTTTTATCATATTGAACTCATTAACCATACACCATATGGTACGAGTATCGAAACGAAAAATAAAACGTATATCAATCAGTTGATGTTTCAACAATTTAAAAAAGAAGGGATTACAGTTCCTTTTTCTTTTTCTTCGTCTTTAGATATTTATACACCTAAAGAAAATTATTATATTCATGATACCTTTGAATTTCATTATGAAATAAAAGATTATGAAGTCATTGAAGAATATGAATTTCAAAATACACCTACGATTTATTTATCGTTTAATGAAATGAAAAGCTATTTAAAAAATCACTATTTAAAACGCTTATCTTTAGACCAAGGAAAAGTCATTTCTTATTATGATTGGTTAATGGATAAGCCCCTTTCATCAAAAGAAAGAAACGCAAATCTATGGTTATTTGTCGATAATGAAAAAGATGCGCTAGCGCTTTTAACGTTATTTAATGAATTATCTTCTTTATATGTACTTTCTTCTCCGGTAAAAGAAAACTATACGGTATTTAAAAATATGTCCGTATTAATGAAGAATGTTTTAATTGTTATATTAAGTATAACTTTTATTCTTTTATCCACACTAATTGGTTATCTATCTTATACGCATTTATTAAAAGATCAGCATGAAATCGGTATTTATTTTGCTTTAGGTGCGAAAGAAAAAGAAATTGAAAATGTATATCAACTTTTAAGTATAAAAATGAATGGGTTAAGTGTTTTATTGACTTTATTTTGTATGGTACCATTCTATTTTCTTTTACGTGTAATTGAAAAGAATATTCTTCATACACCGGTATTTTTATTTACTATCCATCCCTTTATCTATCTTCTTTTTATGCTAGTAACCCAAATTTTATATTGCGTTATCATTCATTTTTCTTTTCAAGCTTACCAAAAGAAAGAAATTGAAAATTTATTAAAAGAGGAAGATTAGTATGCTAGAACTTAGAAATGTTAGCTTTTATTATGAAGAAAAGCATAAAATCTTAGATCATATTTCTTTAATGTTTCCTAGTCACGGCCTAGTCATGATTGAAGGAGAATCAGGCTCAGGAAAATCCACTTTATTAAGTTTATTACATCATGAAAAAGAAGTAAAAGAAGGGGATATCTTATTCTTTCATCAATCATTAAAAGAAATGAATGAACAAGAAAAGATGGATTATCGTTTTTTTTCATGTGGAGTGGTGTATCAAGATTATGGTCTTTTTTCTCATTTATCGATTGAAGAAAATTTAAAAATGTTTATGTTAGTGATAAATAAAAATGAAGATATCCCAACTTTACTAAAGAAAGTTGGATTATCTATAGACCCAAAAACCAATGTCGATGTCCTTTCTGGCGGAGAAAAGCAAAGAGTAGCGATTGCTAGAAGTATGATTCTAACTTCACCCATTCTTCTTTTAGATGAACCGACTTCTTCTTTAGATGATAAGAACGCTTTTGAGATTATGGATTTATTAAAAGAATTATCGAAAAAGAGTTTAATCATCATTGTAACCCATGATCAGAGAATGATTAAACAATATAGCGATGAACACTATCACATGGAAAATGGAACTTTGACTTTGATAAAAAAAGAAGAAGTGGAGTCCGTTTCTTATTCTTTTCTTCATCTCAAACGAAAAAGATTTCATTATGGAATGTATTTAAAAAGAAGATTAGTGCATAAGAAAAAAAGAGCGATATTATTAGTTTCATTTCTATCAATGAGTGTTTTTATTGGCTCTTTTAGTGCGATTTTAATGCATAATATGAAAGAAGAAATGACGTCTTCTTTTTCTCATTTTGCAAGTGGAAAAGAAATACAAATGACGGTTAAAAATGAAAACATACAAGATAATCGTTATTCATTAAATAAAGAAGAATTCGTTACCATTCAAAAAGAAAATCAAGATATAGATATGATGTTTTATTATGAAGAAGATTTAAGTTATGCTTTCCCATCGCGGAATGAATTTCGTATTTTTTCTTTACCTGGTTATCCACTTTTAAAAGGCTTTAAAATGGAAACATTAAATCATTTTCATTTATTAAAAGAAACAGAATCTTATCCTTCTTTATCTTATTTAGAAAATGATGAAATCGTAATCGGTATCGAAGAAAAGACATTAAATGAATTATGTGACACGATTCAAATAGAAGCAAGTTATGAAGCGCTTGGTAATTACTTAAAAAGAAACCCTCTTTCTATTGGAATTCAAATAAAAAGCATCGATTGGGACTATGAAGATGAACAACTTTTATTAGTTAAAGGTGTAACCAAAGCCAAAGAACCCACTATTTATCACTCGAATCCTTATTTTAATGAATATATCATTGAAGAACGAATGCGAATGCGTTCTACTTTATCTTGGTATGAAGAAGTAGAGTATCCGTGGATTTTTCATAAAAGAAGTAAAATAAAAATCAAAGATAAAGAAAGTTTATCTTCTTCTTTTCTTTCAAAATATTTATTTGATGAAACAAAAGAAAATAACACCTATCTCATTTCTAAAAATGATAAAAGTTATATTTCCCCATATGATATTTCTAGAATCTTATCGTGGAGTAACGAAATAGAAGGCGCTTTTATAGGAAGTGAAAGAGGCTATCAAGTTTTTTCTAATACCATTCTTCATGGCCTATCGGGTGTAATGCTTATTGATTCATCCTATGAAGCGTTATACGAAAAAGAAGAGAAATGGAGAATAGAAAATAAAAAAGATAATGATTTACTCTTTCATAGTGTCCTTTATCCAAGTGAACAAACTTTATCGCTTCATCCGAGTAAAGAAGGAATTTATATTTCTTCTTCATTAGCAAAATTAAAAGATTGGAAAAAAGGGGATGTGATTTATTATTTATATTCTTTAGATCATCAAACGTATGTAGGAGAGTGGATCATTGATGGAATTAAAAAAGAAAAAGAGAATATTTTATATATTTCAAATGATGAACTCAATTCTTTATTTTTAAAACACAAGATTACTACTTCATCGTATTTAAAAGCCACTTCTGCTTTGTTTTTTATTAAAAATTCTAGAAATGTGGAATCATTAATAAAAGAACTCAATTCACTTTATCCGGAATACTATTTTGCTAGTCCTTCATATACGTTTTTATCGACATTAGAAAAAACAACGAGTTCTATTCAAAAAGGACTATCCATTTTTTCTTTATGGATGATGATCTTTTCCTCTTTTTTATTTACCGTAATTCACGCTTTATTTTTATATGAATGTGAAAAAGATGCGGAAAGAATAGAAGCCTTAGGTTATGATAAAAAAGCGAAAGAAAAACTATCATTTTATCTACATTTAATTTTCTTTCTTTTAAGTTCGGTATTTACACTACTAGATTTAGTTTTGCTAGGGTTATTTAGTAAAAGTTCATTTATAAAAAATCATCTTTCATTTTCATTTCAAATGAATATTCAAAGCTTATCAACTTATCTTCTTTTTTCTATTGTACTTTATATCATTACATTTATTATGGTGAATCTAACTAAAATAAAAAAAGCAAAAAAGTTTTCATAAAATTGGAATTTCATAACACACTAAAAATTGAGGTAAATGTTATGGAACAAAATGAAGAAATGAATGAAAGTGTAGTTGAAAATTTAAGTCTAGAAGAAAAAGTAGAAGGAATGACAAGAAGAAAAACACCACTTAGTTTATTAGAGTGGATTGGTAGTTTATTTTTATTAATGATTCCTTTAATGAATATTGTTGTTGCTTTAATATTCATTAGCATGCGAAGAAAGAGTACCGATCGCTCTAATTATATGCTCGCTACAATTATTATTTTACTAGCTGTCTCCATCATTAGTGGTGCGTTATATTACATGTTTGGAGATTATCTAATTGATTGGTTAAAACTTTGGATTTTAAAAACACTTTAAAATAAATAGCCATATGTTTGAAGTGTAGGATCTTTAAATAATTCCGCTTCGGGTGGTAAATAGGTTAATAGAGTAAATAAGAACACGAGTAGAAAAAGCGTACAGTACGCTAGAATAGCGATAGATTTACTCGGTGTTGTTTCTTTTTTCTCAAACCAATACGTAATGAAATAGGAAAGAAATAAAAAGACAAAATAAAGAATGATATTACCGATATGTACATTACCGAATATTCTTTTTAAAATGTAATAGATAATCGGAAGAAAAATAATAGAAAATGTAATTCCAAAGATACGATATGGAAGCGTACTTTGGAATTTTTTCTTGCGAATTAAAATTTCAATAAGGCTCACTAACATAAAAGGATACAAAAGTAGCTTTAAATGTTCAAATACCGATTCATTAATAGGAAAGAAAGGCGCTACAAAAGGTGAAGAAGAGAAGAATTTAAATAGATAATGAAATAAATAACCTAAAGCACCTGCACAAAGATAAGAAATACAATAAGGGAATATTGGTTTTAGTTTTTTCATAGAATAATGGAGTTCCTTTCATTTTTATTAAACGAAAAAGAAACTGAATTTATGCAAAAATCATGGCTTTTTCTTTTTTTAGAATAGAAATTGTTTTATAATAAAACCATGCGGCCGTAGTTCAGTGGCAGAACCTCAGCTTCCCAAGCTGATTATACGGGTTCGATTCCCGCCGGCCGCTCCAGTTTAGCAAACGGGTCTGATATAATTATAATCAGACTTTTTTATTG
>FR897046.1:76917-224614 GCA_000437235.1 Coprobacillus sp. CAG:826 | reverse complement strand
CCTAGACCACCCTAGATTTTAAAGAGCCCAAAATTAGGCCTCGTTTTTAAATGCTTATAATCAATTAGATATTCATTGTTTTAACGGATCTTCTAGTAACTGTAGTAATACAATCACCAATAGTGGATTCATTTTTAGCTTCAATTCTTATAATTACTTGTAATGGATTTGTGCATTTAAATGATTTTCCATCAATTAATGTTAATTCTATGCCTGAAGTTGTGTAAACAGTAAATTTAAAATTGGCTGTATCACTTATTTCAAAATCATAATAATAAACATAATTTGACATGGGAGATTTAACCATTTTTACTAAGTAATATTTATATTCATTAGCATAGAATGTATTATTAGTAGAAGTAAATTTAAGGTCGGTAAATGAAACTTCAGTTTGTCTATTTAAATTACAGAATTCACATTTACCAGTAGTTAAATATAAATCAGTATGTTCATGTAAATGAGTAATAACACCACTTCCAATAGTTTGACCACCTTCATAGATATTAAATTTAGCGCTCGCTACAAGTGGTTTAGGCATATCTAATGTAATCATAATATTTTCTTCAGTAGTTCCGGGCATAAATAATTCAAGATCTTCTGAGAATGTAAACTTACCACTAAATTGTGAGAAAGTATCAGTAAAACTTAATGTTGGATTATATCCATTAGTTAATGGAGTATGTCTACCACCTTCATCTTTTGATAAAAGAGTAACAGTAGCTTTAAATACATCATAATTTTTAACTGTATTTAAAGCCGAAACAATATAACCCCTAGATAATTCAGATCTTTCAACACCAGAGACTTTTAAACTAACTTCATCACCGATAGTAGCGGAGGCTATATTAACATTGTTTTTAGAAATAGCGATGACAGTAATTTCTTTATAAATATTATTAACGAAAAGTTTATCACCAACTTTTACAGTTCCTTTAGCAATCTTAGTTGTAATAATTGTATTTTCTCCAACTTTAAATACATCTTGAATACCACAATAGAATGGAGAAGCATCCAAAACAACTAATTCAAAGCTATCTTTTCCTTCAATAGCCACTTGATAGTTAGCATTATAATTAATTGTTCCAACAAAGCGAATGAATATCTCACTTGTAGGAATACTAGCTCTACCTATAACATTATATTTAGTATTGACGCAGAATGATATGTTATTAGTATCAATTGTACCCGTTGCAATTTCTAAATAACTATCAGCAGAATTTTCAACATAATTTATTGTATAAGGACCATCAGCGATATAAATAGTAACTTTTTTAATAGTATATTCGCCATAAGTAGAAGCTTCTAACCATTCATCAGTGCCTTTTAACTTAGCAACATATTCATAAGTTCCGGCATTAATTGGGACATTATTAGTAAATAAATTATCGCCTTTTTTTCTATATTCAACAGTTAAGCCACCGGCATTATTAGTCATAGTGAGATAAGGGTCCACTGGTTGAGGATTTCCATTATAAGTTAATTCAGGAATATTCGCTTTAATTTCTCTATTTTTAGGGGCAAGTCTAGTTCCTTCTAGTGTTTTTTCTTCATGATGTCCACAAACTTCACAATCTCTTTGAATTACTTTATCAACACCATAATTAGCTTCAACTTTGGTCGTCCATTCACCACTATGATTAGCTTCGTCAATTTTCAATACATCATGAGTTGGTGCTAATTCATCACAATTAGAAACATGCCAATGACTATTTTCGTCATATAACCATTTAGAAGTGTCATAACTATGAATTGCAGTTTCTTTAATAGTTCTAGTAGTTTCATAATTACAAACAGAACAAATACCTTTTTCTACTTTGTCTGTATGAACTCCAGCAGGAGTTTTTTCACTCCATTTAAAAGTATGATTACTAACATCTTTCTTTTCACCACATGATGGATCTTTGCATGCATGCCAGTGCTGTGTTTCATCATGATTCCATTCATTAGAATAATCATGAACGTGTGAAGATGATGGTTGACTTGTAACGTGCGAAGACGTTGGTTGACTTGTACTGTTTTTATTATTATTACCACAGCTTATAAAAGTACAAGTTAGTAATAAAGCAAACGTTACGGCTAAAGTGGATGATTTTTTCTTGTCCATATGCTTTTGTACTATTTATTTTTTCTTTCCCAATAGTACATTTACCTCCTTTAAGATAGGGAAATTGTATTTTTTCATTATGGCCTTCAATTTGACAAGTATGCCAATAATCATTTTCCCATTTTGTAGAGAAATTATGATTGTATTGCTCATAGGAATTAACAAAGGAAGGACAAAAGACAGTATAAAGTTTTATTTTTCATTTCAAATAGCTCCTTTAAATACTAAAAATATTCTAACAACTAGATATAAATATAAGAAGTGTCATTTGGCACCCCTATCATTATTTTTTTATGAATGGCATCCAATTGTTGGTAGGATAAACATTCAATCGTTGACATTTAACATCTATAAATTCTTATTAAAAAGAGCTACAAAATCCATATGAATCGTCTTCTAGTGTATCAAAGTTCGTGAGTTCAAACTAATGGTAGGTATTGAACTATCCTAAAAACAAAAATAGCTTGACATATTTTTGCTGTATCAAACTAACGCTTCTATAATGGGTCTGATGACCAATATTGATACAATGCATACCCTAGGCAATGAAATTTTGCATACCCCTATCTAAAAAGTGCATACCCTTAGAGCGAATTTGCATACCCTTGTTTTTGATTTGTAAATAGCGAAGGCTAGTGCACTAATTATCGTAAACTTGGGAAAAGGGCATTTTTTTCATTGATGATTTGCAGTGCCACATTTCCCTAGTTGCCTTGATGTTAGAGAGTAAGGACTCAATGCTTAAATTATGAAGAACAGTTTGCCCTTTCGAATCAGCACTACTTAAATATTTATCATAATAAAACTTAGCAGATTTGGTATCGCCATTCAGCAAGCAAATGTTAGCAAGAGAAAGACTAAATTTTTGATATTCTCCTCCGTCATATTTGCTTGCATATGAGCACATCCACTTCGTTGCAAATTTGAGATTTCTTAACTTTCTGTAGAACAGAATTTCTTCCGTTGCAACTTTTATCAATTTTTTCAATTCTGCCCTGAATTGTGCCTCGTTTTTGTATTCAACAAATTTTCCATATCTTGCAGCTAGTTGTCTTGAAAAGGCAAAACATAAAGCATCTGATTGGTTCCATAAAAAAGTAAGGCCTATGTTTAAATAAGTCCCTATAGTCCAACTCGATGGCTGAAATTCTATAACAGTGAAAAAATAGCCATTATCGTCTAGATATAACCTTGAATTCCCCTTTTGAAAAACTCCGAGTGGGATTAAATTTTCGTTGCATATTTCTTTTATGATTTTAGAAAGAAAGTTTTTGTCTTCCATAGATTGCTCACCTCCTCAAAAATTTACGCATTAAAGTTCTGTTAAAGGCTTTGACGCAATTAAATGATAATCGTCGTCGTGCGTATAGAATTGTTCCATCAGCCAATAAATTCCATTGGTACCTTTTCTTAGCTTTTTGCTAAGCAGTTCTCTAGAAATTGGCATTACCTGGAATATGCTTATGTATTTGCGCTTGGAAATGAAGCACTTAACTATGCTTGGCGATTTAAATATTTCGGGTAGCAATATAACAGTCCCGCAATATTTTCCTTTGATCTGCATATCAATTGTAGCGGAAACCGTAATGTTTTCTTTTGCGTTAAAGGCATATTCAGCAGTTGCCCAGAGCAATGAGTTGAGCAATAGCCATTCCGTTTTCTCTTGGCTGATTTCGACTTTTGGATCGATAAGCATCATGTATTCGTTGCGTTGGTTTGCCTTTCTTGCCCAGCCGATATCACGCTCAGGCATTAGGTAGTCGCTAGCGCCAATTGTGCATAATTTCCAAAAAGGCATGTCTTCCGTTGGTTCAAACACGAGCGTAGTAATTGGCTTCATTTCATCTGATAAAACATTCTTTTTAAGACACAAGCAAAAGATTGGCTCTTGCTTAAAAGCCTCAACATAGTGGTCATATAATTTTTGATGCTTCTTATTGCTTGCTTTAAAGGCTTCTTCTCTTTTATCTAAATCTGGCAAAATAATCACTCCTTTAGGAAATCTATATAAGAAAGTTCGTTTATGCTATTTAATCTTCCAAAGCAATTATAACATGATAGGCGCAGAAATCGGAATGCAAAACAAAAAAATAGCCACTAGTTAAAGCAGTTGCTATCGTTGTTTCTTTCCCGTTAGGAGATTGTTTGATATTTTTGATGAGGTATAACTAAAAAATAGTAAACGTTCAATAGTTCCCATAATCGTTCATTTATTAATATAATCGTTTAATCGTAAGTGTATAAAATTTCAAAAATGCACAAATTTAAAAATTATATGTATTATAGTTAACAAGTTCGAACCTATGGTAAGAATCAAACTATCGTAAAAATAAAAAAAGTTTAATACATTTTACTGTATCAAACTAACGCTTCTATAATGGGGCGGTTAATCAGAATCGAACTGACGAATGTCTGGTTCACAGCCAGATGTGTTAACCACTTCACCATAACCGCCATTTAAGTAGCGTTATTATTTTACCGAAGATAGAGAAGAAAGTAAAGGAAAAAAGGGAAAAAGTTTAAAAAAGTTTTTAATCCCCGAATCACATAAGAAAAAGGGAAGTAAGAAATAAAGGAAAAGACAAAACTTCATCTCGTAGTGACATTATTTTTATTGACAAATAAGAAACTTTTTTTTAATCTTAAATCACTTGGATTTCTTTTTCATAGAAAAAGAAGTTAAGTAAGCAAAGATGAGGAAGGTGACGTTATGTTAGAACTAAAAAATATAACAAAGAATTATCAAGCGGGTGCCCAAGTGGTACCAGCATTAAAAGGTATTTCTATTTCTTTTCGGCAAAGTGAATTTGTGGCAATTTTAGGGCCCTCTGGATGTGGAAAAACAACACTTCTTAATATTGTGGGTGGTTTAGATCGATATACGACGGGTGATTTATTGATTAATGGAATCAGCACGAAAAAATATAAAGATAAAGATTGGGATACTTATCGTAATCATGAAATTGGTTTCGTTTTCCAAAGTTACAATTTAATTCCACATTTAACTGTTTTAGAAAATGTTGAATTATCACTTACGATTTCAGGCATAAAAAAAGAAGAAAGAAAAAGAAGAGCGATTGAAGCTTTAAAAAGAGTGGGTCTTGAAGATCAACTTCGTAAACTTCCTAATCAATTATCCGGTGGCCAAATGCAAAGAGTTGCGATTGCTCGAGCAATCGTTAATGAACCACATATCATTTTAGCGGATGAACCTACCGGTGCTTTAGATTCCGAAACTAGTGTGCAAGTCATGGAAATTCTAAAAGAAATCTCTAAAGAATGCCTTGTCATTATGGTTACTCATAACCCAGATTTAGCTTATCAATACGCTACAAGAATTGTTCGTTTATTAGACGGCGAATTAAAAGATGATTCTAATCCTTATCAAATAGAAGAAATAAAAGAAGAAACTAGAAAAGTAAAAGATGCAAAAATGTCTTTTTTAACGGCTTTATCTCTTTCTTTTAAAAACTTATTAACGAAAAAAGGAAGAACTTTCATGATTTCCTTTGCTGGAAGTATTGGTATTATTGGTATTGCCTTAGTGTTATCCGTCAGTAATGGCTTTACGAACTATGTAAATAAGATGCAAAATGATATGTTAAGTGGCTACCCAGTTACGATTTCTCGTTTTGCTGCGGATTATTCTGCAATGGAAAATATGGTGCCTTCTACGAATCAAAATCAAGATAAATTTCCTGATGATGATCAATTACATATTTATGATCCTACAGAAACAGCAGCACAGGCTATTCATATGAACTTAATTGATAAAGAATATGTGGATTATGTCAAAGATTTTTATGAAAAAGACCTTGCAAAAAGTGATGACAATCGTTTAACCAATAGCATTCAATTCTCTTACGCAGGAGGAATGAACATTATTTCTAAACATTGCAATAAATATACATTTGTTGATTTTTCCTCATCCTCTTCCTCCTCGCCGAGCATGACGGAAATGTTCACGGGAACTTCATCAACTGTGTTCCAGGAAGCTATGGATAATACAAGTTTTATTCAAGATACTTATGATGTGATTTATGGAAACTATCCGAAGAACCAAAATGAAGTGGCACTAATCGTGGATCAAAAGAATCGTATTAATGTAAATACTTTAAAAGCATTAGGACTTAATTATTTAGATGAAGAAGGCAAAAACCTTTCTACGATTTCTTTTGCTGATTTAATTTACCAAGATGAAACTAAACCAGGTGTGGAATTTAAAGTGATTCCTAACGATCAGTATTATGAACCTCAAGACATTTCTTCTAGTGGAGAGGCTTCTTATTATTTACCCGCAAAATACAATGAAAATGTCACCAATGATTTAGCAAACTATTATCAATCCATTCATTATGAAACTGATGAAGATATGACTTTAAAAATTGTGGGTGTGTTACGATTAAATGAAGAATCGCCTTTAGATTTATTTAATACAGGAATTCTTTATCTTCCTTCTTTAACACAAACATTCATAAATAACGCCAAAGCATCCCAAATTGCGAATAAACAAAATAATAATCGCATGTATCTATTTGGTGATTATAAAGACATTTATGAATCAAATACACAGTTTAAAGAAATTATTGAAAAAAATGGAGGAAATGCTTATAAAATTCCAACGCTTGTGATGACATCATTATATAGTGCATATATTACTGGAGATCAACCAAGCGCGAGTTTCTTAACTGATTATGTTTTAGAAAGTGCTAAACAACAGATTGGTGCAAGTGATGTGCCTTCCTCGATTATTATCTATCCGAAGAGTTTTCCTGCAAAACGACAAGTGAATCAATATTTAGATGCGTGGAATGAAGGAGATACGCATAAAGGACAAAAAATTGTTTATACCGATGCAGCGGGTGTATTTTCATCGACGATTGGACAATTAATAGATATTATAAGCTATGTTTTGATTGCGTTTACTGCGATTTCTTTAGTGGTCTCTTCTATTATGATTGGAATTATTACTTATGTTTCAGTTATAGAAAGAACAAAGGAAATTGGTGTATTACGTTCTTTAGGAGCAAGAAAGCAAGATGTCTCTAGTGTCTTCAATGCTGAAACGCTTCTCATTGGCTTTGTGGCGGGCTTACTAGGTGTGTTTGTAGCGTTTATCTTGTGTTTCCCCATTAATTTAATCATCCGTAATTTAGCCGGTCCAAGCTTGACGATGAATCTAGCAATTTTAAATCCTTTACACGCTTTGATTTTACTTTTAATTAGTATGGTGCTAACCTTTATTAGTGGACTTATTCCTGCTTCCATGGCAGCAAAGAAAGATCCAGTTATCGCATTAAGAACGGAGTGATAAATATGTATAAAGCCATTATTTTTGATTTAGACGGAACGCTATTAAATACGATTGAAGATATTACAGACTCTTTAAATATCGCATTAGCAAGTGAAAATTTACCTACACATGGTGTAGAAGAAACGAAAGCTTTCGTTGGAAGCGGTGTTAAAATTATGGTGGAACGCGCCACCAAAGGTTTAGATTGTACCGACGAGCAAAAGAAAAGAGTGTTGGACGTGTATATGAAAGAATATACCGTTCGTCAATCGATAAAAACTTGTCCTTATGATGGCATGATTGATGCTTTAAAAGAAATTCAAAGAGAAAATATTTTAATTGGTCTTTTATCCAACAAGCCGCATCAAGATACCTTACGAGTGGTTGATCACTATTACGGATTACATTTATTTAATGTTGTTTTAGGACAAAGAGAAGGCGTTCCAATTAAACCCAATCCCACTGCTTTATTTGAAATCATGCGTGATTTAAAAGTGGAACCCAAAGATTGCATCTTTGTGGGTGATTCTGATGTAGATATGTTAACCGCAACCAATGCAAAAATCGATAAGATTGGTGTGCTTTGGGGCTTTAGAACGCGTCAAGTTCTTCAAGCATGCAAAGCGGATTATATTGTTGATAATCCAAAAGAGATTTTAGATATATTAAAGAAATAAAGAAAAGAGAAGAAGAGCAGTAAGTTAGGCTTTTCTTCTTTTTAATTTGTTACAAATATGTTAAAATTCTTAAAAAGAAAGGTGGATGTTTATGAAAATCCGTTTTGTTAATGCACGCATTTTAACGATGAAAGAAAATGAACCAATTTATTTTGGTGAATTAGAGGTTAAAGACCATTTAATTACGTATGTGGGACCAGCAAGAAATACGGATGAAGCTTTTGATCGCACCATTGATTGTAAGGGTAATCTTTTAATGCCTGGATTTAAAAACGCCCATACGCATTCTGCGATGACCTTTCTTAGAAGTTACGCTGATGATTTACCTTTAAATGAGTGGCTATTTCATAAAGTTTTTCCTTTAGAAGACCTATTAACACCTAATGATATTTATGAACTTTCCAAAATTGCCATTTTAGAATATTTAACGAGTGGAATTACCGCTAACTTTGATATGTACATGCAACCCCATATGATTGCTAAAGCTTCCATAGATACTGGCTTTAAAACCGTAATTCTAGGTTGCGTGAATAACTTTACAGAGTCGGTGAGTATTATGAAAGAAAACTATCAGTTACTCAACCATCTTTCGCCTTTAATTCAATACCGATTAGGTTTTCATGCGGAATATACAACGGACTATAAGATTTTAGAAGAATTATCAAAATTATCTCATGAACTTCATGAGCCAGTATTTACGCATTCAAGTGAAACGCCTCATGAGGTCGAAGGATGTAAATCTCGTTATCAAAAAACACCAACGGAATTATTTGATGATTTGGGCTTATTTGATTATGGCGGTGGTTGCTATCACTGTGTAAGTATGACCCCTCATGATTTAGAAATTTTAAAAGAAAAACATGTTTCTGTGATTACTTGTCCAGGTTCTAATACGAAGTTAGCAAGCGGTATTGCACCAATTGTTGAAATGCAAAAATATGGTTTAAACTTAGCCATTGGTACCGATGGACCGGCGAGTAATAATGCTTTAGATATGTTTAGAGAAATGTTTTTAGTTACTGGATTGCAGAAGCTTTCTTTACAAGATGCAAGCGCTATGGACGCTATCGACGTTTTAAAAATGGCTACTGTTGGTGGAGCACATGCCATGGGCTTATATGACGCTGATGTTTTAGATATCAACAAAGAAGCGGATATCATCATGATTGATTTACATCAACCCAATATGCAGCCCATTAATCATATTGAAAAAAACATCGTTTATAGTGGTTCAAAACAAAACGTTATTTTAACCATGGTACATGGTAAGATTTTATATGAAAATGGTACCTTCCATATTGGTGAAGATGTAGAAGCACTTTATGAAAGATGTCAAAAGATTACTGAAAGAATTCAAAATAGTGTAAAGCAATAAACTCCAAGGATAAAAACACATTTTATTATAGCAATAACCCATTTTTCTAAGAATAAATTAGCAAAAATAACGAAATGCATAAACATAAAATAACCAGAAAGGAAGATGCAATTCGTGTGTTATTATAACCAAAACTGTGGTTGTTGTTATGGCTTAAGAGGTCCTACTGGAGCGCAAGGGCCACAGGGTGTAGCAGGGGAAAATGCCACCATTACAATTGGGACCACTACGACAGGTGCGCCAGGTACTGCCGCAACTGTAACGAATACAGGAACCGCCCAAAATGCGATTTTAAACTTTACGATTCCTCAAGGAGAACCAGGAACTGCTGTGACACCCACATATATCGATGCACAAAATCAAACTGCACAGACGATAACAGCGGCAGATACGGTAATCCCATTAACTTTAGTAGGAAATCAAAACATTAACTTTGCTAATAATATAGCAACTATTATCGAAGCGGGCTTATATCGCATTGATTATATGGTTTCCGCTAATAGTGCGACTACTGCTACGATTGGATTAAGAATTAATGGAACCAACAATGCGCAAACTACTACGGCAATAAGTGATGGTCGTTTCATTACCAATTACCAAACCGTTTTAAACTTAACTGCTGGTACAACAATTGAACTCATTGTAGTAGCGGTTACTGGAACTTTAACGCTAAATAGCGGCACCACTAACGCAGTATTAGTTATTACTAAACTTTAAAAAATTGAGAAGTTGTCTAAAAAGGCAACTTCTTTTTTGGCATTTTTATCCAGCCACAACTTGTAGATTAAATATGGGCTTTCTGCTAGTATAAATGTACAAAAAGGAGGAAAAAACGATGAACACAAATATAGAACGTAGAAAGAAAAGAAGTCGCTTTACTTTCCTGTTACTTTTTTCTTTATTATTCTCAGGCTCATCCATTAAGAGTAAAAAAGAAATTCATTTCAATGAGCATTTTACTTTTGATGAATTCAAATCAATTATTGAGATAAAGGCAAATGCATTGGCTGAAAAAGAAACGTTAGAAATTGATACAGTATCCATCTATTTGAATCCTTCTGTGCAAACATGGAATTCTTATGCGAATCAGCTAGGAACCGAAGCAGAGCATATGAATAAGATAGCAGAGCTTATGTATGCAAAATTACAACAATATCAATTTATTGATGTGGAAGCCAATTTAAATTATTTATCATTATCTAATTCTGTGAAACAAAGTAATCAAAAGAAAAGAGATATCCATCTTGCGCTTCATTCTAATGCTGGTGGCGGAAGTGGCTTTGAAACTTATCAAAAGAAAGCGGATGGTTTTGGTCAATTTTTACAAGAGCATTTAGCTGATGCTTTGCCTTTTTCTTCTCGTGGTGTAAAAGATGGAAACCACTTATATGAAATTAAAAACGCCACTGCAGATCATGTTGCGCTAATGGAAATTCTATTTCATGATCGTTTAGAAGAAGCTAATTATATCGTTAACCATCATGAAGAAATTGCAACTGAGTTAACGAATACACTTGTGCTATATATCGTAAACAATTATGCAAAAAAGTGAGGCAAAACCTCACTTTTTTTCGTCAATGACTTCTAAAAATTTTTCTTGATAGAAGGGAGTAGTACTTTGTCGATAGTCTAACTCATCCTCAAAACCTTTATTTAAGAATGGGGCATCTTTATAATAACCTGATACAACGGTCATGTTTTCCATATTTATATCATCGTTATAAATTACCGCCATTTTTATTAATTGACCATTTTCGTATTTTTGAACAGTTGGGACTACGCCGGTTTTATAACCAAAATGAGGATTACCAGCAACGGAGAGTTGAAAAGTGTTCTTAAACTCAATATAAGATTCCGTTTCATTGTATGCTTCGTCAACTTCACGATAGGGGTCAATATCGAAATTGTAAATCTTTTTCGTTGGATCGTATTGTCCCTTTAAAATCCAATCGTTCAAGAAGTAGCGATGAAATAATTTACAATCAGAGCAAGTATTCCTCATGTAATAAATATAGACGGTTTCTTTACTATTAATTTTTTCTAATGCTTTTTCTTTATTGACTTCATAGAAGGGGCTGTTAAAATAGCAATATTTTTCTAGATTTTTTTTAACGGATTGAGCGGCTTTATTCATGTCCGAAGCATAGATTTCTTTTTCCCATTTTTTATTAACATCAAAACTATATTGAATAATGCCATTTTGCACTAGAAGAAGTCCAGGATCATATGTCTTAACTTCTTTATAAGAAACCACTTTATCAAGATCATTAATATTCATTTCATACATACGAAGGTCATTATTCTTCATAATGTTACGCAATACGTCTTTAAAATTTGTGTAGCATACACATTGACTACCATAAGTTAAAATAAAACTACGCTTATTTCGAATCATTGTCCCATAATCGGTAGAAGAAAGCTTAATGAAGTCAGTAATATTTTCTTCTCTTTCAATGATGATTTTATCCTTTTTATCTTGGCAACTTGATAATGAAAAAATGCTAGAAATAATGAATAAAAATGTACCTAATTTTTTCTTCATAATTTTTCCTCCCTTTTTTCTTGCTTTTTTGTTCTCGATTTAGTGTAGCAAAATGAAAAGAAAATAACAAGAAAAAGACAAAAAAATTTTTAAAGAAAAAATGAACTAAAAAAACATGAAAAAATCCAGTGTTTATCGGACTTTTTTCAATATTTTGATTTGCAAAAAAAGCGTTAAAAAAAGAGGGTGAAAAAAATTTTAAAAAAAAACGTTGATTTTTTGTTTCATTTTCTTTATTATTTTTCTCGTGAAAATTGAAAGAAAAAGCAAGCCCAAAAACAGCTAAAAATTTTCTCATGTTTTTACAAGTAAGTGGATGAATAAAAATCCCACAATGAGAGGTAACAGAATGAAAAAAGAAAATGTGATTATTGAACTCATTGGTGTAAACAAGGAATATGGCAGTTTTACAGCAGTGGAAAACTTTAACCTTTATGTCAATAAGGGTGAATTTGTGACCTTTTTAGGTCCATCGGGTTGTGGAAAGACAACAACTTTACGGATGATTGCTGGTTTTGAAATCCCAACGAAAGGACAAATTCTTTTAAATGGAGAAGATATTACCAGTCTTCCTCCTTATAAAAGACCGGTCAATACGGTATTTCAACGTTATGCGCTTTTCCCGCATTTAGACGTATATGACAATATTGCTTTTGGTCTTAAATTAAAGAAAGTCCAAAGAGTAGTGAAGGATCGTCATGGGCATGAAAAAACAAAATGGGTGCATTTAACCCAAAAAGAAATTGATGAAAAAGTCGTAAGAGCCCTTCGCATTGTTGATTTAGAGCAATTTGAATCTCGTGATATTACGACTCTTTCTGGAGGTCAACAACAACGTGTTGCCATAGCACGTGCAATTGTTAACGAACCAGAAATTCTTTTATTAGATGAGCCTTTAGGGGCATTAGACCTTAAAATGAGAAAAGAAATGCAACTTGAATTAAAGGAAATGCATAGGAAATTAGGTATTACTTTTATTTATGTTACACATGATCAAGAAGAAGCTTTAACAATGTCCGACACGATCGTCGTTATGAAAGACGGTCAAATTCAACAAATTGGTACACCAGCCGATATTTATAACGAACCTGCCAATGCTTTCGTTGCGGACTTTATTGGTGAATCCAATATCTATGTGGGCGCAATGTATGGACCAAAGAAAGTACGTTTCTTAGGAAAAGTATGGGATTGTGTTGATGATTTCCCACTCCATGAAAAAGTGGACGTTGTCGTTCGTCCTGAAGACGTCGTCATGGTGAAAAAAGAAGAAGGCAATGTCGTTGGAAAAATTACCAACTGCATTTTTAAAGGTATTCACTATCAATACACCATCATGGTAGGAAAGAATGAAGTCACCATTCAATCCACTTTACAATATCCTGTCGGTATTGAAGTCGGCTTAAAAATCGAACCCGATTTAATTCATATTATGAAAAGAGCTATCTCTACGAACGTATTTGAAGGCTACATTAATAAAAATAACCAAGTTTGCTTTGCTGAAGCGACTTGGGATGCCGATGTGACCACTTTAGTCAAAGATTCTCATATTGATGAAGATGGTTATGTTGTAGCATCTACCGGACAAAAATATGATTTTACCGACGCGGATGTGACCGTGGAAATTGAAATGAACGCTATCGAAATTAGCGATGATTTAGAAGCGGGTAATTTAATCGGTGAAATTATTGAAATGGTCTATATTGGTGATCACTATCAATTAGTGGTACGTACCGAAGATGAAGATGACTTTGTCGTTGATACCGAATGGACTTGGAATGAATTTGATAAAGTAAGCATCAGTGTAAAGAAAGAAAAGATGAAATTAACCCTAAAAGGAGATATTGCACGTTATGAAATTTAGATTTCAGCGGAAATATCTATCCATTCCGTATATTTTATTCTTTCTTTTATTTGTCATTACGCCTTTATTCTTGATTGTTTTTTACGCTTTCACCGATAAAGGAACGGGACATTTTACTTTTGCTAATCTTACTAAATTCTTTTCTGATTCTACGAATTTAAATGTTTTATTAATTTCCTTAACATATGGAATTATTAACACAGTGTTATGTTTGTTGATTGGTTATCCTGTCGCTTATTTTTTAGCCGACAAAAAGATTAATAAATCTGCGGTTTTAGTCACACTTTTCATTATGCCAATGTGGATTAACTTTGTTATCCGTACAGGGGCAACGCGTGATTTACTTTCTTGGATCAATTTATCCGGTGGTAGTTATCCACAACTCGTGACCATTATTGGTTTAGTTTATAACTATCTTCCTTTTACAATTTTGCCTTTATATACCACAATGCTTAAAATGGATCGTAGCCAAATTGAAGCCAGTAAAGATTTAGGTGCGAACTCTTTTCAAACCTTTATCAAAGTCATTTTACCGATGACGATGCCAGGTATTATTTCCGCGGCAACGATGGTCTTTATGCCTACGCTTTCATCCTATGTTATTTCTGACTTATTGTCTGAATATAACGTTGTATTATTTGGTAGCTATATCGACTTATATTTCAATCAATCCGATTGGAACTTTGGTTCATTCATGGCTTTAATTATGCTTCTTTTAATCCTATTAAGCGTTTGGATTTCTCGTAAATTCTCGAAAGATGACGAGGGAAAGGAGTCTATATGGTAAAGAAAAAATCTTCTTTTTTATCATGCTTCTTTAAGCATCAATCGCTTTTCTTAGTATTAACGATTCTTTTGTCCGTCGGTTGTATGGATGTCATGCTTTATTTAGGTTTAACCGAGCAAATCAGTGCCGTAGCGACTATCTTACTTTCACTCGCTATTTTGTTACTATTCTTTGCGAGTTTCTATTTAATTGCCCGTAGAGCCAATGAAACCTATGGAAATCATGGTTTAAGTTCGGGCGCTATCGTATTAAAAAGAGAAGCGCGAAAAGAAAAAAGATGGAAAATATTTGCTAAGTCTTATATATACATCATTCTTCTTTTAATGTATTTACCGATTTTAGTTTTAATTATTTTCTCTTTTACCGATACGGTTCAAGTAGGAAACTGGAATGGTTTTTCCTTCAATTTGTATGTAAAACTTTTTCAAAATAAAGATTTAATGCAAGCGGTATGGAATACTTTACTTATTGCCGTTACAAGCGCAATTGTGTCGACCATCTTAGGAACTTTAGGGGCGGTAGGCGCATTCTATTCCTCTAAAAAAGCAAGAAAATGGATAGAAACGATGAATCAACTTCCTGTTGTGAATGCGGAAATTGTTATCGCTTTATCTTTAGCGGTTTTAGCCGTTTCTTTATCTTTATCGTTCTCCTTCTTTACGCTTTTAGTAGGTCACGTCGTTTTAACCATTGCCTTTGTCTATTTAAACGTCAAACCCAAGCTTCAACAAATGGATCCTTTTGCCTATGAAGCAGCGTTAGATTTAGGCGCTAAACCTCGTTATGCTTTATATAAAGTCGTTTTACCAGAAATTATTCCCGGTATTCTTTCCGGCTTTATGATTTCTTTCACTTTGTCTTTAGATGACTTTGTGATTACTCAATATTTGAAAAAACCATCTTTTGAAACGATTTCAACTTACATTCAAAAGATGATTGCCAAACACCCAATTCCTGCGGAAGTACGGGCATTAACAACGATTATCTTCTTAGTCGTACTCGTGGTCGTTGTAGGAAATACAGTTTACAATAATCGTCGTGCTAAAATGACGATTAAAAGACGGTAAGGAGGTTCATACAATGAAAAAAATCACTTTACTAGTTCCTGGACTTCTTCTTTTAATTGGTGGACTTGCTTCTTGTTCAAGTAACGATAAAGCAAGCAAAAGAGAAAACCACCTCGTTATTTATAACTGCCAAGATTATATTGATGAAGAATTAATTGAAGAGTTCAAAAAAGAATACAATTGTACAGTTTCTTATCAAACCTATGATACAAACGAAACCATGTACAACCAATTTACTTTACAACCCGAAGGTACCTATGATTTAATCTGTACTTCCGATTACATGATTCAAAAAATGGTACGTGAAGGTCTAGTGCAACCCTTTTCTATTTCAGAATTATGTCCAAACTATGATACCTATGCTTCTAAAGAAGTTCGTAGTAAATTAGCGAGCATGATGGTCGATATCGATGGTGATGGGGAAAAAGAAACCTCTTTAGATCAATATTCAGCTGGCTATATGTGGGGAACTTTAGGGGTTGTTTATGATCCAAATTGCTCCGATACCATTAATGAAGACGTAAAATCTTGGAATGTTTTCTGGGATGAAACGTATAAAAATACGATTTCCATTAAAAACTCTATGCGTGATACCTTTGTCGTTGGTTTAATGCATGCGTATTCAGGTTCTCCTATCACCAATCAAGAAGACATTTTAAATCCGGCTAGAGAAGCTTATTTAGCGGCGTTAGAAAACGCGACAACTGAAGAAGAAAAAGCACAAGTTCGGGCCAGTTATAACCAAGTCATTCAAGACTTATTTGATATTTTGATTACCGAAGAAAACTACGCTCCTTATATTGATGTTGTGAAAAAAGAACTCATTTCTTTGAAAGATAACATCTTCGGTTTTGAAGTAGATAATGGTAAAAATGATATCGTTACTGGAAAAATCAAAATGAATTTAGCGTGGTCGGGCGATGCGGTATTCTCTATTGATAACGCTAGAGAAGAAGCGGATAAAGAACTTGCTTATTATGTCCCTGATGAAGGAAGTAACGTTTGGTATGACGGCTGGTCAATACCAAAAGGAGGAAATAAAGACTTAGCTTGTAAATTCATTGATTTCTTATCTCGTCCAGAAAATGCAGCGAGAAATATGGACTACATTGGCTATACTTCATTTATCGCTTGTGATGATGTTTTTGACTTAGTGACCGATTGGTATGGCGTGGGCGAATATTTTGAAGGCGCTACCTATCACGGTGCATATGAAGATGAAGAAGAAGGCGAAGTAGAAGGTAGCATTGTTCTTTATGAAGGTAAAGCTTATCAATGTAAAGCCGAGGAAGAAATCTCCGATATTCTTCCTACTAATACCACTTATTGGACCGAAATTGATGTTGATGAATTAGGCTTAGGTGAAGCTTATGACTTAAGTCACTTATTTAGTGGTAATGTCAGTGAAGGAAGAAGCATGGTCGTTTATCCTTATGAAGAAAATGCGAATCTTTTAGAAACGCAATATCCTTCTCAAGAAATCATTGCGCGCTGCGCCATTATGAATGACTTTGGCTCCGCTAACGACGATGTCATCATTATGTGGGGACAAATTCGTGCTTATACCAACATGATGCCATATTATATCTTCTTACTCATCGTCGTGTTTGGTGCTTTTGTAATCGGATTATTAATGCTTATTAAAAAACAAAAATCATTAAAGATTCGCCGTCGCTTAGCCAATAAATAAAAAGCAAAAAGGCAGTTCCTTGTGAATTGTCTTTTTTTTCATGGTTATTTTAAGAATATGGAACAAAATCAATTCGTCAAAATTCAATAGAATTCTTCTTTGAATTCACGATTTTTTCTCATGTTCTACACGTTATTTGAATAAAAATGTATTGCGAAAAATTATGAGGTATGATATTATTATACCGCTTGCGAAAGCAACGGTTCCTTAGCCAAGTGGTAAGGCAATTGACTGCAACTCAATGAGCGTCGGTTCGACTCCGTCAGGAACCTCCAAAAATTTTTAAAAGTTTCGCTTGTATTTTGTGGCGATTATGCTATTATATATGAGCATGCGCCCATAGCTCAACTGGATAGAGTGTTAGACTACGAATCTAAAGGTTGCGAGTTCGATTCTTGCTGGGCGCGCCATCTCGGGAAATAGCACAGCTTGGTAGTGCATCTGGTTTGGGACCAGAGGGTCGCAGGTTCGAATCCTGTTTTCCCGACCATGAGGTTAATGAAGTTCAATGTAAAAAGCATTGGACTTTTTTCTTTCTTAAAGAAGATTTCTTATCTTTTTTTCTGCTTATTATTTTTTTAAGTTTTGGAAAAAAGAAAGATGTGATATAATGCTTATGAAAGTGCTTTCCTAAAAGGAAAAGAAAGAGGTTAGATTATGATAGATTATACTGAAGGATCCGGAAAACAATACCATATTGGTGTAGGACCAGAAGATATTGGTCACTATGTCATTCTTCCAGGTGATCCAAAAAGATGTGCAAAAATTGCCGAACATTTTGAAAATGCTAAATTAGTGGGCGATTCTCGGGAATTCGTTACTTATACGGGCTATTTAAATGGCGTAAAAGTTTCGGTAACTTCAACGGGTATTGGTGGTCCATCTGCATCCATCGCTTTAGAAGAGTTAGTGGCAAATGGCGCTCACACATTCATTCGCGTTGGTACTTGTGGTGGCATGGATTTAGATGTTATGGGAGGCGATGTAGTCATCGCTCAAGCTGCTGTTCGCTTTGAAGGAACTTCCAAAGAATATGCGCCGATTGAATATCCTGCAGTTGCGGATTATGAAATCATTACCGCTTTAAAGCATTCAGCAGAAAACTTAAAAGTTCGTCATCATATTGGCGTAGTGCAATGTAAAGATGCTTTTTATGGCCAACATCGTCCAGAAACCCTTCCTAACAAAGATGAACTTTTATCGAAATGGGATGCTTGGTGTGCGTTAGGTTGTAAGGCGAGTGAAATGGAATCCGCTGCTTTATTTATTGTAGCGAGTTATCTTCACGTTCGTGTAGGCTCTTGTTTCTTAGTTGTAGCGAACCAAGAAAGAGCGAAACGTGGATTAGAAAATAAACAAGTTCATGATACCGAAATGGCCATTAAAGTCGCTATTGGGGCTTTAAAAGACTTAATTGAACAAGATAAAAAGAAAAAAGAATAAAGTTTACATTTTTAACATAGAATAGAAATAGCCTCTTTAGTCCCTGATTGCTTTATAGCTCACCATCAAACTAAAGAGGTTTTCATTATTGAAAAATAAAATGACGAACGAAAAGGTGAAATAGGCAAGGCGCGGAGCAATTATTTGTAAAAAAACCGCGAAAAATTATAAAAAAATACTTGCACTATAAGAAGAAAACGGCTAAAATATACTAGCGTAACTTGCTAAGGGGCCGTAGCTCACCTGGGAGAGCGCCTGCTTTGCACGCAGGAGGTAGCGAGTTCGATCCTCGTCGGCTCCACCATTACGTTTTATTTGGCTGTGTAGCTCAGTTGGCTAGAGCGGCCGGTTCATACCCGGCAGGTCGAGGGTTCGAATCCCCCCGCAGCTACCATTATTTTATTTAGGACGGACCCATAGCTCAATGGTCAGAGCTCCCGGCTCATAACCGGTTGGTTCTAGGTTCGAGTCCTAGTGGGTCCACCATCTTCTATGGAGACATACCCAAGTGGTTGAAGGGGTCGGTCTTGAAAACCGATAGGGGATGAACAGTCCCGCAAGAGTTCGAATCTCTTTGTCTCCGCCAGTTTTTGATTTAAATATGTTTACCCATCGCGGGGTAGAGCAGTCTGGTAGCTCGTCGGGCTCATAACCCGGAGGTCGTTGGTTCAAATCCTTCCCCCGCAACCAAGAAAATTCACGTAGCTTCGGCTACGTTTTTTTTATATAATAAGACGAATCATATGTGTTAATATTGCATTAAAATAAATGAACATGTTAAAATGTTTCATATTGTTAAAAAGTTTTTAGTAATGATTAAAGGTAAGTACAAGTAGAGCAATATAATAGTTCAATCTTAAGAAAGAGATATCTTTAATATACTAATAACTTTAATTTAACTTACTATTTATGGGGGAAAACAATGAAAATACTACTTAAAAACGGCATATTATTTGATGGTAATGGAACAGCGCCAACGGAAGGCGATATTCTTTTAGAAAACAGTCAAATAATAAAAATTGAAAAAACCATTTCCGAGAAAGCTGATCAAACCATAGATGTGACGGGCTGCTTTGTTTGTCCAGGATTTATTGATGCTCATTCTCATAATGATTTTTTTTATGATCGTCCTAATGCAGAAAAATTCTTTCGTCCTTTTTTAGAACAAGGCATAACAACCCAAATTACGGGAAACTGTAGCTTTTCTTCTTTTGGAATGTCTTCAAATACACCCTTTCAAGATTTATTAGGAGGAGGATTATTTGAAGCCAATCATCCTGGAAGTTTTTCAGATTTCAAAATGCGAGCGGAGGGAAAATTATATGTAAACCTTGTACCATTAATCGGTCTTGGATCTGTTCGAGCGGGCATAGCGGGATACGATTCTACACCTTTCACAAAAGAGCAGATTGAACAAGAATTACACTTTGTGAAAGAAGCTATGGATGGTGGTGCTTTTGGAGGCTCTTTAGGATTTATGTACGAGCCAAATCGGTATGCAAAAAAAGATGAAGTAATTGCTTTTTCAAAAGCAATAGCGCAGTATGGTGGTATTCTTACAGTTCATCCGCGTTCTTGCTCAGCTGTTTCTGCGGATTACCCATTTTTCACGCGAAAATCTCATTTAGAATTAGGACTAGATGAAGTTGTTGATATATTAAAAAAATCAGGATGTAAAACCGAATATTCTCATTTAATTTTTGTTGGAAAAAGAAGTTGGAAGTTGAAGAATAAAATGCTTTCTGTTTTTCATCAAATGCAAAAGAAAGGTTATCCTTTAACGTTTGATAATTATGCATTTCACTATGGAGCGTCTGTTATTACTGTAATTTATCCCGCTTGGTATGCGAAACTCAGTCCAGAAAAAGCTAAAAAGCCATGGAATCGCTTTAAATTAGAAATGACTATTTTTATGTATCGAAAAGTTTTAGGGATAGATTGGGATGATATGTTAGTAGCGTATATTTCTGATGATTACCCTGAATATGAAGGTCGTACAATCCCAGAAATCGCGCAAGAGGAAAAATGTTCTAATTTAGATATGTATTTAAAATTAGTAGATTTGTCCAATCGCAGTGGAAGGATTTACCTTGGTAAATATTATAATGAAGATATTGTTCGGACTTTAATGGAAGATGATTTATCTATTTTCATGACGGATGCATGGATAGAAGAAAAAGGGTTACAAAATATTGCGGCTTTTCAAACTTTTCCTCAATTTCTTCTTTTAGCCAAACGATATGGAATCCCTTATGAAAAAATAATTAGAAAAATGACAGGGGCAACTGCTGATCGTTTTGAAATTCCCAAACGGGGATATTTAAAACCAGGATACTATGCGGATATCACAGTCATTGACCCTAACACTCTTAGAGTAGATGAAAAAAGACCTGATTTTACTCCTGGAGGTATTCGGCATGTTTTGGTTAATGGAATTCCTATTATTTTAGATGGTAATTATATCGGTGGTACTCATGGTAAGGTAGTCTTAAAGAGTGAGAAATAAATATTTAGATTTGAAAAATAAGAATTTAGTTTATTTTTTCGTTCATCTTTGAATGAACATCAAAATAGCCTATAATAATATTATAAAGGAAAAAGGAGAATCATCATGAAACTTAAAGGATCAAGAACTGAAAAGAATTTATTAGAAGCATTTGCAGGCGAATCAATGGCAAGAAACAAATATACCTTCTATGCTTCAAAAGCTAAAAAAGAGGGATATGAGCAAATTGCTAGTTTGTTTTTAGAAACAGCCGATAATGAAAAAGAGCATGCAAAACTTTGGTTTAAAGCTTTACACGATGGTATGCCATCCACATTAGAAAATTTATTAGATGCGGCAAATGGGGAAAACTTCGAATGGACCGACATGTATGCAAGAATGGCCAAAGAAGCTCGTGAAGAAGGCTTTGAAGAATTAGCGATTCTATTTGAAGGTGTCGGAAAAATTGAAAAAGAACACGAAGAACGATATCGTCAATTAATCAAAAATTTAGAAGAAGGTCAAGTCTTTGAAAAGAATGGTATTGTCATTTGGAAATGCCGTAACTGTGGACATATTCATGTAGGAAAAGAAGCTCCACAAATTTGCCCAGTATGTAAGCATCCTCAAGCTTATTTTGAAATTAAAGCGACGAATATTTAAAAATTATAAAAAATCGCCTTCAACCATGACGCAAAAATTGACATTTTCTTTTTGAAAATGTATAGTTGTTTATGATTTGGAGGCTTTTTTTATGAAAGAAAAAATACTATATACAATCATTAACATGCTTTTAGCGCTATCGTTCGGCCTTATTGCCTTAGTTGCAGGCGAAGCGGTAGGAGTTTTAATGGGACTTATATCATTTATTACGATTCTATATGGCGTTTATGCTTTTTTTGAATATGGTGCTGCTGCAGGTGTGGTTATCGTCCTTATCGGGGTGGGCTTAAATGGCTTGTCAACAGAACAAACACAAAAGATTGCGTACATTGTAGCAGGGGTGGTTATCGTTTTATTTGCAATTTATTGTTTTGCCGCTTTTGGATTGCATCGTACGACATTTTCAAGAATTTTAGGCGTTTTATATCCCATTGCTATGATATTGGGCGCTTATGGATTAGTATGGAAGCCAAGTTTTGAAAATTTCTTAACTTTAGCAAGTGGATTGTGGATTGTTGCGACGATTATTGACGTTATATATTGGGATGGTTCTCCTAGAAAAGGAAAGAGAACCTCAACATCCTCTCAAAGAAGAAGTACTTCCCAAAGCAGTTATAGTTCTTCTTCCTCATCTTCATCCCCATCCGTTCGCTATAGCACACAAGGAGATGTAGACCGCGCCATGCGTAAAGTGGCTTCAAGATTTTCTGGGGGAGAAACCTGTTCTACTGGCATGAGAACGATGTCGTTAGATGTCAAAGTTGAGGTAAGTGTTTGGTCACCCAAAGTTAAATTTACGGTTCATATTAGCGTACATAATGCCAAAAATTTCTATTCACAAGCAGAAGCGGATAGTGCACAAGACGCTTTAGTTAGAAAATTTGATGAAATTTCTTCTCGTATTATGGAAGCGGCAGAAGATGCGTTCTCGAATTTATATACACGTGAAGATTATTCAGTCGATATTGTCGCGGGAAACGTTAATGTTTACGATTAATAAAATAGTATTTTACACGAGTAGAGCGACTAGAAAAAATTGATGAACAAAAAACTTAAAAAATCTATTGCATTTTTATGGTAAATCATGGATAATATATGAGCGCACTACTCATCATGGATCTGTGGTGTAGCGGTTAACATGTCTCCCTGTCACGGAGAAGACCGCGGGTTCGATTCCCGTCAGATCCGCCAGTTTGCAGGTGTAGTTCAATGGTAGAACATTAGCCTTCCAAGCTAATTACGAGAAGACCGCGGGTTCGATTCCCGTCAGATCCGCCAGTTGTGGTCCGGTAGCTCAGTTGGTAGAGCAATGGACTGAAAATCCATGTGTCGCCGGTTCAATCCCGGCTTGGACCACCATGATTGTTAAAGAACGTCTCGAAAGAGGCGTTTTCTTTTATATAATTAGAAGAAAAAAGTAAAAGAAAAAGGGAATTATTTGATTCCCTTTTTATCGTTTGTCATCTCTACAATATATTCCATTGATACTGAATAAAGTTCAGATAACTTCATTAAATGTTCTACTGGAATATTTCTATAACCTCGTTCATATCCTTCATAAGCAGTACGACTGCATTTTAAATGCTCAGCTACGTCTTTTTGTGTGAGGTCATGGTCTTCGCGAAGATTACGTAATCTCTTGTATAAGTTGGGCATACAATCACACTCCCTATTTGTATATTACCATTTTTTTCCCATGCGTATAAAAAAAGACGCACATTGTGTCTACTTATTCGACAGAATTTTTGAATTTGTTGAAAATTGAATGTCTTGATTTTTTGATATCATAATGATATCATTAAGATATAAGTAAAAGGAGAAAGAAAAAATGGAAGAAAAAATTTATACAACAAAAAAGAGAGGAATGCTTGTTCTTTTGATTACCCTCGCACTTTATATAGTAGCGATTGCAGCATGTGCATACTTTGGAACGAAAGAACAAATGATTCCAACGATTATTGCTATTGTTTATATGTGTATTGGCTGGTTTCCACTTTTGGGATTAAGAATTTTAAAGCCACAAGAAGCTTTAGTTTTAACATTATTTGGTAAATATGTGGGAACGATTAAAGGAGATGGTTTCTACTTTGTAAATCCGTTTTGCTCAAGCTTTAACCCTGCTGCCAAAACCAAATTAAATCAAAGTGGTGACGTCAATACCATTGGTACTGCTACGTTACCGGGAAATAATGGAGGCACGATTTCCTTTGATTTTTCTAGTAGTGATAAGCGTTTATCTTTAAAGATTATGACGTTAAATAATAGCCGTCAAAAGATTAATGATTGTTTAGGTAATCCAGTAGAGATTGGCATTGCTGTAACTTGGAAAATTGTGGATACCGCTAAGGCAGTATTCAATGTTGATAACTACAAGGAATATTTATCCTTACAATGTGATAGTGCATTACGAAACGTGGTACGTATTTATCCTTATGATGTTGCGCCTAATGTGGACACTACGGGTGATGGCTTAGCCGATGAAGGTAGCTTAAGAGGCTCAAGCGATGTCGTTGCTTTACGAATTCGTAATGAAATTCAAGAACGCGTAAAAGAAGCGGGTATTGAAATTATTGAAGCAAGAATCACGTATTTAGCTTACGCTACTGAAATCGCAGCGGTAATGTTACAAAGACAACAAGCATCTGCGATTATTGATGCCCGTAAAATGATTGTTGACGGGGCAGTGGGTATGGTTGAAATGGCTTTAGATAGATTAAGTGAAAATAATGTTGTTACTTTAGATGAAGAAAGAAAAGCCCAAATGGTATCCAATTTACTTGTTGTCTTATGCGGAAATAAAGATGCACAACCCATCGTAAATTCAGGAACCATTTATTAATTATGAATGAAGAGAAAAAGCAAATCCCTCTTCGTCTTTCTAATCAACTTTATGCCGAAATAATGAAGTGGGCAGAAGATGATTTCCGCTCAATTAACGGACAAATTGAATACCTTCTAACTGAATGCGTGAAAAAAAGAAAGAAAAAGACACATTTAGAAGAAGAAACCTCTACTTTAAAAAAAGAATAAGATGAGGGAAGCTATGAAAAAAAACGTTCATAGCTTTTTTCTTTTTTAGGGAGAAAAAAATTTTGTATCAAAAAAATTACTTTAAAAATAATATTGCTAAAATCGTGAAATGCTTTTGTATTGTTCTACAAATTTTGATAAAATTAAAACAGGCGATGAATTATGAAGATTTTAATTGAAAAAACAAAACTTAACAATGAAGAGATTGCATGGATTACATGCACAAACCGCTTAGGAATGCGCTTAACCTTATGTTCTTTTGGCGGCTCTATTTACGAATGGTTTTATGAAAAACCAATGACGCTTTCACCATTAGATCGTAATACATTTCTAACGACCACTCGTTATTATGGTAAAACCGTAGGCCGTGTTTGTGGCCGTTTAAAAAATGCTGAATATGAACTAGATGGAAAAATTTATAAAGTTGGTGTTAATGAAAACGCCAACTGTTTACATGGCGGTAAAGAAGGTTTTGCCTTTAAAAA
Source organism: Coprobacillus sp. CAG:826 (assembly GCA_000437235.1). GTDB lineage: Bacteria > Bacillota_I > Bacilli_A > RFN20 > CAG-826 > CAG-826. Next base: position 199,112 of record FR897046.1, on the reverse strand, counting down.
TTTCCAATACGAAGTAAAAGAGGAAGAAGATAAAGCCATCATTACCTTTACTTATTATTCAAAAGATGGAGAAGGCGGCTTTAATGGAAATATGAAAATCACAGCCACCTATACCGTTTTAGATGATCAATTAGAATTTACTTCTATTTATGCGGTAACTTGTGATCAAGATACTTTGGTGAATATTACTAGCCACCCTTATTTCATGATGGATGGTGGTGAAGCAAAAATGGCAGACCATTTTGTCACCATTCCTTCTTCCATTTATTTACCAATTGATCATGAAAAGATTATTCTTGGCGCAGAAAAAGTTACACCATATTTTGATTTTAGACAAAAACGTACCCTTGGACAAAAGGGAAAAATTCCATTTGAATATGACCATGACTGGGTGTTAGAAAAAGATTACATAGGCCCTGCTTTCACACTTTCAAATCCAGAGCAAACAAGAACCATGTACATTTATTCCAATGCACCAATGGTTCATTTATATGATGAAAATGAAGCAGAAGATATTCTTTTAACAACCGGAAAACAAAATGTTCCTTATACTTCTTTAGCGGTAGAATTTAAAAAGAATCCTTTGGAATCCATGCGCATTAAAGCGTTTGAAACCCAAACAATGTGGATTCGTTACGTCTTAGAAGTTAAATAACGCTCATATCAAATTTGATAAGGGCTTATATGGAAAAAGCCCACTTATGTAAGGGCTTTTTTCATAAAGTTTATTACTTTTCTAAAAAATTTCAGTTATAATAATTATGGAGGATTTCAATATGGAACTGCATCATATTATTCAAAAGCTTCTTTACTACGCAAAAGTAAAGTTGGGCTTACAAGAATTTGATTCCATTTATGTACAGAATCAATTATTAGACCTCTTTCATCTTACGAGCATGGAGAATACTTCAATTGACGAAAAAGCAATCGAAAATCTTCAAGTTCCGGATGTGTTATTAGAGGAACTAAGAACTTATTTAAAAGAGAACACCACGTATAATGATAAAGAAATTGAGCGCTTACTCGTAAAAGTAATGGGAATGATTACTCCTATGCCCAATGACGTAATTTCTCACTTTACTACTTTAGAACAAGAAAATCCTCAAACCGCATTAGATTATTTGTATCAGTTAGAGATTTATAACAACTATATTCAAAAAACCGCAGTGGATCGTAATCTATATTGGAAAGCAGAATTTCCCACCAATTATTTAGAAATTACAATTAATCTTTCTAAACCAGAAAAGAAGAACTCAGATATTGCTAAATTAGTTGGAAAGAAAGATGTCTCTTATCCTAAATGCTTATTATGCTTAGAAAATTTAGGCTATGCGGGTAGAGATGATCACCCTGCGCGACAAAATATTCGTATGATTCCTGTTTCATTAAATGATGAACACTGGTTCTTACAATATTCACCTTACGTTTATTATTATGAGCACTGCATCGTTATTTGTGGACATCATGAACCTATGCAAATGGGAAGAAGAATCTACGCAAATTTATTAGCGTTTGTCGATCGTTTCCCTTGCTTCTTTGTGGGTTCTAATTCTGAACTTCCTATTGTAGGCGGCTCTATTTTGAATCACGAACACTTCCAAGGCGGAAGTCACCTCATGCCGATGATGTTCTCACATCCAATTATTGAACTCGAAAATAAAAAGTATAAACATACAAAGATTGAATATTTAGACTGGTATGCGTCAACGCTTCGATTAACTTCAAAAAATAAAGAAGAATTATTAGATGCTACAGAACACATTTTAGCAGTTTGGAGAGATTATCAAGATGAAGAAATTGATATTATTCCTCATTCTAATGGTGCACAACACAATACCACGACTCCAATTGCCCGTAAAGTAGATGACAATTATGTTTTATACCTCATTTTAAGAAATAATCGTACAAATGAAACTTATCCCGATGGCATTTTCCATGCCCATCCTGAATACCATAACATTAAAAGTGAAGGTATTGGCTTAATTGAAGCTATGGGTATGTTCATTTTACCCGCACGTTTAGAAAGACAAACCAAAGAATTAGCGGTTCTTTTAAATGATGTATCTATGGATGTAGATGAATATTTTAAAGAACACGAAGACTTAAAGATTCATCGCGATTTTATTGTTAGATTACGTAAGCAACTAGACCATACATTAATAGAGGAAGAAGCCATTCAATATATTCGTAATGAAATCTCTACGGTATGTATGCATATCTTAGGTAATGTTGCAGTATTTAAACAAGATGAAAAAGGCAATGAACATTTCATGTCCTTTGCTAAAAAATTAGATTTATAAGAAAGGGAGACAAATCAAAATGAAAAGAATTTTAGTTACTGGTGGAGCAGGTTATATCGGAAGTCACACCGTCGTAGAACTTCTTAATGCAGGCTATGAGCCAATTATTGTGGATGATTTAAGCAATTCCAAAGAAGAAGTTATCAACCGAATTGAGACGATTACCGGAAAGCGTCCCATCTTCTATCGCGTTTCATTACTCGATAAAGTCGCCTTTGAAGAAATATTTAAAAAAGAGAAGATTGATGCGGTCATTCACTTTGCAGGCTTTAAAGCTGTTGGTGAAAGCGTACTTCTTCCTTTAAAGTATTATGATAACAACTTAAATTCGACATTAAATCTTTTAGAAATGATGTTGAAATATCATGTCAATCATTTCGTATTCTCATCTTCTGCCACGGTATACGGAAGTCCAAAACGTATTCCAATCGATGAAGATTGCCCAGTTGGTGGCGTCACCAATCCTTATGGTAGAACGAAATTAATGATTGAAGAAATTTTACAAGATGTACAAAAAGTTCATCCAGAACTCAACGTAACCCTTCTTCGTTACTTTAACCCAATTGGTGCTCATCCAACGGGATTAATGGGAGAAGATCCTAATGGAATTCCTAATAATTTAATGCCATATATTACGCAAGTGGCCATTGGAAAATTAAAAGAATTAAAAGTATTTGGTAATGACTATAAAACCGCTGATGGAACGGGAGTTAGAGATTACATCCATGTCGTCGATTTAGCGAAAGGCCATATCGCCGCTTTAAAGAAAATGGAAGAAAATCCAGGATTACTCATTTATAACTTAGGTACCGGAAAAGGTGTCAGCGTTTTAGAAATGGTACATGACTTTGAAAAAGCGAATGATATCCATATTCCTTATCAAATTGTCGCCCGTCGTCCTGGTGATATTGATGCATGCTACGCTGATTGTTCAAAGGCTAATAAAGAACTTCATTGGAAAGCAGAATTAACTGTTTTAGATGCATGCAGAGACTCTTGGAATTGGCAAAAAAAGAATCCGAAAGGTTATGGTGATGAGTAATGAACATGGTAGAAGAATTATATGGTGGGAACCTTGATGGCTATTTAAAAAGAAAAGAAAAACTTTTAAAAGCCTTTCGCTATCACTTTAACGAAGATGCGGATAGTATCTTTTCGAGTTGTGGAAGAGTAGAACTTTTAGGTAATCATACCGATCATAACCATGGAAAAGCTTTAGTCGCTTCCATCGATATGGATATTTTGGCGGCTGCAAATGCATCGGATGAACCCATGATTCAATTTATTTCTGAAGGTTATGATCCAATGAATATTTCATTAGATGATTTAGAAATGAAAGAAAAAGAAAAAGGAACTTCTTCCAGTTTAATTCGTGGCGTATTAAAAGGTTTCCAAGATCACGGTTATAAAATCGGTGGTTTAAAAGTGAAATCCAGTAGTAACATTTGGCGTGGTGCCGGTATTTCTTCTAGTGCTGCTTTTGAATTATTGATTTGTGAATTATTAAATTATTATTATAACGATAACGCTTTAAATATGGTGGAACTTGCAAAGATTGGTCAATTTGCTGAATCGGCCTATTTTGGCAAACCATGCGGACTTTTAGATCAATTAGGCGTGGCTTTAGGTGGCGTCAATTACATTGACTTTGCCGATGTAGAAAATCCACGTATTGAAGGTATTCAAACGCATATTGATGGCTATCAAATGATTTTAGTCAATACCGGTGGCAATCATAGTGAATTAACTTCCCATTATGCGCAAATTAAAGAAGATATGTTGCAAGTGGCCGCTTTATTTAATCAACCTTATTTAAATAAAGTCGATAGCAAAGAATTCATTAAACGTATTCCTTATGTCTACCGTAAACTTGGCGGACGTGCAGTATTACGTGGTATGCATTTCTTTGATGAAAACAAACGTGTTTTATACGCTTTTAACTCTTTAAGAAATGGAAATATTTCAGGATTCTTAGATGCGGTGAATCGCTCAGGAGAATCTTCTTATAAATATCTCCAAAACTGTTATGTTCCTGGAGAATCCCAACAAAGTATTCCATTAGGTTTAACGTTAACAAGAAAACTCCTCAAAAGTGGAGCCTTCCGTGTACATGGTGGAGGCTTTGCGGGCACAATTCTAACCTTTGTACCATTTGATCAAGTTAAATCATTTTTTGAGTTAATGCATGCATTATACGGAGAAAACTCGGCATTCCGCGTTATGATTCGTAATCACGGCACAGTACAAGTGGAAAAACTTTAAACAAAATAATGAAACAAAAAAGTCTCATTCCGTTCGTAGAATGAGATTTTTTATGTTAAAAAATGCCAACATCTGTCTACTTTAACCCAAATAGAAGAAACTACGAAGTGATAAAAGAGAAAAAAACAGGCGAGTTATGAAAAAATAATGCATATTTGTATGAAATAAATAAAAAAAACAATTGCGCAAGATTATTATTATGTTATAATAATAGTGTCGTAAATATGCTATTTATGAATAAAATGATTTTAGGGAGGGTTTTTTAATGGATAGCACTCAATTAAAACGAGTCCATAAGGCATTGAATGTCCTAGTTGGTGTATTCTTTGTTGCATTTGTTGCCTTAATCGCATTACTCGTTAAAGATTCATTCTTTGCCGACTGTGGAAAAATTGCCAATTACACCATTAACTTCTTATTTAAACGTCCATGGGATGGCAAAACTTATTTTGTTTTAGCTATTACTGTTCTTACTGGTTTTGTTACAGTATTCTGGACCGTAAGAAATATTATCCGCAAACGTGGAGTACTTTCTTATCTTGCTCCAATCTTCTTAGCTGTTATGGTTTATATGGCTCTTGTAACTTACAAATATCGTGGCTCATATGAGTATAGAGTTACAAATAGCGATACAAAAGCTCTTACAGTTGCAGCACTTGTTGTAATGATTGACTTATTTGTGTTAATTGTTACCAACGCAATTATTGCCCGTATCATGGATAAGAAACATGATAAATTATTAGCCGAAGGCCCAGCAGCTCCTGCTGAAGAAGAAACCAAAGCAGTTGCCGTTGAAAACGTTGAAATCGTAAAAGAAGAAAACGTTGTAGAGGAAGAACCTAAAGCAGAAGAAACTACTGAAAACGTTCCAGAAATGGAAGAAGTAAAAGAAGTAGAATCCAAAGAAGAAAAGAAAAAAATTGATACTTTAGATACTTCTATTTATGGTGAAATTATTCGCCGTACCTTCATGGAAAAATTCGAAGCTTTAGATGATGATATGAAACAAAAATATTTAGAAATCCGTCGTGAATTACTTTCTTATGAAGGTGTCCGTTCTAGAATTTCTAAACATTGTGATTCTTATCGTGTGAAGAAAAATATCTTTGTTAAGATTAACATTCAAGGTAAAACCTTAAAAGTCTTCTTAGCTTTAGATCCAAAATCTTTCACCGATTCTACTTATCCAATTATTGATGTAAGTGGTAAAAAGATTTATGCCGAAGTTCCAACACTTTTAAAAGTCAAATCTAGTTTATCCGTCAAACGTGCAAAAGCTTTAATTGCTCAATTAATGGATTCTCGTGGTATTGAACGTTTAGACATCGTACCTGATGATTCTAAAATGGCAATGAAAGAATACTTAGAAATTATTCGTAGAAGCTTTACTGAAAAAATGGTTAAAGCACCAACTGAAGTTCAACACAAATATGATGAATTAAAGTCTTATATTCTTGCCTATAACGGAATTAAATCTCGTGTATCCGCTACCGCAGATTCTTATCGCTATAAGAAAGAATTATTAATCAAAATGACGATTCAAGGTAAAACCTTAAAAGTCTTCTTCGCTTTAGATCCACATAGCTTTGATGATAGCACATTACCAATCATCGATGTCTCCAGCAAAGGATCTTATGCTGAAGTTCCAACCCTTTTAAAAGTTAAATCCAAATTATCGGTTAAACGTGCTAAATCCTTAATCGACCAAGTCTTACAAGGCAAAGGACTTGTCCAAGGTGAAGTCGTTGAACACGAACACGCAGTTGATTTAAAAAAGGCAAGTAAAGCCAAAGCTTAATTCGATTCGTTAAATAAAACACTCATCGCTTGGTGAGTGTTTTTTTATGGACTTTTTTAAGCAACAAAAAAAGAGACTTTTTTAAGTCTCTTATTCTTCTTTGGCTAACGTTCTTTGATGAGCGTCATATTTCTTTCTTTCGACGGTATCAAGAATCTTCTTACGCATGCGATAAGTCGTTGGTGTAATCTCAACGAGTTCATCGGAATTGATATAGTCTAAGCAAGCTTCTAATGACATTCTACGCGGCGCTTTTAAGACGGCTGATTTATCGCTTCCAGCTGCCCGCATATTCGTTAAGTTCTTTTCATTAACAGGGTTAACGGCTAAGTCATTGGGGTAATGATGTTCACCGATAATCATACCTTCATAAACCTCGGTTCCGGGCTCTATAAAGAGCGAACCACGTTCTTCGATATGTTGAAGGGCATAGCCCGTTGCAAAGCCCCTATCGGTGGATACAAGCACGCCAATGGGACGTTCACCAACGGCTTGCTTAACAGCAGGACGATATTCTTCAAAAGTATGGTTAATAATGCCATAACCTTTGGTCATCGTTAAGAAGTTGGTCATAAAGCCTAATAAGCCACGAGAAGGGATAATGTATTGTAAACGGGTTTGTCCGTTACTACTGGACATATTGACAACTTCGCCACTACGAGAGCCTAAAGATTCCATAATGCTACCGACATATTCATCTGGTACATCAATTTGAACATCTTCATAAGGTTCCATTTTAATACCATCGACTTCTTTAATAATAACTTCAGGTTTACTCACTTGAAGTTCATAGCCTTCACGGCGCATATTTTCAATTAAAATAGATAAGTGAAGTTCTCCACGGCCACTGACAATCCAGGTTTCGCTATTAGGAACACGTGAGACACGTAAGGAAACATCTCTTTGTACTTCTCTAAATAATCTTTCTTCGATTTTTCTAGCGGTTAAGAGCTTTCCATCTTTTCCCGCAAGAGGAGAAGTATTTGTGCCAAAGGTCATTTGTAAGGTAGGCTCATCAATATGTAAAGGTGGAAGAGGATCAACATTATTTAACGCACATACAGTTTCACCAACATTTAAATCAGTAAGCCCAGCAATAGCGACAATATCACCCGCTTGGGCCTCGGTAATTTCTAAACGTTTCAGTCCTAAGAAACCATATAATTTTTGAATTCTAAATTGACGAACGCTTCCATCAAGACGAGCACAGGCTACCATATCGTTAACGTGAACGGTACCTCTTTTAATGCAACCAATACCAATTCTTCCTACGAAATCATTGTAATCAAGTAAAGCAGGTTGAAATTGAAAATCGCCATTCACATCAACATTTGGCTCAGGGATTTCTTGAATAATCGTATCAAAAACAGGATTCATGCCAGGCTTTTGATCTTCAACTTCTGGAGAGAAGGAAGAAGTACCTTTTAAAGCTGAGACATAAATCACTTTAAAATCAAGTAAAGATTCATCAGCGCCTAGTTCTAAGAATAAGTCGAGAACTTCATCAACGACTTTTTTAGGATCCGCATTCGGACGATCAATTTTATTGACCACTACGATAGGTTTTACATGCGCTTCTAAAGCTTTCTTTAAAACGAAACGTGTTTGTGGCATAGTGCCTTCAAATGCATCGACAAGAAGTAAACAACCATCGACCATACGCATAATTCTTTCGACTTCGCCACCAAAGTCAGCGTGCCCTGGAGTATCTAAAATATTAATACGATAATCTCCGTATCGGATAGCGGTGGTTTTAGCTAAAATTGTAATGCCTCTTTCTCTTTCAATATCATTACTGTCCATCATACGATCCGTGGTTTCTTCATTATCACGAAAAGTTCCTGAGGATTTTAATAATTGGTCGACTAAAGTGGTTTTACCATGGTCGACGTGGGCAATAATTGCAATGTTACGAATATTCATATATGTCACTCCCTTGACAACGTTTCTTATTTTAATAAGAAAAGCGATAGAAATCAAGAAAATACGAAAAAAAAACAAATAATCCTTTTGAAAAACTAAAATTCGGCAAGACTAATTAAGGGTGATAACATGAAAAGAACAAATTTATTGTTTTCTATTTTTTTATCTTTGGTTGTACTCTTTATGATTTTTGCAACGATTACACTTTGTTTTTCAGTAGGAAAAGTCCGCTACATCCTTTTATCTTCAGAAGTGATTTTGTTTGCTACCACATTCTTTGTGATTCAATTTGAAATGTTGAAATTAGATAGGGATAAGGAAAAAGAGCAAATTGCTTTATCTTCCGAAACCTTTTTTCATCAATTTGTAAATTGTATTGAAAATGTTAAAAAATCATTAGAAAAAGGAAATCTCACTTATCAATTGTATGATGAGTTAGAAAGAGACACCGCAAATTTTTTACATTTACTTCATATTCTTCAACCAACTTTACAAATCTACCATTTAGATCAAGCATATGTTCATTATGTGAAAAATGTAGAAGAACTCTATCAATATCTATTTGAAATTAAAAAAAGTCTACAAGTTTTAAAAGAAATGGATGAAGAGAAAAAGCCCCTTTATGATCATATCAAAAGAGAAGATTCAATTTATACCATCGTCGAAAATAGCATTGTTTTTTTAGAGGATTACTTAGATATTTTACTTATTGAAATCTACCCATTTTTAGCGAAAAACAAGAAAAAGAACTTTGTAGCATATTGCAAAAATATTCAAGAAAATGGATAAAGCATATCCTTTGAATTTCCATTTTTAAGTGACTATACTAAGAGAACAAGGAGGCTTAAAAGCATGGAAGTTCGGGTAATTGGAGATGCGATAAGTGAAGAAGAAAAATCCGCGTATATTCAACATGCGAAGGAACAATATAAAGATCGTGAAATTTCTTTATTAGAAATTAAAGTAGATGGAGATTATGTCGATTTATCTTATCATTTTAAAACACAACCATTTGAAAGAATTCGTCGTATTACAGGCTATCTTGTAGGCACATTAGATCGCTTTAATGACGCTAAAAGAGCGGAAGTTGAAGCGCGTGTTAAACATATGACGAAATCAAATTTATAAAATAAAAAAGGAAGATTCTTGCAATCTTCTTTTTTTTCGTTCATAGTAAGAACGTTAGGAGTGATATTTGTGATTGAAGCAGTATTTTTTGATATGGACGGTTTGATGCTAGATACCGAACCGATTACCATTCAGGCAAAAGTGATTGAAGGAAATAAAATTGGTTTACCCATTACCGAAGCAATGGTACGAGATACTATAGGTATGTCACAAAAAAATGTAGATCAATACTATCACCATCTTTTTGGAGACAAATATCATCATCAATATTTTATCGAAAAAAGAAGAGAGTATCTTTTTCACTATATGGAAGAACATGGTTTACCTTTAAAAAAGGGATTAATTCCGCTTCTAGAATTATTAAAATCAAAACATCTTCCTTTAGCAGTTGTCACTTCTTCAACCAAAGAAATCTTAGCGCAATATCAAAAATACGGCACGGTCTTTGAATATTTTGATCGTTTGATTACCGGTGATGAGGTAAAAGAAGGAAAGCCGAATCCGGATGTGTATTTATACGCTGCAAAAGTGATGGGCGTTGATCCCAAAAACTGTGTTGTTTTAGAAGATTCTAAAAACGGCATTATTTCTGCTTCAAAAGCGGGTATGCAAGTATTAATGATACCTGATTTAATTATGCCAGATGAAGAAGTATTATCTTATCATCCTAAAATTTATTCTTCTTTAGAAGCGGCAATGGAGTATTTTCAAGATAACGAGATTGCGTAACTTGTAGATTTTGATCATTTTCGTTATAATAAAACTTAAAGATGGAGGCCATATATGAAAAAGAAATATATTTTATTTTCACTACTTATTTTTAGTACTTTATGCGCCTCTTGTGATATTTCTTCTAATAATATAACGAATGAAGAAGGGCCTATCTTATATGACCCTTATTTTGATGATATAGCCGCAGATTATGTTAAAAATGTAGAATGGAATCGAACCATTACATTAAATGGAATCGAATCTTCTACCAATCTTTTTCATCCTTCCTCAGTTTCTGGAATCATGGAAAGTATTTATGTCTTTACACCTAAAGAAGACTTAACCACATCCGTTTCTATTGATTTTTATATTCCAGTACTCCATACCTTAAAAGATACGGAATATAAAAATGAAATAATCATCCAACAAGATGAAGAAGAAAAGACACCAGTACAACTCATTCATCATCCGTATTTTTTAGAAGAGGAGTATTCGTATATTCCTTCTTATTCAACTTTTATTGATTTACCTTCCACACAAGAATTATGGTTAGACAATGCAGAAATCTCATGTTTTACCATTAAAAATGAAATTAATAAAAGTGTCAGCGTAGAATTTTCTTTAGAGAATTTTTCTTTAGAGAATGGTTTCTTTTGGATGGAAAAAGGAGATATCAATTTTAAAAAAGGATTCAGTCAGCCATATTTATCTATCAATATGAAAAAGAAAGAAGAAGTGCGTTTTTATTTATTAGGAGATGTGACTTTAACTCCTCTTTCTACGAAAGAAAATTACACGCTTCAAAAAGAAAAGAAAACTTATATTGATTTATTATCGGAGAAAGCTTCTACTTTTGAAGTGGAAGTTAAAGAGATAAAAGAAGCGGTTTATGATGCGATTATCTATCGAAAAGCCGATAATTATGCCATCCATGATGAGATGATTCAACAATATATTTCTCGACGTCATCATAGTACTTTATTTTATTCATTTTCTTTAAATCCAAATCAAAAAACAACGCTAAAAGTTCTTAGAAAAATCTATTCTTATCCTAGTAACTTTACTAGAAAAAAATCGATAGAATTTACTTGGGAAGGATTTAGAACTGAGCCATTTACGGATATCATCAATTCATCTTATTTAAAAACTTCAGTTCTTTTACAAGGAGATGTAAAAGAAAAATATGAAATTAATGAGGATGAAATGCTTTTTTCTGTTGAAGAAAAAGAAGAAGGGCAATATAAAATTAATAATATTCGAATGCTAATTTTATCGAAAAAGGGAAGTAAAAGCTATAATACAAATTTAGTAATCAATCTTATATTTTTGTTTGCTTTTCTTTTCATTGCTTTAATTGTCATTTTAATTATCTTTAAACATAACAAAATGGAAAAAGTAGGAGGAACCGCCAATGAAAAATAGAATGATTTGTGGATGTCTCTTACTTGTTTCTACTTTGCTTTTAACAGGTTGTCCTTTAGATTGGACTCGCTATAACTATTATAATACGACAGAACAGGGCTCAATTTATGCTTTATCTATGCAAAATAATGAATTTGGAGTGTCCTTAAAAAGTGCTGTTACGGAAATTCAAATCTTAGACGAATCGACTTTAACACCAACCGGATCTTTATTAGACTCAAAGGCAAGAGTGAATCAAACGTTAGAAGTTTATAACAATGCATTAACCTTAAAAAATGTGACATTTGTATTACCTATCTTTCAAACCGTTTTACTTTCTTCTAATCAAAAAGATGAAATTGCGCCTACATTAACTTGTTATCAAGATGGAAGAACAACAGAAATTGAACCAGAAATACAGTATGGAATGTTACGTTCTTTATCCTCAATAGATTATGTAGTCGTTCCTTATGAAGGGATGAAAAAAGAAATGGGATTTATTGATCAAATTCCTACCACACTCTATCAGTATCGTGTCCATCCAACTTCTATTTATAATGATGCCAATTTATATGGTTTTGAATATTCAAGCAATCAAGAATCAATGCCGTTTTTCTTATTAAACGATGTGAAAGAAGAAATGACGACTACTTATAATGAAGAAAAAGGTACTTATCGCGGTTCATTATCCTTCCCTTTAGCAGAAGAATCCTATTTTTATTCCAATATAGATTATTCTTCCTTATGGGAAGATAAAGAAAGTTTAATAGAAGTAAAAGAAATTGCATATGAAGATTTGACATTAAAAGAAAGTGAAGCATACGGTATTGAGCAAAATGTATTAAAGTCTCATCTTGCTATGAGCCTTTATCAAAATCAAACCAATCCTTATGCTTTCTATTTCTCGTCATTAAAAACACTCTTTGATGATGTTTTATTACAATACTATTGTTTAATTTATAAAGATGTTCCTCTTTTAGGAAATAATCAGATTACTCGGCTTGAATGTTCTTACCCCATACGAATTGAAAAAGAAATCATTCAGCAAAAAGAGAATTATTTAATTAGTTATGTTTATGACGGCCTTTCTAATTTTACAAGAATTGATTACCATCAATGTGATATTACTTTTAATGAGGAATATGATGAAAATTATTCCGTTTCTTATGAAAGTGGAATGATTGAAATCAAGAAAAAAAGTTCAACTTCATTTCAAGTAGAAATTGAAGATAACGCTTATCGAAAAACAGCCTATTTAGGCTTTAAAAAAGGAAATAAAAACCAATCTTCTTGTAGCCGTTCTTGCAATCAAGGTTCATGGAGTGTAAAGTATTTCTTTGGAGTTATCTTTATATTTATCTACCTTTTGATTGAACTTCCTTATCGAAGAAAAAAACAAGTAAAATAAAGAAAATTTCGAGTATTATAAAAACGTTAAAACAAAAAGAAGGGAAGAAGTAAACATGCAACATAAAATAGGATTTATTAGTTTAGGATGTGCGAAAAACTTAGTTGATAGTGAACAAATTATGGGGTTACTACGTGACTCAAATTTTACTTTTGTAAATTCACCAGAAGAAGCAGATACCATTATTATTAATACTTGTGGCTTTATTGATGCTTCAAAAAAAGAATCCATTCAAACCATTTTAGAAATGTCGCAATATGGAAAAAAATTAGTGGTCGTTGGTTGTTTAGTCGAAAGATATTTAAAGCAATTAAAGAAGCAACTACCAGAAGTAGATTTATTTATCCCAATTCATGATTATCCACGAATGGATCAACTCTTAAATGAACTTTGGAATGAAGATATGATTCAAAGTAAATTTTCTTATCGTCACCGCATGATTACAACACCTTCTTATTCTGCTTATTTAAGAATTTCCGAAGGATGTAATAACCGTTGTACTTATTGTGCGATTCCTATTATTCGTGGTGGTTTTAAAAGTCGTCCTTTTGATGAAATTATATCCGAAGCCAAAACTTTAGAAGCAAGTGGCGTTAAAGAATTAGTGGTCATTTCACAAGATACCACGCGTTATGGAACAGACTTAGATGATAAAACAAGTATTACAACCCTTTTAAAAGAATTATTAAAATTAAAAAAAATAGAATATATCCGACTTTTGTATCTATATCCTGATGAAATTGATGATGAGCTATTATATCTTATTCGCGATAATCCTCGTTTAACACCTTATTTTGATTTACCCATTCAACACGCAAGTGACCATGTATTAAGCGAAATGCATCGTCGTGGGAATCATGATTTCTTAGTGGATTTAATTGAGAATAGAATTCGTAAGATAATTCCTAATGCGGTGATTCGTACCACAATTATTGTGGGCTTCCCAGGAGAAACAGAAGAAGACTTCGATATCTTAATGGATTTCATTCAAAAAATGCAATTCGACCATTTAGGCGCTTTCTTATATTCAAGAGAAGAAGGAACGGTTGCTTATGGCATGAAAAACCAAGTGCATTATCAAACGAAAAAACGTCGTTATGAAAAATTGATGCAAGAGCAAAGAAAGATTTGCTATCAAAAGAATAAATCATGGATTGGTCAAGAAATGGAAGGTTTAGTTATTTCTGTAGATCATGACCATCACCGCTACTTATTAAGAAGTGGTTGGAATGCTCCTGATGATATCGATGGTGAAATTCATTTTACCGCTAAAAAAGATTTAGCTTTAGGTGATAAGGTAAAGATTAAAATTACTGCCTGCTATGGATATGATCTAGAAGGCGAATATATCGAAGAATAAAAAGTGGACAATCTCCACTTTTTTTCGTGGAGAAAAAAGAAAATCGACATATGCTAATAGTGGTGATAGGTATGTCTTTTAAAAAGAAACGTTCTTTTTATGAAGAAGAACAAAAAATTTTTCGTTCCATTCAATCAAAATTAGCACCATTAGAACAGGAAGTTGCAATGGAATACTTAACATGGTTAGATAAAAAAACAAGTTATTTTCGAAGTTCAATGGAAAAAAGTGGCTATGGTGCACAGCCAGATTCTTTAAAACGAGGCGATGTCGTCTGGGTTGAATTTGGCATTAATGTAGGAACTGAGTTAAGCGACTACAAAACCCGAGGCCATTATGCATTGGTATGGGCAGTCGATTTAGGTAATATTATAGTCATTCCTTTATCAAGTAGAGACGCTCCGGGAAGTACATTGACCTTTGATATTGGCGTAATTAAAGAATTAAATGATGATAAAGAATCGCAAGAAACGCATAGTTATTTAAAGCTAGATGCGATACGTTCCATTTCTAAAAGACGAATTGCTCGTATGACAGGAAAAGCAAATGGAAAAATTACATTATCAAAAGAAAATATTGAATTGGTAGAAAAAGCGATTCAAATTGCCTTTCTATCCTAAAAGTGATGGGACATTTATAAAAAAATAAATGTCTTTTCTTTTTTCTAGATTGAAGGCGAAAAAGAAAAAGAGAAAAATCCTAAAAATTACATTGACTTTATGTAAAAACTATATTATTATTCTTTTTGCATGGGATGCCCCCTTAGTTAAATGGTATAACAGATCCATGGTAAGGATCCGTCGCTAGTTCGATTCTGGCAGGGGGCACCATTTTTTTGTTTTTAGCCCTTAAAATGGGGCTTTTTTGTTACTTGAATTTTCAACTTGATACAAATTTGATACAAACCAACTTTCTTTATTCAAGATTTTATGTTTTAATTTCAGGTGTTTTAGTCGTTTTACTTGATACAAATTCTTTTGTATTCATGCTAATCAATGGTGAATAAAATGTGGACATTTTAAAAATTTTAAAAGATAAATGGGAGACGTAGAAAGATGATTGACAAAAAATATTATAAAAGGCTGGGTGGCTTTTCTTATCTCTTAGATGAAATAAGAAAGAAAATTGGTAAAGAGCAAACGGAAACTTTACTTGATAATGCAGTAACGCTTTGTAATGAGTTTTGTAAATAATATAAAGATCTTCCTAAAAAAGAAAAGGTACATACTAAACGAATGTTTTTTCCGCGAGTGGCTATTTATCTTCAAATGATAAAATATTTTTCTCATGAAGAAGCTTTAGCGTTATTAATGGAAGCGGTAAAAATTGGAGTAGAACCCGATAGGAAACGTCTTCATATGGTAACCAAAATTTCTTTTATTTGTCCTTTATTCTTCACAATTTTTCACAAGATGATTGGTAAGATGTTTGATGGAGAGGCGGGTTTTAAAGTAGAAGAAATTGCATTCGACAAAAAGCATTATCGAGTAAATGTTTTAAAGTGTCCCTATATGAAATATTGCGAATTACTAGGGTGCAAAGAACTAACCAGTACTTTTTGCTTTAGTGATGACCGCGTCTATGGAGATATGTGTGGAATTGCCTTTGAAAGACATGGTACAATCGGACGGGGCAATGAAAAATGTGATTTTTATTTTTATAGGAATAATCAAAAGAGAAAAAAAGAACAATAAAGTGCTCAATATATTTCTATACAAATCGTTGATTCACATCAAAAGTATAATGAAAAAAATATACTTCATTTGAATTTTATGTATAATATAAATGATATAAGTTGGATTCTCATTTAATAGGTGATCGTGACTAATATCTTTTTTTGTTTATTAAACTTAAATAGTATTTTATAGTATGATTGAAGCGGATTTGTCGTTACGATAATTGGCTTATTATAAAATTAGAAATAGCAGAACTCCCTTTTTTTGATTCGATTGGCTTGATAGATTTAAAGTTATCTAATTCTTAATATTGCGTTTATAATCTGCTTTATGAATGAATAAAAGGCAATGATTCAAGTATTAATTTTATTTTAAGAATAGAACTGAATAAAACTTTCTATTCCAGTCAAAATAAATAATGAAAAAACTTTCATCTATAAAGATGTTTCGTTTTTTTATTTATATTATCTCTGTTTTACGCTACAAACGTGAAAAAAGATTCATATATATATGAAAACATTTTTTGATGAAATGTAAGCACTTTCCTTTTATGAAAAAATTTTTTTATTGACTTCATAAAAGTGTTAGAGTATTATTTAACTATCATATAAATATGATAAGTTTAATTAAGGATTTTATAGGAGGAAAAACATATGAAAAAAACCAAAGTTATTGGCTTGATGTTATTATCCTCGGTAATGCTTTTAGGCTCTTGCGGTGGGAGCGAAGAAAAGGATTATCAGTATAATACATACATGGCCGGTTCACCATCCACATGGAATGTCCACACTTGGCAAACCAACGATGACGCTGTCATTATTGGTTACACTGAAACAGGTTTGTACGATTTCGTGTTGAATGATGCAAAGACAGGTTATGACATTATTTCTGAGATGGCAGACGGTGATCCTATTGATACAGGTCTTGACGAAAATGAAAGTAATGACTTAACCGATGAAGAAATTGAAAAGTATCAAATCGATGACAAATCTGTTGATGCAGGTGCGGAGGGCTTCAAATGGATTATTAATTTAAACCAAGATGCTTGTTGGGAAGATGGAACGCCAATTAATGCGGATACATACATCTACTCTATGCAACAACTTCTTAATCCCAAAATGCAAAACTATCGTGCTACAAGCTATTATCAAGATACTTTAAAAATTGCAAACGCTGAAAAGTATTTTAAATCAGACCGTAAGACTTTCGAACAATATTCAAAGTACTATGATCAACCGGGCGTCTTAAGTGATGGACAACGCTTTTATAGCTTTGACGAAGATAACCCTTATTTAATTGCTAACGTTAATTTAAACGATAAGGATTACAAAAACCTTGTTGGTTATATGAATGATAACTTTATTCCTTACTTTGAAAGATATTTAAAGAGTGAAGATAAGACTGAAGTTGAAATGGGTGAAAGTTTATTAAAAACTTTTTCAAAATATGTTAACTTTAATCGTATTATGAAAACCGAAGGTACTGAAACCGATAAACATGAATATTATGGCATTGAATCTATTACTATCAATGAAGATAATAAAGGCTACAAAATGTATACAACTGAAGATGATGCAGCTTTTAATATCTTAGGAACGCTTCTCACTGGTAGCTCTGATCCATCTCAAATTAACGAAATGATTAACGAAATCACGTATGTTTATTATCAATGGGATAGTTTTGATTGGAATGATGTTGGTTTAGTCAAAACGGGCGATTATCAATTAACACTTTATGTGTCTACCGCTATTGAAGAATATTACTTAAAATATAACCTTTCTAGTAACTGGATTGTTTATGAGCCATATTATGAAGCAGGAAAATCTGAAAATGGAAAACTTGTTATTACTAATTATGCAACAAGACAAAAAAACTATATGTCTTATGGACCATATAAACTCACTCGTTTCCAAGTAGGAAAATCTATTCTTCTTGAAAGAAACGATAAATGGTATGGTTATACCGATGGAAAGCACGTAGGAAAATATCAAACTACTTGTGTAAACTTCTCCATTATTACTGAACACTCTGTCGCTTTACAAAAATTCTTAAAAGGTGACTTAGATGATATTTCTTTAACCGCAGACGATATGAAGATCTATGGCAACTCTGAACGTCTTTATAGAACACAAACAACCTATTCTCAAAAATTAACATTTAACACGGATTACGAGAAATTAAGCAAACGTCAAAAAGGAGCAAATAATAAAACAATTCTTGCTAACCATGACTTTAGAGAAGCTTTCTCTTATGCTATGAATCGTCAAAAATTCGCTGCTGAATATACTTCTGGTCACGTACCATCCACTGTTTTATTAAATAACCAATACATTTCCGATTACAACAACAACGAAATATATCGTGAAACCAAACAAGGTGAAAGTGTCTCTCAAAGTATTTATGGTGATATCACTAATGGATATTCTGTTAAAAAGGCAAAAGAGTTATTCCAAAAAGCTTATGAAGCAGAAATAGCAAGCACAAAGAGTGGCCATTTAACTGCAAGTGATAACGTTGAAATTGAAATGCTTCTTTATAATACGGATTCTGAAGCTACTAAAGCACAAATCTTATTTATTCGTAATTGCTTAGATGAAGCAACAAAAGGTACAGATCTTGAAAACAAGATTAAAATTGTAACTCGTAAAGATGAAGATTATTACAACACAGCCTATAATGGTGACTTTGATTGTATTTGGTCTATTTGGGGCGGTATGACAATGGATCCATTCGGATTTATGCAAGTTTATACTTCTGAAAGTACCAAATGTGAATATGGTTTCCACCCAGAAAATGAAAAGTTATTAATTAAAGGTGAACTTCTTGAAGAAGGCGCTGGAGATACTGAAATGACCTATGATGGTTGGAGACAAGCCATAGGTGCTGGTGGAAAATACGCTATTATGGATCGTGATGATAGAAAAGCTGGCAAAAAAGAAGGCCACCAAGTTCGTTTAAATATTTTAGCTGAACTTGAAAAAGCAATTATTCTTCGTTATGAAGCCATTTGCTTTACCTCTAGAGCAGAAGCTGAACTTTTATCTTACAAGGTTGAATATGCAGTTCAAAATGACCTTGCAATCGTTGGTCGTGGCGGAATTCGTGAATTAACCTACAACTTTACTGCTTCTGAATGGGCAAAACAAAAGAAAACATTAGATTACACATATTCAGGATTATAATAAATCCCTTCAATTGATGTTTTTAAATCAAGGGCGTTTCCTAGTATCGTAGGGACGCCCTTATCGTCTATTTTAATTTATAATTAAAAATTTTTATTTTTTAAAAAAATAAGTGTTAAAATTCGTTTACATATAGTAAAATGCTAATAGTTAGGAGTTGATTTAATTCATGCTAAAGTATGTTTTAAAAAGAATCGGACTCATGATATTGACGTTCTTCATTATTATGACAATGTGCTTTATCTTAGTTCGTTTACTTCCCGCTAGTACCGCACGTGGTCCTGGTGTGGATCCAGAAATTGATGCCGCCATTCGTGAAACTATCGGCTTGAATAAACCATTACTACAACAGTATTGGGAATTTTTAGTTGGTTTATTTACGAAATTTGATTGGGGCAAATCTTATCACATTTCTCGTGGTAATCCTGTCACCAGTGTTGTCTTAGAAAAATTACCACCAACCATTATTGTCAATGTTTACACAATGATTTTCAGTGTTCCTCTTGGCATTATTTTAGGTGTTTACTCGGCTTTGAAAAAGAACAAATGGCAAGACCATTTAATTGGTGTTCTTGTTATGGTTTTCGTCTCTGTCCCTAGCTATGTATATGCATTCGTTGTTCAATATTTATTCGGCTATAAATGGGGCATTCTACCAGATACAGTGAAAAATGGAACAGATTTCTTGTCACCTGAAATGTTTGTCTCTATGATTTTACCTATTTTATCCTTATCATTTGGTACAATTGCTGGATTTACTCGTTATATCCGTGATGAATTGGCCGAAGTATTGACGAGCGAATTCATGTTACTTGCAAGAACGAAAGGTTTAACACGCCGTCAAGCTACCTATCGCCATGCATTTAGAAATGCAATGGTGCCAATTCTCCCAATGTTTATTGGTGAATTTATTGGAATTTTAGGTGGCTCTATGGTTATTGAAAATATCTTTGGCATTCCAGGTATTGCTAATGTCTATTTAACATCCATTCAATTAGGAAAAGTAGACTATAACGTTTTCTTATTTATTTCGATGTTCTACGTAGCCATTGGACTTGTTGCTGGTTTACTCGTCGATATTAGCTATGGCTTTGTCGACCCAAGAATTCGGATTGGAGGTAGAAAATAATGGATCAATCACAATTTGAAAATATTCCACAGGAACAATTTGAACTTGTGCAACGCGATGATACAATTTTTGATACCAAATTTGAAACCAAACCTATTGGTTATTTTAAAGATGCTTTACTTCGTTTCCGTAAAAATAAAGCTTCCGTTGTAGCGTTTGTTATCTTGGTCTTAATGGTTATATTTGCTATTTTTGCACCTATCTTTTCACCTTATGGAATTAATGACGTTGAAATTGAATTTAAGCAAGCGATTCCTCGTATTGCTTTATTTGAGGGTACAGGTTTCTTAGATGGAACCAAAGAAGTAACCTTAAATGAAAATGACTATTTGAATTATTTAAATCAACCTGGCTATATTGTAAAATTAGTGAAGAAAAAACAAACGGTCAAAAATGGTCGTAAAGTTAATGTTTACGTTTGCCGTATTGATGTTTATGCAGTCGGCTTTAAATATGAAACATTCACAATGGAAAAGATTGAAGAGATTCAAAATTATGAAAAAGAAAAGAATGTTCAAATCTTATATCCAGTCTTTGATATCCCAGGATATTATGATACTTATACGCAAGCGCAAAACGCTAATTTCTATTATCAAACAATGCAAGATCCGGCTTTATATGAAAATTATAATGAAATGACACCGGAAGAACAAAAGAGAATAGCGGTGAATAACGCACCGAACTATGATGAAAATGGCAATATTATTCCGCTTTATGATCCAGAAAATCCTGAATATTTCCGTAAAAACGAAGCTAGTGGAAGTGCAGAGTGTCGTATCCATTATATGGAATATTATAAAATGATGCATCATGGGAAAACGCCAACCCACTTGTTTGGTACAAATAACCAAGGTCAAGATATTATGACGCGTTTAGCAACCGGTGCTAGATTCTCATTAATTCTCGGCGTTGTCGTTGCTTTAATCAATATTATTATTGGTATTTGTTACGGCGCTATTGAAGGATATTATGGTGGTACTGTTGACTTAATTATGGAACGTGTTTCCGATATTCTATCTGAAATTCCAATGATGATTGTCGCGGTATTGTTTAACTTATATTTATCACAAAAGGTCGGGGTAATCCCTTCGATTGGTTTCGCCTTTATTCTTACAGGTTGGATTGGTACAGCATCTCGTGTTCGTATGCAATTCTATCGTTATAAAGGTCAAGAATATGTTTTAGCGGCACGAACACTAGGCGCTCGTGATTCACGCTTAATCTTCCGTCACATTTTACCAAACGCTATTGGTACAATAGTTACTTCCTGTATCTTAATGATTCCAAGTGTTATCTTCTCAGAATCCACTTTGAGTTATTTAGGTATTATTGATTTAAGTACTGATATGAAGATTACTTCCGTAGGTACAGTTTTACAAGAAGGTCAGGGAAGCCTACAAAACTATCCACACATTATTTTATTCCCGGCTTTATTTATTGCTATTTTGATGGTCGGATTTAATATTTTTGGACGAGGCTTACGTGATGCCTTGAATCCTTCATTGAGAGGAGTGGAAGAATGATGATGGAAAATAAAGAAATGATGACTTCCACAAATAATTCAACTCCTAATAACGAAGAAAAAATCCTTGAAGTCAAAGATTTAAGAATTTCTTTCCGTACCAACAACGGAAATGTTAAAGCAGTTCGTGGAATTAATTTCTCTTTATATAGAGGAAGAACTTTAGGTATTGTTGGTGAATCAGGTTCTGGTAAATCCGTTACCTCTAGAGCTATTTTAGGTATTTTAGCCGGAAACAAGATTGTTGAAGGCGGTCAAATCTTATATGATGGAAAAGACTTACTTTCCTTAAGAGAAGAAGATTTCACCAAAATTAGAGGATCGAAAATCTCGATGATTTTCCAAGATCCATTATCTAGCTTAAATCCAGTCATGCGTGTTGGTAAACAATTGACAGAAGCCATTGTTTTAAAAGCAAAAGCAACCCGTAAAGAAGCACAAAAAACGCTTTTACTTTTTGCAAAATTAATTGAAAAGCATGCTTCAGAAGCTGGGTTATATACGAAAAAAGAAATTCAACATTTATTAAAGAGATATAGAGAAAGTTCATTATCATTAATTGATCACTTACATCCAAATGATTATGATATGGCTAATGAATTATTCACGATTTGTTTGAATCAACCTTATTCTCGTGATGTTGAAATTACTGCCGATAAAGAAAAAATCTTCTTAGAGTGCTTATTACCATCGGAAGGTGAATTAGCCGCTAAAGCAGAAAATAAGAAAGACAAAAAAGCGGTGCGCGAATGGCAAGCCGCTCGTAAGCGTCATGTTAAAGTTGTACTTTCAATGAAAGCAAACTACATTCATCCAGAATGGGCGCTTTTAGAGGAAGAAAAAGAAGCGATTTTAAAATGTTTATCCGTAGCAGTTGAAAAAGAATATCAATCCGCTAAAGAAGGAAAAGAAAAAGTATTAGACTATGTGAAGAATCTTTTAAACACTGTTTTTGTTGATGCTTCTTCCTATGATATCAATGCTTTAAAATCTTCTTTAAAAGAACTCAAAAAACTCATTCTTTCTTCGCAATATGTCTTTGCAGAAATTAAAGATGATATTGCATTAACCTTAATTCCTACATTAGAAGGTTATATTGCTGATTACAAAACATCTTTACATTTATTAGAAGAACAACGTAAAGAACAAGAAAAGAAAGAAAAAATGCTTCAAGAAGGTAAAAAATATGATGATATTCGTGCTCGTGCCTATGGGCGTGAAGTCATCGTTTCACCGGAAGAAGTCATTACCAAAACAAAAGAAATTATTGTAAACTTCATTGCTCACTACGAACAAGTGTTAAATGAAGAATTTGATAATGCAACTTATACCAATACTTTATTTGAGTATATTTATCGCTGCTATAAAAATGCCGTGCATGAAATGTCCAAAAGAGAAATCAAGGATAAAGCGATTGAACTTTTAGGTGAAGTAGGTATTCCTGAACCGGAAAAGAGATTTAGCCAATATCCATTCCAATTCTCTGGTGGTATGCGTCAAAGAATCGTTATCGCTATTGCTTTAAGTTCTAACCCAGATATTTTAATCTGTGACGAACCAACCACGGCATTAGACGTTACGATTCAATCACAAATTCTAGAATTAATTAACCGCTTAAAAGTGGAAAAAGGTTTATCGATTATCTTTATTACCCACGACTTAGGCGTTATTGCCAATATGGCCGATGACATTGCAGTTATGTACGCTGGTAAAATTGTGGAATATGGAACTGTTGAAGATATCTTCTATGATCCAAAACATCCATATACCTGGGCATTATTATCCTCTATGCCTGATTTAAATACCAAAGAAAAATTAGAGGCAATTCCAGGTACACCACCTAACATGATTCTTCCACCAAAGGGCGATGCCTTTGCAGCACGTAACAAATACGCAATGAAAATCGACTTTGAAAAAGAACCACCTTTATTCAAAGTTAGTGATACCCATTATGCAGCAACTTGGTTATTGCATCCAAATGCTCCAAAAGTGGAAGCACCAAAGATTGTAACCGAACGTATTCGTATTGCTAAAGCAAGAAAAAATGGTGAAGAAATGCCAGTCGAAGAAGGAAAAGTAGAGGAAAAGGCTAAAACAACCGATAAAAAGGCAAAAAAGTCTACCACAAAGAAAACCACTACGAAAAAAACAACGACCAAAAAAGAAACAACTAAAAAAGAAACTAAGTCAACGACTAGAAAGAAAAAAGCTGAATAGATAAGGAGGTAATTCAAAATGGAAGAAAAAGAAAAAGTTGAAACTCTTGAAGAGCAAGAAAATCTTACTCCTCATCATGTCCGTGTTGAAATACCACCTTTAATGGTTGACACACCCGAAGGACCTCGTGAAGTTTTATTACGGGTTCGCCATTTAAAACAATACTTTAAATTTGGCTCAGGTGATTTAAAATACAACAAAGCTGTTCATGATATTAGTTTTGATATTTATCGTGGTGAAGTTTTTGGTTTAGTTGGTGAATCGGGCTGTGGTAAAACCACGACCGGTCGTTCTATCATTAAACTTTATAACATCACTTCTGGTGATATTTATTTTAAAGGTGTCCGTGTTTCAGCAGGAACACGTTGGAATGAAAAAGAAATTAAATTCTCTCGTATTCGTGCGAATGATAAAATTAAAGCTTTACATAGCGAAATGCAAGCACAAATCCATGCCGCAAAAGTGGATATGGATAATGCTTTAGCGGACTTAAAAGATGCTTCTAAAGAAGAATATGATGCGGCTAAAGCCAAAGCTTCGAAAGAATATCAAGAAAAAGTTTCAGAAATCAAGAAAAAATATGATGGCTTAATGAGTGCTGTCCAAAAAGAGTTAAGCGGCATCATTGAAGTTCAAAGAGAAAAAATCAAAAAGGCTAAGTTTGACCAAAAATATTGTGATCGTGTCTATGCTGCTCAATGTGTAAAAGCCACGAAAGAAGCTTATGAGAAAGAGATTGCCGATTTTATTGAAAAGAATGGGCAACCTTCTTCCATGACACCTGAAGCATTAAAAGCCTTTAAAGCTTTAAAAAAGACATACAAAAAGGCTTTAAAATTCGCGAAGAGTGAGCGTATTATGACCAAGATGCAAATGATTTTCCAAGATCCAATTGCGTCTTTGGATCCTCGTATGACGGTTCGTGAAATTATTGCAGAAGGTTACCATATTCGTGGAATTCACGATAAAGAATTCATTGACCGTAAGGTGAACGAAGTCTTAAAAATGGTCGGTCTTGTTCCTGAACACGCTACTCGTTATCCTCACGAATTTAGTGGTGGACAACGTCAAAGAATTGGTATTGCTCGAGCCTTAATTATGGATCCTGAATTCATTATTGCTGATGAACCAATCTCCGCACTAGACGTTTCCATTCAAGCTCAAGTTATTAACTTATTAAACAATCTCCGTCACGAATTAGGATTAACCATCTTATTCGTCGCTCATGATTTATCCGTTGTTAAATATTTCTGCGATCGTATTGCGGTTATGTATTATGGAAGAATTATGGAACTTGCAAGTTCGGATGAACTCTTTGCCCATCCACTTCATCCATATACGCGTTCATTATTATCCGCTATCCCACATCCAGATCCAGATTTCGAAAAGAATCGTAAAAGAATTACGTATGATCCAATGACCGCACACGATTATTCTACACAAGGACCATCGATGCGGGAAATTCGCCCAGGACACTTCATTTATTGTAATGATGAAGAATTTGCTCGTTTCCAAGAAGAATTAAAAGAAACAGAGTAAGGAAAAAAGAATGAAGAGTAAAATCAATAAATACGGAATATGTATTATCGTCTCCGTTTTACTTTCGGTAGGAGTGCTTCTTTTTGAAATAAAAGAATTGAATCTTACGCTTACGAAAAATTGGAGTCGCTTACTATCCGATTCATTCTTCGTCCCCAGTGTAGTGTTTATTAGTGTGTTCTTACTTTCTTGGATTAGCAATGATGGTTTCTTTGATATGTTTAGTTATAGCTTTAAGAAGTTTGGCGCCCGTATGTTTCGAAAAAATCCGAAATATACGAATGTGCCAAAAACATTCTATGAATATCGTTTATTGAAACACGAAGATAAACCAGCCTCTGTTAGTTATCTAGCATGGGTGGGACTTGCTAATTTAGTATTAGGCGTTTTATTTATCATTCTCCATTTATCAGGAATTGGAAATATTGCCTAATAAGAAAAATTTCATTTTTCCATCGCCATATGTGCGATTTTAAGAAAAAAAAGAAAAAAACTTATAAAAATGATTGATATTTCAATCGGTTTATGACTATAATATTTATGTTAAATGACGCAAGTGATTTAATGTCGATATGTCTTGATGAGTGAGGAGATTCCTCACTCTTTCTATTGAATGGAGGAAAAAAGATGTTAGTCGATGAATTAGTAGCACATTTTACCCCACTTTTAGATGAAAAAGGCTTTGAATTATGTGAAGTGACATTTGAAAGTCAAAAGGGTGAAAAAACGTTGCATTTTGCCATTGATAAAAAAGAGGGCATTATGGATTTAGAAGCAACGGTTCAACTTTCAGAATTCATATCGGAAGAACTAGATCGGTTGAATTTTAGCGATGATAGTTACACATTAGATGTATCTTCGCCGGGCGCTGAACGACCTATCCCACTACATCAAATGGAACGGTTTGTCCATAAGTATGTTCATCTACATCTAACTCATCCCATTGAAGGAGAAAACATTCTAGAGGGAACATTGGAAGAAGTAAATAACGATACGATTATGCTTTCTTATCGAATAAAGACAAGAACCAAAACACTATCGATTCCCCGTAAAGACATCGATAAAGCTAGACTTGCTATAAAGTTTTAAAAAATGAGGAACAAATTATGATTAACGCAAAAGAATTTTTAAAAGCACTTGATGAATTAGAAACCCAAAAACACATCTCTAAAGAATCGATTATTTCTGCTTTAAAAGAAGCTATGGAAAAAGGATTAATTAAACAATTAGGTATTACTCCTGTGGAAGGCTTAGCAGAAGCTCAAGTCCGTGTCGATATCGATTCGAAAAAAGGCACGATTGAAATGTATGTTTTAAAGAATGTCGTTGACGAAGTAAAGGATGATTTCTTAGAAATTTCTTTAGAAGATGCTTCTAAAGATGGAAAAGAATATCACGTTGGTGACATTTATGAAATTCCTGTCTCTACCGATGAATTAAGCAAATTAACCGCCCAAGGTATTAAATCAGTTTTACGTCAAAAAATCTCAGAAGCAGAAAAACAAGCAATTTATGAAAAATTCCAAGAGAAGAAAGGCGAAATGGTCACTGGAAAAATTGAAAAAGTGGATGATCGTTCCGCGATTGTTAACGTAGAAGAAACCAGCATTTATCTTCCAAAGAGCCAAATGATTCCCGGAGAAACTTTCCGTATTGGCGATAAAATTCGTTTATATGTCGTCGATGTTCAAAATAATACTAAAGGTGCACAAATTATCGTTTCTAGAACTGATCCAGGTTTCTTAAAACGTTTATTTGAAGAAGAAATCCATGAAATTATTGAAGGCATCGTAGTCATTAAAGATATTGCTCGTGAAGCTGGCGAAAGAAGTAAAGTTGCGGTCATTGGCTTAGATCAAAACGTTGATCCTATCGGTGCTTGCATTGGTCCAAATGGAACACGTGTTCAAAAGATTTGTTCCGCATTAGGAAATACTAAAGAAAAAGAAAAAATCGATGTAATTGCTTATACCGATAATCCAGGATTATATATCGTTGAAGCTTTAAAACCTGCTAACGTTGTAGGTGTCCTTCTTTACGAAGATGAAAAGAAAGCTGTTGCGGTTGTTCGTAACAATGAACTTTCTTTAGCCATTGGTAAAAAAGGTGTTAACGCTCGTTTGGCCGTTAAACTTACTGGTTGGAACATTGATATTAAAGAACAAGATGAAGCGATGCGTTTAGGTATTCCTTACTTAACCGTGGAAGAAATGAAACGTCAAGAAGCAATGGCCAAATTACGCTTAGAAGAAGAAAAACTCTTAGGCCACAATGATGAACTTGAAGAACCTCTTCCAGAAATGGATGAAGTAGAAGAGGTTGAAGAAACCGTCACTGAACCAGTCGTAGAAGAAGTTAAAGCTCCAAAAGAAGAACCAGAAACAGTTCAAGAAGAAGTAAAAGAAGAGCCAGCTACCAAAGTTGAACCTAAGAAAGAAGAACCAAAAGAAGAAACCACAGTGGTCCATACCAAAGTGAAACTTGCTGACTTAGAAAAAGAACTTGAAGACGAGAAGAAACGTAAAGAAAGACAAGCACAATACGCTGCTCGTAAAAAGAAAACTTATCGTTCGGATGATGCCGCAAATGAAGAGGAAGAAAAAGATACCACTACACCAACTGTGGATCGTTCCACTTATATGCCAATCTATACCGATGAAGAATTAGAAGAATTAGATAACGAAGAAGAAGATATCGAAGAAGAGGATGATATCGATTACGATGAATTCGATTCTTATTACGATGACGATGATCGTTAATCTTTAAGAAAGGAAGGTGATACCATGAAAAAAATACCCATGCGAAGATGTGTAGCCACATTAGAAATGTGCGAAAAAAAAGATTTAATCCGTATTGTTCGTACACCAGAGGGTAACATAGTGGTAGACCTTACTTCTAAAATGAATGGGCGTGGCGCATATTTAAAAAGAAGTAAAGAAGCTTTAGCCTTAGCGAAAAAGAAAAACGCTTTAGGAAAAGCTTTAGAACACGAAATTCCTGATTCTATCTATGAAGAATTGGAGAAACTCATTCATGAATAAAGTATTAAATTATGTAGGACTTGCAAGTAGAGGACGCTTTATCGCTTTTGGTGAAGACGCTTTACTACTTGCAAAGCCTAACCAAGTTATATTTTTAGCGAAAGACGCTAGCGAAAGCACGAAAGATAAAGTATTACATGGCTGTGAAAAGAAAAAAGTTCCGGTTATCACTGATTTTTCAAAAGAAGAATTAGCGCACGCAACTGGAAAAAATCAAGTGGCGATTTTATTAATCAAAAATCGTTCGTTAGCGCAACAAATTTTAAAAACAATCAATCAAAAAGGGGAGTGATGTTATGGCAGGTAAAACACCAAAGAAAGGCCAAAATCGGAATAATGGCGCACACCGCGTGAGCAATGTTCCAAGCCATCGCCAAAAAGAAGTTAACAAAGTGAATGGAGGCATTTTCGTTTTTACGAAAGCACTCACTGTGAGTGAATTATCGCAAGAACTCAATATCAGCGTAGCCGATATCATTAAAACACTTTTTATGGCAGGAAAAATGGTTACCATTAATACAACCTTAGATGATGAATTAATTGGTCAAATTTGCTTAGAATTCGGCTTTGATTTCAAAAAAGAAAAAGTCGTATCCGAAGAAAATTTTGAAGAACTAGAAATCGTTGATGATCCTTCTAGTTTAGTTGAAAGACCACCAGTCGTTACCATTATGGGTCACGTTGACCATGGTAAAACAACTTTAATTGACCAAATTCGTAAATCTAACATCGTTGCGTCCGAAGCTGGTGCAATTACACAAGCCATCGGTGCTTATCAAAAAGAAATCCATGGTAAAAAGATTACCTTTATCGACACTCCAGGGCACGAAGCCTTTACCGCCATGCGTTCTAGAGGCGCAAGTGTCACCGATATTGTTATCTTAATCGTTGCTGCTGATGATGGCGTTATGCCACAAACGAAAGAAGCCATTGATCACGCCAAAGCCGCTAATGTACCTATTATTGTGGCCATTAACAAAATTGATAAACCAGGCGCTGATCCCGAAAGAGTTAAACAAGAATTAATGCAATTTGATTTAATTCCTGAAGAATATGGTGGCGATACGATCTTTTGTGAAATCTCCGCTAAGAAGAATATTGGCGTAGATAATTTATTAGAGAACGTTTTAGTTGTCGCTGAAATGCAAGAGCTTAAAGCCAACCCAAATCGTTACGCATTGGGTACCGTTTTAGAGGCAAAACTAGATAAAGGTGAAGGACCAAAAGCTACACTTTTAGTGCAAAACGGAACATTAAATAGTTCCGATTACGTCGTTGTCGGTGCTTGTTATGGCCGTGTTAGACGTATGACTAATGAATTTAAGAAGATTTTAAAAACCGCAGGACCATCGACACCAGTCAGTATTATTGGTTTAAGTGAAGTCCCTGTTGCAGGTGATCGCTTTATGGCATTTCCTACCGAGAAACAAGCTCGTGATATTGCAGAAAAAAGAAAACTTTTACGTGTTTCTCAAGAAATGCATGGCAGTTCTGCTATGTCTTTAGATGATTTATATAACCGAATTCACGAAGGTGAAATTCAAAATATTAATGTCATTATTAAGGCTGATTTACAAGGATCAGCTGAAGCGATTAAAGCTAGCTTAGAAAAGTTAAATAGTGATGAAGTGAAGATTAATGTTATTCGTTCTACCGCGGGTGCTATTACTGAAAGTGACGTCTTATTAGCGTCCGCAAGTAACGCAATTATTTATGGTTTTAACGTCCGTCCGGATGCTTTAGTTAGAAGTAAAGCGGAAGAAGAAGGCGTTGAAATTCGTTTACATCGTATCATTTATGCTTTAATTGAAGAAATGGAAGCTGCTATGAAAGGTTTATTAAAACCTGAATTAGTAGAAAAAGTCGTTGGACAAGCCGAAGTTCGTCAATTATTCAAAGTATCTAAAGTTGGCACAATTGCTGGCTGTATGGTCACTTCCGGTAGCATCAAGCGCGACGCACCTATCCGCTTAATCCGTGATGGTATCGTTGTGTATGAAGGTAAATTAGCAAGCTTAAAACGTTACCAAAACGATGCGAAAGAAGTCGCTATGGGCTATGAATGTGGCTTAACCATTGAAAACTTCAATGATGAAAAAGAAAATGATATCATTGAATGTTATGAAATGGTAGAAGTCAAAAAGTAGGTGAAGTAAAATGGCAAATCGTAAAGAACGCGTTCCTGCTTTGATTTTGAAAAACATATCAGAAATCATCCAATATGAAGTAAAAAGCAAATCCATTGGCTTTGTTACTGTAACGGATGTTGATGTTTCTAATGATTTTTCTCACGCGAAAGTTTACGTTTCCTTTTTAGGCGTTGGTAATAAAGAAGAAAGATTAGCCGCTTTAGAAAGAACCAAAGGTTTCATTCGTTCCTCTTTAGCGCAAAAAATGGATATTCGTAAAGTTCCTGAACTTCATTTCTTCATTGATGATTCCTTTGAAAAAGGTCAAAAGATTGAAGAAAGCTTAAAAAGAGAAGAAGAAGCTTTAGAAAAATTAAGAAAAAATCGTGAATAGTTTATTAGGGTGAGCGAAAAACTCATCCTTTTTATTTGTAATAGTGTAGGAAATTCATATAAAATATAAATATAGAAATCCATTCGATAGATCAGTAAGTTAAGAGGTGAAAATGATGATTCATGCATATAGCGAACTTTATTTAAATGACGCAATGACCAATGTGGCAGAACTTTTTAATTATGTTTCAGATGTAGAATCATTAGATGAATTATTTTTTCTTTTTATTAAAAAGGAATATGCCTATGAATTTGGTAGAGGAAATGTTTATTTTCTTAATATGCCACCTCATGTTTTATATAGTATGATTACTGACCAAAAAGCTCCACAAGCGCCTATGGTTGAATTAGGAAGAAGTCCACAATATTGGTGTGGTTTTGTCTTAGCTTATTATCAATGGTATACTGGATTGAGCTTTAAAAAAATTCAAGATAAATTACCTCCATCAAAAATTCTTGCTCTTTATCATCCATTACATGAAGCGAGTTTAGAAAAATTTGTGGAAGTTGCAAATTCGATTGTTTTACAAAAGGAAACGTATTTAGAAGAATATCGTAAATACGCAAAATTATCACAAAAAGAACTCGCGTCTCGTAGTGGTGTTCCTTTAAAAATGATTCAACTATATGAGCAAAGAAAAGTAAATATTAACGACGCTCCCGCCCATCATCTTTTAAGATTTTCTAGAATACTTAGCTTTACAATAGAAGATTTGATAGAAGTTGAAATGTAAAAAATGAATAAAAAAGCGATAACCGCTAAGGTTATCGTCTTTTTTTCACGAATAAGTTTACTTTTTTTCAATGGTTAAAGATAAATAGCGAATTCCATTTTCTTTTAAAGAATAGCTTTCAAATAGGGAAATAGAAGAAATGTTTACGTCCACTTCTAATTCACAAGGATTCGCTTCTAAAAATAATTTATTTTCTAACCATTTTAATAAAAGGATTTCGTATTCTTTTTGTTTCGTATGAAAAGGTACCGCGATATCTTTTAATAGGAAATGTCGTTCTTCGCTTTTTTGATACATAATATATCCGATAGCGGTTTGATCTTCATATAGTAAGAAAGAAGTATAGTCTTGGTAGGGAGCTTGTAAATCCATAGTGTTTTTATATGACTGAACTAGTTGGAGCATTTTATAAAAGGTATCAATCGCAATCACTGGACGAATACTTAAATTGGTACCATCTAAAGCATAGAATAGATGATTTTTCCATAAATCTTCTTTTTCGTAGTTATAAAGCATCGTTAAAAAGTTTTCTTTAGCGGAAGGATACTTTTTATAAAGTAGAGATAACCATTCTTTAGCGTCTTCTCTTGAGGTATGTTTATCATTTGGACAACCTAAAGAAGTAATAGGAAAGTGCATTTCTTCTGCACATGTACGAATAACGCTTTCACGCGCTAAAATGAGAGGACGAATAAAGACTAAATCGGTCTTTTCTAAATGCATTTTGGGTGAAAAAGTGGCAATTCTGGCACCAAAAACTTCGTTCATCCATAAAGTTTCGATAGCGTCATCCGCGTGATGCGCAAAAGCTACTTTATTACAGCCATGTTGATGAGCGCTTAAATTAATCGCAGCTTTTTTCATTCTAGAACAAATGGAGCAAGGCAATTTATCTTTCTTATGATATTCTAAGATTTTTGCAACATTATGGTTATCTTCAATACATAAAGTATAACCTAATGACTCAAACCAATTTTTTAAAGGGGTAAAATCGATATTAGAAAAACCTAAATCTAAAAGAATAGGGACAATTTCAAAATTCTTTTTTGAAAATCTTTTGTATAAAGTTAAAGCATAAAATAGGGTAAGCGAATCTTTTCCGCCCGAAATACCTACCGCAATACGGTCGTTAGGGATGATAAGATTGAATTTTTGATCAGCATTTCGCATAGAAGCGAGGATTTTACGAATAGATTTCATTTTCTTCATTCCTTTTTTTTCTCGTTAACATTATAATATGAAACAAGAGGGAGGAAAACAAAAAATGGATGGAATTTTATTCATTGACAAAGAAAAAGGTTGGACCTCTCGTGATGTGGTCAATTTTATCTCTCATCAATTTCAAACGAAAAAGGTCGGACATGTCGGAACTTTGGATCCTTTTGCGACTGGATTATTAATCGTTTTAGTTGGAAAAGCAACCAAAATTGCCCCTTATTTAGAAGCGCAAGAAAAAGAATATGAAGCCACACTTTTATTAGGTGCGGATACGGATACCTTAGATTTAGAAGGAGAAGTCGTATTAGAAAAAGAAGTTCCTGATTTATCTTTAGAAGCGATAGAAGAAACACTTCATACCTTTAAAGGAACCATCGAACAAGTGGTACCGAAGTATTCTGCGGTAAAATATAAAGGGAAGGCATTATATCGTTATGCCTTTGCAAATGAAAAGACACCAGAAATCAGTCGAAAGATTACCATTCATGATATCCATTTTATGTCTTATGTGGACCATCAGCTTTCTTTTTCGGTGCATTGTTCAAAAGGAACTTATATTCGTCAATTAGGGCAAGATATTGCTCATGATTTATCTACCTGCGGACATTTAACGTCTTTACGAAGAACTAAAATAGGAGAGGTTTCTATTTTTGACGCTAAAAAAGTAAAAGAAATAGAAGCATCAGATTTTATTTCAATAAAAGAAGCTTTATCTTTTCTTCCTACTGAAGTCGTGGATGAAGCGACTAAAAAAGATATTATTAACGGAAAAACCATTCGTTTATTAAGAAAAGAAGATATTCTTCTTACCCTTGATGAAAATGGAGAAGTGTTATCCATTTTAGAAAAAGTTGAAAAACACACGTATAAAGTTAAAAGAGGACTTTTTTAAAATGAAAATCATAGAATTCAAAGAACCGATTTCAATTCAAAAACCTTTTGTTTTATGCTTAGGTTTTTTTGATGGCTTTCATTTAGGTCATCAGGTGCTCATAAAAAAAGCGAAAGAATTTGGTCTTCCTATCGCAATTTATACGTTTAATCTATCACCTAAACAATGGTTCTTACATCTAGAAGAAAGAAAATTCTTAGATGATGAAACTAGAAATCAATTACTTGAAGAATTAGGCGTAGAATACTTATTCATTCAAAAAGTGGATGCGGATTTCTTTAACCTAACTCCTTTAGAATTTATCGAAAAGTATTTAAAAACTTTCGCACCTCAATATCTTATTGTGGGTGAAGATTATACCTTTGGTAAAGAAGCAAAAGGAAATGTAGATTTATTAAAGCAAAGTTTTTCTACGACAGTTGTCCCTTTATTAAAAGATAAAAAAGGAAAATTATCGACTTCTAGATTAATTGAAGATTTAAATAATGGTGATATTAGCGATTTAACGCACGTTTTAGGCCGCTTTTACCATTTAAAAGGTGAAGTAGTAAAGGGATATCAAAACGGGAGAACTATCGGCTTTAAAACCGCGAATATGCATTTGGCGTGTCCTTATTTTCTTCCTAAAAATGGTGTTTATACCGCTTTAGCGTACGTTCATCAAAAAAAATACATGAGTATGATAAATGTAGGCGTTCACCCCACTATTGAACCTTTAAAACATCCTTTAATTGAAGTTCATATTTTAGACTTTGATGAAGATATTTATTTAGAAAACATAGAAATAGAAATTGTTTCTTTTATTCGTGATGAAAAGAAGTTTGCTTCTTTAGAAGAATTAAAAGAACAACTTCAAAAAGACTTAGTTACTACAAGAAAAGAACTAAAGAAATACTTTTAGTTCTAATAAAAAGTTAAATCACATAGGATTTGTGCTTTTTAATTAGAATTTTAGTATAATAAAAGTAGATATATTCAAAAGGAGATGAGGCTTTATGCGCTGCAAATACTGTGGAAAATATATTCCAAATGAACAAGTAGTGTGTAATTTTTGTGGTTGTATACAAGTAAATCATCACCGCAATAACCGAATGCAAATTGGTAAAAAAGTGATTGATTTACCGATACCGAATGAAAAAGAACCGGTGAAGTTATATAAATTAATACGTGATCATCCACTAGCTTTATCCGTTAGAATAAAAGAATTTACTCCTTATCTTCATGTAAGAACTGAACGAGGCATAAAAGTCTATCGTCCTCATTCCCGTTTTGATCTAACTAAATGGGATGAAGTAAAATAAGAAAAAACATTTGTTTCATATTTAGATTTTAGATAGTTCAATAGGTTAAATTATTTCTTGTAACTATAACAATTTTTATGGTTACGAGAAATTTTTTAACTGGATATGAGAAAATTCTTTATATGCTTTTACCTAAAAATAAACAAGTTTATTATGAAATTAATAATTACTTTTATGGTATGAAGTAACCACAATGAGAATAAGAATTTTAAAGCAAAAAATACTTGCTTTTTCACCCCGATTTCTTTATTATACTAATAGACTTATTC
This sequence comes from Coprobacillus sp. CAG:826, assembly GCA_000437235.1. Taxonomy (GTDB): domain Bacteria; phylum Bacillota_I; class Bacilli_A; order RFN20; family CAG-826; genus CAG-826. The sequence continues at coordinate 163,579 of FR897046.1, read as the reverse complement.
TTTGATTAACGAATCTCCAACGTTTTTCTATGAATAAGCTGTAATCATTGCTATAGGAGGATAAATAAATGGCACTTTCAAAAGATAGAGTCGCTGAGATTGTCAAAAAGTACGGCAAAGATGAAAACGATACCGGTTCAACCGAAGTTCAAATCGCTTTATTAACTGCCCAAATTACTGATTTGACTGCACACTTAAAGATGCATTCTCACGATCATCACAGCCGTCGTGGTTTATTCAAACTCGTCGGTAAAAGACGTGGACTTCTTGACTATTTAGATGGTAAAGACCACGAAGCTTATGTGAAACTTATCAATTCATTGGGAATCCGTAAGTAATTTCATAAGTACTAGAACACCCTTCTTAGGGTGTTCTTTTTTATCCTAATAACACATCTAAACTCATCATAATAAGAAACCCTAACATAAATCCTAATGTACTTAAAGAAAACTTTCCTTCGTTATATGCTTCAGGAATTAATTCTTTAACTACAACATAGATCATTGTTCCCGCGGCAAAAGAAAGAAGAAGTGGCATAATTTGTGTCATGGGTTGAACAATAAAGACGACTAAAACGCCAAAGATTGGTTCAACAATACCTGAAAACATACCATAGAGAAAAGCTTTCTTTTTTGAATAGCCTTGATGATAGTAAGGTAAGGATACACTAGAGCCTTCGGGAAAGTTTTGTATACCGACCCCAACCGCTAGCATCATAGCGCCCACAAAAGTAATCACATTATCGCTTAATAAGGATAGTGCAATGGATAAACCTACGGCCATTCCTTCAGGAATATTATGAATAGTAATCGATAAAAAAAGTAATCGGTTCTTTTTTTTATAGTTTTCTTCTTCTACACATTCTGGAGCAAAATAATCAATGACTGCAAGAAGGAGATAACCAAGTATAAGACCTACAATGGTATAGATAAAACGAAGGTTTTTTTGTAAATAAGCGTAATCTAAAGAAGGTAATAATAACGACCAAATAGAAGCCGCTAACATGACACCAGAAGATAAACCAATCATTAAAGATTGCATTTTTTCTTTCTTCTTTTCTTTGCTTAAAAAGACAACCGCACTCCCTAAAGTGGTCATGATAAAGCAGAATAAGGTGCCTAAGAAGGCATACAAAATTGTTTTCCCCATAATTACCTCCATAAAGTTTCTAAAATAGTATATGAGAAAGAAAAAAGTGTGTTATAATAACGGAGTTAATAAAAGAAAGGAAAAGAATATGTCTAAAAAAGTTTTTGAACTAGACTTCGAAGGGAAAAAACTGATCGTTGAATCAGGCGAAATTGCTAAGCAAGCCGATGGCGCTGTGCTTGTTCGCTTGAATGATACCGTAGTTTTATCCACGGCCTGTGCATCTGATCAGGCCAAAGACGCGGACTTCTTCCCCCTCACCGTTTTATATAACGAAAAGCAATATGCTGTGGGAAAAATTCCGGGTAGTTTTTTAAGAAGGGAAGGACGCCCTGGTGAACATGCAACCCTCACCGCTCGTTTAATCGATCGTCCTATTCGTCCGATGTTCTCGGAAGGATTTAGAAATGAAGTACAAATCGTCAATACAGTGATGTCTGTCGATTTAGATAGTACTCCAGAAATGACCGCTATGTTTGGTAGCTCTTTAGCTCTTGGCATTAGTGATATTCCATTTGATGGTCCTATCGCTGGTGTTTATGTCGGTCGTGTTGATGGTAAATTCATCATTAACCCAACTGTAGAAGAAAAAGAAAAGAGTGATATTAACTTAGCTGTTGCTGGTACCAAAGATGCCATTAACATGGTTGAAGCAGGTGCCGCAGAAGTGAAAGAAGAAGATATGCTTGATGCCATCATGTTTGGTCATGAAGCCATTAAGAAACTCTGTGCTTTCCAAGAAGAAATCATTAAAGAAATCGGTAAAGAAAAACGCTCTGTCGATCTTTATAGCGTCGATGCTGACTTAGAAAAAGCCATTCGCGACCAAGCCCAAGATCGTTTAATCAAAGCCGTTTCTATCGTTGATAAATTAGAAAGATATGCCGCCATTGACGCAATCGACTTAGAAGTATGCGAAAAATATGAAAACGCAACATACAAAGATGATAAAGAACGCGCCAAAACCATGATGCAAGTCCATGATGTACTTGAAACCATCGTAGCGGAAGAAGTGCGTCGCTTAATCACCGAAGATAAAGTCCGTCCAGATGGCCGTAAAGTCGATGAAATTCGTCCTCTTGATGCCCAAGTCGATTTATTACCACGTGTTCATGGCTCCGCTATGTTCACCCGTGGACAAACGCAAGTTATTTCTATTTGTACTTTAGGTCCAACCACCGATGAACAAATTATTGATAACTTAACCGATGAAGATTCTAAACGCTGGATGCACCATTATAACTTCCCACCATTCTCCGTTGGTGAAGTAGGCAAAATGGGCTCTCCAGGTCGTCGTGAAATCGGTCATGGTGCTTTAGGTGAAAGAGCATTATCTTATGTCATTCCATCCGAAGAAGAATTCCCATATACCATTCGTTGTGTGGCCGAAGTAGTAGAATCCAATGGTTCTTCCTCTCAAGCCTCCATCTGTGCTTCCTGTATGGCCTTAATGGCCGCTGGTGTCCCAATTAAAGCACCAGTTGCCGGTATTGCTATGGGTTTAATTAGCAGTGGACCATTAGACGGAAAACATCCATATACCATTTTAACCGATATCCAAGGTATGGAAGATCACTATGGTGATATGGACTTTAAAGTTGCCGGTACTACTGAAGGTATTACCGCATTACAAATGGATATTAAGATTAAAGGTGTTACCAAAGAAGTCTTACGTGAAGCTTTAGCGCAAGCACATGGTGCCCGTCAACAAATCTTATCCGTTATGTTAAAAGCTATTCCAGCACCAAGAGAAGATGTTGGTAAATATGCACCAAAACTCCATCAAATGCGTATTGATGTCGATAAGATCCGTGATGTTATCGGTACTGGCGGTAAAGTCATTAACGATATTATCGCACAATGTGATAACGTGAAGATTGATATCGAACAAGATGGCCGTGTTATCATTTATCATATGGACCGTGAAGCAATTAATAAAGCCGTTCAAATGATTGAAGATATCGTAAGAGAAGCCAAAGTTGGTGAAGTCTATGAAGGTACGGTTGTCCGTATTGAACCATTCGGTTGCTTCGTTAACCTATTTGGTAATGTTGATGGCATGGTACACGTCTCTAAACTTTCTTGGAAGAGAGTTGAACATCCAAAAGATTTTGTGAAATTAGGACAAAAATTAAAAGTCATCGTTACCGAAATCGATGAAAAGGGTAGAATTAACTTATCTCATAAAGAATTTGAGCCTCGTCCAGAAATGAAAAAGAAAGACGAAACCGAAGGCAAAAAAGAAGAGCCTGCAAAAGAAGATAAATAGTAAAACTAAGAACGATTAGAAGAAAATCTAGTCGTTCTTTTTTTATGCAAATTTTTAAATCAACATAATTTTACTTTCATACGCTAAGTGTCTACATTCTTATTGATACTGTCTACTTTTTTGTTTTTTAGTGAGCAAAAAAGTTATTTTTTTGTGCAAAAAATCGCAAAAATCGTGCAGTTCACATTTTCACTTGTCTATTATCAGTTTTATCCAACATATGGATTCAATGTGGCTTAGGAAATATAACAACACTATATTACATTTTGTTTGTACGCATTATATCTAGAACCATTGGAATCATATTATCTTTCGTATTAGCTGTCATTAGTGGTAAAAATAAGAAATCCAATTTAAGATTTTCTAAAAGATGCCTTTTAGCCATTATTTCTTTATTTGAAGTTTTAATGCTTTCCTTTGTTGTTTTCTATGTCGGTTGTTATTGTGGAATGGTCGGAAGTTTAGTGCCGGCAGATGATGTTTCTTTTACATTATCTAGCATTCTATCTAACTTTTTTAAAATGGATGAATTAGATTATAGTTTACAATTTTTAAAATACATGATTGATTTTACTTGTTTCTCATTATTAGGAATTGTTATTACTTCCTATATTGGAGAAAAGAAGAATTAAAAACTTCATACTCAATAAATAACGTAAAAGTGGTGAGTAATTTCATCACTTTTTTAGTTGTTGAGACTTCTTAAATTTCACAATCTTAGGAATTTAAACTCAACAATCTTGGGAATTTATTTTCAACAATCTTGGGAATTTGGATTATTTGAACATAAGAAATTAGATAAGCAAAGTCATTTCTATTTACCATTTTTGAAAAAATGTTAATTTTGGTAAATGAAAGTGGTATAATATAGTCGAGAGGTGATTAAAATGAAACTTATCCAAAGAAAGCAATATTTAGAGAAACTTATCAATGTAATGGGAACTCCAGATATTAAAGTTATTACAGGTGTAAGACGTAGTGGAAAGTCAAAACTATTAGAAGCATTTAAATCATATATTCTAGAAAATAATGAAAACGCTAATATGATTCACATTAATTTCAACTTACCCGAATATGATCATCTTATTGAATATAAAGCATTATATGATTATGTGAATTCACAATATCAAGAAAACAAAGATAATTTCGTTTTTATTGATGAAGTGCAAATGTGTAACGGCTTTGAAAAAGCCATAAATGGACTTCATGCAACCGAAAAATTTGATATTTATATTACTGGATCCAATGCTTTTCTTTTAAGCTCAGATTTAGCCACCTTGTTTACAGGAAGAACTTTTGAGATTAAAGTATATCCTTTTTCATTTAACGAATACGTCCAATATTTTGAACTTCAAGATAAGTATGATGCTTTTGATCGATACATGATGGAAGGCGGAATGGCAGGGTCCTATCTTTATAAAGACCAAGAATCAAAATACGATTATATTGAAGAAGTTTTTGATACCCTTATCGTAAGAGATATCCGAAAAAAATACAAAATTAAAAACATCCAATTAATGGATAAAATTGTTGATTTTTTAATGGATAATATATCGAATTTATCTTCAGCAAGAAGCATTGCTAATACGCTTACGAATGCAAATGAAAAAACAAATCACAATACCATTAGTACCTATATGCAATATCTATGCAATGCTTTTGCCTTTTATAGAGTTCGTCGATATGACATAAAAGGTAAGAAATACCTTACAAGTAATGATAAATACTACTTAAGTGACCATACTTTCCGTTATGCAAAATTAGGTACGAAAAATATGGATTATGGAAGAATGCTTGAAAATATTGTCGCTATAGAATTATTACGTAGAGGTTATGAAGTGTATGTTGGAGTTTTACACAAAAAAGAAATCGATTTTGTTGCGATAAAAAGAAATGAAAAAATATATATTCAAGTTTCCGATAACATTAGTGATGAGAAAACTTTTGAAAGAGAAGTAACCCCACTTTTACAAATTAAAGATGCTTACCCCAAAATGGTAATAGCGAGAACTAAACATGATGATTATCAATATGAAGGCGTAAAAATTGTTGATATTTCTGATTGGTTATTAAAATAAGAAGTAGATAAGTGAAGTGCTTATCTAGACTTTTATTAGTAAATAATTAGAAAATATTTGGTTTTTAGTAGAATTATAGTTTTATATTCTAAAAAAATAAAAAGAAAAACATAGCACGACTTATAGGCGTTTATCATACCTTAATAATGAAGCGAGGGGATTTGAACGTGTTTGGTATGCTTATTTCGGCGATGGTGACGCCCTTTTTAGAGTCAGGAGAAATTGACTATGCTTGTGTAAGTCAACTCATCAAGCAAATGGAAGAAACAAAACATGATTCTATCGTAGTAGCGGGTTCAACAGGAGAAGGACATTCCTTATCCATAGAAGAGAAATTAGCACTTTTTCAGTATGTAAAATCACATACAAAACTAAAAGTAATTTATTCTATTTCTCAAAACTCAATATTGAATTTAAAAAAAGAAATGGAACAAATTGATCCTTTAGAACCCGATGGTTATTTAATGGTAGTGCCTTATTATAATTTGCCACCGCAACGCGGTATTTATCTTTTCTTTAAAGAAGCTGCAAGTTATACAAAAAGACCTATTATTATTTATAATGTACCCTCAAGAACCAATAGCCATATTGAATTTACAACATTAAGAAAATTAATAAAAAGTACGAAAAACATCGTTGGTATTAAAGAAGCGAGTAGTGATGTGAATTTCATATCTTTATTAAAGAAAAACTTCCCACAATTTTTATGTTATGCCGGGTCAGATCGAGAATTTTATTCTTTTATTTCGCATGGTGCAGATGGAATTATCTCAGTGATGAGCATTCTATATGGAAAAGAAATGCGCCAACTTTATGATGATTATAAAGAAGGTTACCACGCATTATTACTCGATGACTATTTAAAGCTTGTAGCCGAATTATTATCATTAGAAACGAATCCCATACCGATTAAATATTTATTAAGCCAAAAAGGATATCCATCCATGCATGTTCGTTTACCATTAGTAGAGTTATCAAGTGAATTTCAAAGAGAAATGAATTTACTTCTTTAAAAAAATGAGATAGTGCGCTTTTATAGTGCACTATTATTTTTTTCGTGATAAACTAATAAGTAGTAAAGAGGAAACAACAATGGAAGATGTGATTATTATTGGAGCAGGAGTCATTGGCTCTTTTATTGCTCATGATTTATGTAAATATCAGTTAAGCATTCATGTCATTGAAAAAGAAGATGATGTGGGAAATGTAACCTCTATGGCCAATAGTGCCATTATCCATTCCGGTTATGACCCACTTCCTCATAGTAAAAAAGCCTATTATAACGTCAAAGGAAATGAAATGTATACCAAAGTCACCGAGGACTTAGATATACCTTTTTCTCGTATTGGCTCACTCACTTTAGCTTTTTCTAATGAAGAAATGGAAGAATTAAAAAAATTACAACAAAGAGCAATAGAAAACGGAGTCATAGTCCGTTTACTTACCAAAGAAGAAGTATTAGAACTTGAACCGAGCATCTCTTCTTCGGTTTATGGCGCATTAGAAGCGCCTTCTGCTGGTATTATTAATCCATTTTTACTATGTACGCGTTTAATGGAACACGCTATTGATCATAACGTGCATTTACATCTTGGTGAAGAAGTAGTGAATATTCTTCCGATTTTTGGTGGATATCAAGTAGTTACCAATCGTCAAAAATATGAAGCAAAAGTCGTCATTAATGCTGCGGGAATGGGAGCGTATCAAATCACTTCCTTTTTAGAAAAGCCTAGCTATCATTTGACACCTAGAAAGGGAGAATATTTTGTTTTAGATCATTTTGATCCATTTTTCTTACGTCACACTTTATTTACGTTACCTTCTAAAAAAGGGAAAGGTGTTTTAATTTCACCTACGACTTCGATGAATTTTTTAGTTGGACCATCGAGTGAACCAAGTTCAGAAGACGATAACCGTACCGATAATGAAACGTTAATGATGATTCGTGAACAAGCTTTAAAAATGATTCCGAATATTCCTTTTCAAGAAACCATCCGCGTTTTTGCTGGGGTTCGTCCTACCATTTCTACCCATGATTTTATCATTCGTCATAGTCGAAAAAATCCTCATTTTATCGAACTTGCGGGTATTGAATCCCCAGGTTTAGCCAGTGCGCCGATGATTTCTAAAAAAGTAGAAGGTATGGTGAAAAGAATTCTTCATCCGAAAAGAAAAGAACACTATTCCTCTAAAATAAGAAAATATCCAAAGTTCCCTCATTTTTTAAGTAACAAAGCGCAAAAAATGATTAAAGAGAATCCTTTATATGGTAAGATCATTTGCCGCTGCGAAAAGGTGAGTGAACAAGAAATTCGTGATTTATTTCAACGTTCTTTTTATCCAACCACCATGAAAGGAGTTAAAAAGCGTTTACGGACGGGATTTGGTAAATGTCAAGGCGGAATGTGTCAACCCCTCATTCTTCGTATTTTAAAAGAAGAACTAGCGAAAAAAGCCACAGAAGTACGTTATGATGGAGAAAATTCAGAAATAGTAAAAGAAGATTTAAAGGAGAAAACCCACGATGAAAACTAGAGAACTTGTGATTATTGGTGGTGGTGCCGCTGGATTAGCGAGTGCAATCTCTGCTTATGAAGCGGGTGTGCATGATATTTTATTATTAGAAAAATCGGATGCTTTAGGTGGCATTTTAGAGCAATGTATTCATAATGGCTTTGGCTTAGAAGAATTTAAAGAAGCGTTAACTGGACCTGAATATGCGGATCGTTTTATTCATCAATTTCTTTCCTATCCCATTGATTATGCTTTAAATACCATGGTGATGCATATTTCTTTCCAAAATGAAATTATATATATGAATGAAATTGAAGGTGTTGTAACGCTTAAAGCGAAAAGAATTATTTATGCGGCGGGATGTTATGAAAGAAATGCGGGTGCAATTATGTTACCAGGCACTCGTCCGAATGGCATTTTAACCGCTGGAACTGCACAACACTATTTAAATTTAGATGGTTATATGGTCGGTAAACGCGTCTTAATTCTAGGATCAGGCGACATTGGTTTAATTATGGCAAGAAGAATGCATCTAGAAGGTGCTGAAGTTCTAGGCGTAGTAGAAATCATGCCTTATTCAAATGGCTTAAACCGCAATATTGTCCAATGCTTACATGATTTTAATATTCCACTTTTCTTATCGCATACGGTAAAAGAAGTTATCGGAAAAAAGCAATTAGAAAAGGTCATTATTGCTCAAGTCGATGAAAATAAAAACTTTATTCCGGGTACGGAAAAAGAATTTATTTGTGATACGTTACTTTTATCGGTAGGTTTATTACCTTCAAGCGATTTATTAATCAAAATAGGTGCAGAACCTTGCTATCAAACCAAAAGTGTTGAAGTGAATCAATGGTTAGAATCCACCATTCCTGGTATTTTTGTAGCGGGCAATGTTCTTCACGTTCATGATTTAGTTGATGATGTTACTGAAGAGGCTCGTTTAGCAGGAATGGGTGTTGCTCATTCTTTAAAAAAGAATAAGAAAAAAAGAACGCATACCATTCGTTTAGAAGTAGGAAATTTATTAAGTTATATTCTTCCACAGCGTTTAGATTTTCCTTTAGGAATGGAAAACGTTACTTTAAAATTCCGGGTAAAGAAGCCATTAGAAAATGTAAGAATTCAAGTTCGAAGTGGTACGAAAATTTTAAAAACGTTAAGAAGACCTTTCTTACTTCCTTCACAAATGGAAAAAGTGAAATTAGAAGCCGAGTTACTTTTTGATATCAATGAACCAATTGTTGTGGAGGTAATAAAATAATGAAAGAAATGATTTGTATTATATGTCCGCGCGGTTGTCATTTAACCGTTAGTGAAAATGGAGAAATTCATGGTAATTTTTGTCCCCGTGGAATTACTTATGGAAAACAAGAATTAACGCATCCTATGCGGACACTAACGACTACGGTTGCTTTAAAGTCTCAATCTGGTTTACTACGTTTACCGGTAAGAAGTGAACAAGATATTCCAAAAGAAAAATTAATGGAAGTTATGAAAATCCTTCAAAAAATAGAAGTGAAAGCGCCGATTTCTTTGCATCAAGTGATTGTCGAAAATGTGCTGAATTTAGGGATTAACATCATTGCGACAAGAGAAGTAAAAGAATAAAAAATAAATCTTTGATTACTTCACCATAAAAGACTTGTAAAAATAAATATTTGTTATATAATCTTTTATGCGTGTGAATTACATAGTATATAAAATAAGAAGTATAAAAGTTTATAAAACAGTATTCAATTCGTTAGTGTGAAAGGGGAATTGGAATGGAAAAAATTAATGTATTTGCGCTTGGCGGCTTAGATGAATGTGGAAAAAACATGTACATCATTGAAGTCGGTGACGATATTTATGTAGTGGAAGCAGGTTCAAAATACCCAGATAAAACCTCACCTGGAGTGGATGTTATCATTCCAAACTACGATTTTTTATTAGAAAACAAAGACCGCATTCGTGGAGTTTTCATTTCTCATGGTCATTTAGATCAATTAGGCGCTTTAGCGTATATTTATAAAAATCATCAACTGGATGCCCCCATTTACGCGACGTCAGTTACGATGGCGTTTATTAAACGTCATGCGAAAGACGTAGGCATTCAAAATGATTATCATTTTATTGAAGTGAATAACGAACATGATTACTTTAAAATCGGTAGTCATATGGTGAAATTCTTCCAAACCGCTCATTTAATTGCAGGTTCTTATGGTTTTGCTTTAGAAACCGAACAAGGAAGTATAGTTTATACCAGTGAATTTATCGTTGAATATAATAACCATCCAAAATATCGTTTAGATATGAATGAAATTGCTAGAATTTCGGAAAAAGATGTCTTATTACTCATGTGTGAATCTCGTTATGCCGATCGTCCAGGCTATACCTCACCTTCGCATCGTTTAACCCCTTTAGTGCAAAAGGATTTTAGCGACGCTAAGGGAAGAATCTTCTTCGCTTTATATGATTCTAACTTATATGGCTTAAACGAAGTCGTAAAATTATCTTTAGACGCTAATAAAAAGATGCTTTTCTATGGTAAAAAATCACAAGAAATCTTAGAAACGCTAAACTCCGTGGGGGAACTGATGATTCCTAAAAACAATCTTTTTACCATGGATGATTTATTCCGCGTCCGCGAACAAGATATCGTCATTATTATTTTAGGTGATCGTGATACGTTATATCGCCAAGTCGAATTATTAGCGATTGGTGAATCCGAAGATAAAAAACTAATTATTACCCCATCCGATACATTCATTGTTGCAGCACCACCACAAATTGGTACAGAAGTGTACGCTGTTAACGCAATTGATGAAGTCTATAAAACAGGGGCAAAAGTCATTAACATTACGAAAAAGAAAATATCTTCTATGCATGCGCAAGAAGAAGATATTAAAACAATGTTAAGTTTATTACGTCCAAAATATTATATGCCAGTGATTGGAGAATTCCGTCATATCTTAGCGAATGCTAAAGTTGCCGTAGCAACCAATCAAGGTTATTCCCATTTAAATACCTTCGTTTTAGATAATGGTATGGTATTAACTTTTGAAAATAAAAAAGTGCTTCCGATTACCAAATCCATTCCTACTGGTGATCTATTAGTTGATGGAAGTGGTGTTGGAGACGTTGGTGATGTCGTATTAACCGACCGTCAAAAACTCGCTGACGATGGTGTCATTTGTATGGCGTTAACCGTCTCTTTAAAAGAAAAAAGAGTCATTGCCGGACCCGACGTTCAAATGCGTGGCTTTGTTTTAGTAAAAGATTCGGAAGCTTTACTCCATGATTTAGCGGATGCCTTTGTTGAAACAGTAGAAGAGCAAATGAATGTTCCTGGTGGCACCATTGAATTAGCCAAACAACTTACCTTAGAAAAAGCAACAAGAATGGTAAGAAAATCAACGGGTAAAGATCCCATGATTTTACCTTTAGTGGTTGAAATTGAATAAGAAAAAACTGTTAAGTTTCACATTGAACTTAACAGCTTTTTTTACTCGTAATTTTTAATTATTTTAACGAATTCAAATCCTTCATCCACGGTAGGGGCAATTTGCGTTGCTGCATAACCTTCTAACTTATCAAGTGGGAAGAATAACTCGCCTAGCATTTCGTTTCTTTTTTCAATTCTTGCGTAGCAAACTTCAGCAGGTGTAGGAAAATAGTAAGCACCGACCTTAAATGGAATGTCGGGGACGTTTTCCTTTAATCTTTGAAAGAATCTTGCTCTAACTTTAGGTGTTACGCTAGTGGCATCGTAGATAGCGTCTTGACCATTTTTAATGGCTTCGGCTAATAAACGATACACTTCTGGCCAAACAAGTGATTCATCCCAATCAGGATGCATTTGACGAACTTTGTCACTAGAAATGATGGGATAATGATGTTCTTTTGCTAAAACATTTTTAGCATACGTTGATTTTCCTGAACCGGGAATACCAACAAGCATGTGAATCGTAACCATGATAAAAAAATTTTTTACTTCTCCTTTATATTCTCATGCTAACGAAAAAAAAGAAAACTCGCAATGAAAATGTAAAAAAAATAAAATGAAAGTGGTTACATTCACGATTTGTAAACGAGTAAGAAACTTTAAAAAATAAATATTTTTTATTAGCGTAAAAATTAATAAGGTTTATGATATAATATTTTTTGCAACAATATTAAAAGAGGGATAAAGAAGATGGCAAAAGAAAAGAAGCAACCAAAAGATACAAAAGATGGCGTTTTATCAAAAGATGCAGAAACAATTTTAATCGGCCTAATGCTTTCTTTAGTGGCATTAATTGGCTTACTCAATCGCGGACCAATCGGTGAGTTTTTATCTTACTGCATGGTCTATCTTTTTGGTGTGTTTTATTTCATTGCTTTTTTAATTGCATTATTCTTTGGTCTTTATCTCATTTTAAAAAGACAAATGTATCGCGTAAAAATCGACACGACAATGTTAGGCGTGATTTTACTATTTTTAGGCGTCATGATTAGTGCCTCCTATCATCCAGATGATAAGGATATTGTGCTAAGCAATGTTTTTACCACATATGCAGATAAAATGAATGTAATTTCAGATGGTGGCGTTCTCATTCGGAATATGGCTTTGGTAGATACCACATGTGGTGGATTAGTTGGCTTCTTTTTAGCCGCGTTATTAAACACGACCATTACTTCCATTGGTACCATGGTTGTATCTTTGATTTTAATGACCGTTGGCCTTGCTTTATTCTTAAAAGCGCCATTTAGCAAATACTTATCTTGGCGTAAAGCACATAAAGAGAAGAAAAAGTTAAGAAAAGAGCAAGAAGAAAAACGAAAGAAAGAAGAGCAAGAACAAGAGGAAGCCTTCCAAAAAGAGGAAGAAGAAATGGAAGAGGAAGAAGTTCCTATTTATACGGCAAAAGGAACGACTTCTAACCAAGCCAATAAAGCTCGCTTTATTTTTGAAGAACCAGAAGAAGAAAAAACACCTACTTATCTTGTCGATGATATTGAAGAAGAAAGAAAAGCACCTGCAATGCCTTCAACTACCACTACTTCTGTTTTTGAATCCACAGAAGAAATAGAAGAAGATGAAACGGTGGAAGAAGAAATAAAAGAGGAGCCAGTCGTAGAAAAAGAGGAACCTTTAATTTCTACTGAACATGTGCAAGTTTCTACCCCAACAGCGAGTAAAGTGACTTTCAAAATTGAAGATCCTGTGCCCGCACCAATTAAAGTCGTAGGTGAAAAGAAACCAGTAGTTAAAAAGGTCAATACACCTTATGTTTATCCAAGCTTAGATTTATTAAATGTTTATGAAAATGCCCACGTGGATGAAGAAAATGACCGCGTGAGTAAGGAAAGACAAGAAGCAATCAACCATATTTTTGAAGATTTAGGTATTGGTGCGACGATCTCAGGATATAAAGTTGGCCCCGCTGTTACCCGTTTTGATGTTTTAATGAACCGCGATGTTTCGGTCAATAATATATTAAAGAACATCACCGACGTTTCCATTCGTTTAGGTGGTGTTAGAGCCCGTTTCCAAAAAGTTGTCCGTGGTAAGATTACTTCAGGTCTAGAACTTCCTAACGCTCGTTCCGTTACGGTTTCTTTAAAAGAATGTTTAGCGCCTTATGTTGGAGATCCGAAAAAGAAATACTTTGTTCCTTTTGGTAAAGATATTACTGGTGACGTATTAGGTATGAATGTCGGCGATTATCCACACTTACTCGTTGCGGGTGCTACCGGTTCAGGTAAATCCGTCTTTATGCACTGCTTAATTATGTCTTTATTAATGAAGACAAGTCCTGAAGAACTTCGTATTTTATTAATTGACCCGAAAAGAGTAGAAATGTCTAAATACCGCGATGAACCGCACTTAATTTGCCCAATTGTTTCCGATTATAGCGAATCAAAAGTGGCAATGAACCGTTTGGTTCAAGAAATGGAACGTCGTTATCAATTATTTGAAGACGCTTGTGTTTCTAAGATTTCGCAATATAACGAATATGCGGAAGAAGAAGGTCTAGAGCCTTTACCACTGATTGTTGTTATTATTGACGAATATGCAGACTTAGTAGAAAACTGTAAAGATATTGCTTCTCCAGTCGTGAAAATCGCTGCTAAATCAAGAGCGTGTGGTATCCACATGGTCATTTCCACTCAACGTCCATCGGTTAACGTTATTACCGGTGTTATTAAAGCAAACTTACCGACCCGTGTGGCGTTACGTGTGGCTTCTTATACCGACTCCCAAACCATTTTAGGCGAAGCGGGTGCTGAAAAATTATTAGGTTATGGTGATATGCTTGTCGATTCTCAAGAATTCTCCGATGATGGCTTTACCCGTTTACAATGTCCATTCGTGGATAATAAAGAAATCAAACGAGTGGTGGAATTCTTAAAAGAACATTATGAAACTCACTACGACCCCAAATTCTTAGATTTAGTGGATCGTTCGGCGGCGGGACCATCTTTTGGTGGAACGAAACCAAAAGAACGCGATGAACGTTTTGAAGAAGTAAAAGCGTTTGTTATGAATTTAGATGAAGTATCCATTTCCGAGATTATGCGTCGTTTAGCGTTAGGCTTCCCTAAAGCCGCTCGTATTATGGACCAATTAGAAGATGCTGGTATTGTTTCAAAAGCATCCGGTAGTAGCAGTAAACGTAAAGTATTAATTCACAACCAATCTGCACAAGATGAAGGAGAAACGACCGATGATTCTAAGCAAGAAGGATAAAAGATTTCACACCAACTCATTTACTATCAGTGCGATTCTTCCTTTGAAAAAGGAAGATTTAAGCACGCTTACACTATTGGAATTTGTGTTAAGAAATAAAGCAAAGGGATATAAAAACCAAGCGATGATGATTCAAAAATGCGAAGAGCTTTATGCGCTAGATTATCAACTTCGTCATTACTTAACCAAAGAAAATATTATTTTTGAAGTGAGTTTTAGTGTGGTAGATGACCAATATGTCGAAGAGAAAAATTTATTAAATAAAGCCATACAATTTATTTATCGCGTGGCTTTTGATACAACGAAAAGTCGCTATGATGAACGCGTGATAGAAGAGCAACGAGAGATTGCTAAAAACTTTTTATCACGTATCCAAAATCATCCTGCTTATCTAGCGTCAGAAGGCTTATATCGTTTATTAGATCAAGACTGGATTTTAGCGTTACCACTTTATGGAAAAGAAGAAGAGTTACAAACAATCAATCAAGCGCAGTTGATGGATTTACATCAACGAATTTTTGCTGCGCCAAAAATGGCTTGTTTTGTAGGTCCAATTTCCAAAAGAAAAGGAGAAAGTATTTTAAAAAAATACTTAACTTTAGATGGTGAACTTCCTGCTTTTCAAGAATATGATATGAAGTACCCTCAAAACGTGGAAGAAACAAGAGAAAAAGATATTTTACAAACCCATATTCGTTTAGCTTTTTCTTTGCCTTCCTCTTTATCGCGTTATGAAGCTATCTTATTAAACGATTTAATCGGTGGATTAGGAACGAGTCGTTTATTCCAAGAAATCCGTGAGAAACGCGGATTATGCTATAGCATAAGTTCTACATTAAACCCTTATACACACCTATTAGTGGTCTCTTTAGCGACGGATACGAATCGAAATGAAGAAGCAAAAGAAGCTATTCGAAAAGTGATACGTCATTTGCATTTTAAAAAAGATGAATTAGAGCAAGCACAAGGCTTATTGTTATCGAATATTTTATCGAGTCATGATAATGCTTACGCAATCATGCAAGGTTTACAAAATGCTTTAAGAAGAAAAGAAACCTATTCCATTCCTCTTTATATTCGTCAAGTCAAAAAAGTGGGAATTCGAAGAATCAATGAACTCGCCAAAAAGTTAATCTATATTGGCTCCTTTAACTTGAAAGGAGTGAAGGCAAAATGAAATCTCTATGGAAACAAAAATCGTATGATTTAGATAATGGTCTTCACGTAGAAGCCATCTTTTTAAAAGACCGTCATACTTGGAGTGCATATGTAACTGCGCCTATTGGCTCTTTATTTAGCCGTTATTCCATTGATCAAAAGCCCACTCCTGGTGGTATTGCGCACTTTTTAGAGCACCGTCTTTTTGATACACCCAAAGGGGATGCTTTTCAACTTTTTTCTTCCTTAGGTTGTGACGCTAACGCGTTTACAACGTACGAATATACGACATATTATTTTGAAACGGCCACTAATTTCTTAGAAGGTATCAAAATTTTACTGAATATGACGAATGAAATTACCTTTAAAGAAGAAGCGGTTGAAAAAGAAAAGCCGATTATTGTCGAAGAACTCTATATGACTTTAGATAAACCTGCGCAACGTTTACTTCATGGTTTATTAGAAAATTTGGTTTCTACTTCGTATTTAAAAGAGGAAATCGTGGGTGATAAAGAAGATATTGTAAGCACCACATTAGAAGATTTAAAACGCGTCTTCTATACTTGTTATAACCCCAAACAATTAACCTTATTCCTCTTTGGTGATATGGATGAAAGCTTTATTGAAGAAATTGGAAGAATTCCTTTACATCAACATGAAGAAAAACATGAGATTACTTCAAAAATGAAAGAAGAACCAGAAGAAATTGTTTCTTCCTTCCATATTATGAAAATGGATGTACCTTTACCTTATATTGCTATGGGGGCTAAAAGACTTCATCTTCAAAAGAAATTAGGAATTGATAACGAAACATATGAGGCTTTACAAGATATTGTCTCCAATTTACTATTCTCGGACGGAAGCCGTTTTATTCAAGAAATCCATGATGAAGGTTTAATGGATACAAATGTTTCAGGCGCCTTCTTATCAAGTGATGGAATTGATATTCTTTATGTAGTAACAAGTACGAGTAAACGGGACGCTTTTATGAAAAAAGTGGATTACTTCTTCCATCATTTAAGAGAATATATTGATGATAAAAGTCTTAAAAGAGCGGTTCGTTTCTGCTTAGGAAATGCTTTAATCGCTTTAGATGATTTTTCAACCTTTACTTATTTATACGTATCTCGCTATATGCGCCATATTTCCATGAGCCGTATGATTGAAATGTATGAAAAGATTACTATGGATTTAATCAATCAGTTCATTGATTTATGGAAAGATGCCCCTTATACGACTTATATTCTTTCTAAGGACGGAAAATAACGATGGAAGTCGGAATCGATATTGTTAAAATTCCTCGTATGGAAGGAAAAGAAGATTTAGCGAAAAAAATATTAAGTAAAGAAGAATATGAGCTTTATCAAAAAAGAACGGATAAAGCGCAATTTCTAGCGGGAAGATTTGCCGCTAGAGAAGCTTTTTTAAAAGCCAAAAAAGGAACCATTAATTATCATGATTTTTCTAATATTCGCGTGATGTATGATGATTATGGTGCCCCCTATTTAGAGTATTTAAATGTGATATACAAGATTTCTATCGCACATGATGGAGATTACGCTATCGCAATGGTAGTTGTGGAGTGATTCAAATGAAATTAGAAGCCCAATTTATTTCTTGGGATGAAATAAAAGTCGTATTAGAATATGAAAATGAAAGCGAGTTTTTTTCGTGTAAAGTATTTACTTTAATTCAAGATGGAGTGGCCAAAGAAGTCCCTACCATTATCGAAGAAAGAACGAGCGGAAATCATTGTTCTATTTTCTTACGCCTAAAAGAAAAAATTACCCTAGGACATCGTTATGAAATTGCAGATGAAAAATACGCATCCGCCTTTTTAGATGTATCTTGCTTTTTAAATGATCCAGAATTTGATCAATTATATACGTATCAATGTCATGATTTAGGAATTACCTATCATAAAGAACATACCACTTTTAAATTATGGTCTCCATTAGCGGAATCGGCAGAAGTTCTCTATTCTTTTAACGATAAAGACTACGTTTCAAAGATGAACCGCGAAGATTATGGCGTTTTTTCTCTTACTATTGAAGGCGATTTAGATGGAGCAACCTATCAATACCGCGTAAAGATTAACGACGAAGAAAGAACGGCAATTGATCCTTATGCAATTGCTTCTACCCCTAATGGAACAAAATCCGTTGTTATTGATTTAGAAAAAACAAGAATGCCTTTTGATTTAGAAAATTTACCGCCAATGAATTCTTATTGTGATGCGGTGATTTATGAAATGCATGTCCGTGATTTTACCATTTTTCCGGATACCGATGTCGAGCATAAAGGTAAGTTCTTAGGAGCGGTGGAAAAAGGAAGACGTAGTAAAAATGGTGCTTTAGTGGGCTTAGATCATTTAGTAAAATTAGGAATTACCCATGTTCAACTACTACCGATTTTTGATTACGCTACAGTAGATGAACTTCATCCAGACGAGTTATATAATTGGGGATATGACCCCATGCAATATAACGTTCCCGAAGGAAGTTTTGCTAGTCACGTCGAAGATCCTTATTCTAGAATTATCGACTGTAAAAAAATGATACAAGGCTTTCATCAAAATGGAATCCGTGTGAATATGGATGTGGTCTATAATCATATGTATCAATATGAAACGACGCCTTTTGAAATTTTATGTCCAGGTTATTATTTTAGAAAAGATCATTGTGGACATCTTTCAAATGGCTCTTTCTGCGGAAATGATTTAAACACCGAACGTCCGATGGTTCGTTCTTTTATCGTTGATTCTTGCTTATATTGGATGAAAGAATATGGAATTGATGGTTTCCGTTTCGATTTAATGGGGATTATTGATATCGATACGATGAAAGAAATTGAAAAATCATGCCGTGAATTACGAAAAGATTTTATGATTTATGGTGAAGGCTGGAATATGCCGACCTTTTTACCCGATGATAAAAAAACGATGATGGGCAATGCTTCTAAACTTTTACCTTTTGCTTTCTTTAATGATGCATATCGCGATATCGCGAAAGGAAAAACTAGTCAAGATGATGAAATGGTGAAAGGGTATTTATTAGGCCAAGAAAACTATATTGAGGGTTTTAAATTTGCTTATATGGGCGCAGCGGTTGATTATTGTTATCCACCTTTATTTTCTCATATGGGCCAAAGCGTTAATTATGTGGAATGTCATGATAACGCTACACTATATGATAAAATCATGGTCGCTTGTTATAACGAAACCCATGAACAACGCTTAAGAAGAGTGGTGTTAATTAACGAAGTCCTACTTCTTTCTTATGGCATTCCTTTTATTCATATGGGGCAAGAAATTGGCTTAACCAAATACCGTGACCATAATTCTTATCGTTCTGGTGATTTACATAATCAAATGGATTATCGCAAAATGGAAGAAAGAAAATGGATGGCCAAATGTATGAATGATGTGATACGTTTCCGTAAAATGTATCCTTTCTTCCGTTACGATAAAAAAGAAGATTTAAAAGGATTATTCCGCTTTGAAAATTTAGATAATGGGGGACTTTTAATCGATTTTATCGACCAAGAAAAGATTCACCCCTTTGTAAGTTTTAAAGTTTTTATTAATCCAAGTTTACGAACGATTTATTATGATTTAAAAGAGTATTACCGCGTATTATTTAATGAAGCAGGTATATTAAAAGATGAATTGTATTCACAGTCTTTAATGATTAACGGACTTACTGTAGTGGTTGTAGCGAAGTAGGGTCTATGCAATGATATAAAATGTGATATAATGAGGAAGAGGAAAAAAGGGAATATGAAATATTTAGGAATTTTCTTCCGTCTCGGCGGTTATTTAATGCGAAATCTCATTTGGATTCATCGTTGGTCCAAACATAAAGACAAACACACGTTAGAAGAACGCTACCAAGCGTTATCTAAGGTGATTTTACGCGTAAATAAAGGCCTTCATATGGATTTCCATGTCGAAGGGTTAGAAAATATTCCTACCGATACACCGATGATTATGATTCCCAATCATCAATCTATGGTTGACCCTCTTTTACTTTTTCCTTATATTTCGTCTCCTATGGCCTTTATCGCTAAAAAAGAAGCGGAAAAAGTGGGGCCTGTTCGGGACGCTATGAATTTATTAGATAGCTATTTTTTAGAAAGAGATAATTTACGTCAAGAATTAAAAGTCATTCGTTCAGTAATTCAATCCTTAAAAGAAGGACAAACTTCTTGGGTTATCTTTGCTGAAGGTCATCGTACAAGAAATCCAAATTTTGAAATGAATGATTTTAAACCGGGTACTTTTAAAATCGCTGTGGATTCTCATCGCCCTATCGTTCCAATTGCGATTTATGGTGGCTTTAGAGTGCTATCCAAAAAATATCGGTTAAAGAAATATCCCGTTCAAGTGCATTTTTTAAAACCAATTTATTATGAAGAATATCAAGGCATGAAGACTTTTGAAATTGCTAAAATGGTAGAAGATCGTGTACGTGAAGAAGTGGAAATCCTTCGTAAAAAAGATGAAGAATATCTACAAGAATTAAAACAAAAGAAACGCAAAAAAGAAAAGAAAAAAGAGCCAGTAAAGCAGTCTTAATATGTAAATAATGAGGTTAAATAAATGAAAGATCTAATTTATGCTTATCAAAATGTTACGCTTACTTTTTTAAACAAAAATCAACATTTTTTTGCATGCGATAAAGAGGTAAAAGCACTCTTTGATGTAAACGATAACGAATTAGAAAATCTTTTATATAATGTACAAGAAAAAAGAGGTATCCAAAATACTTCTGATTTTTTTTATAAAGAGGATGGAAGTATAAATATAAGTATAACTTATCTTCTTTTGATGGGCTTAGAGTTAGATAAAGAATTTGTGAAAGATTTTTATTTATTCTTAAAGAAAAATGATAGATTAAATGAAATCAATTCTCTTTATCTTGAAGAAATTGAAAGTATTTTTGTTTTAGATCCTTTTATTCATATATTGGATTCTTATGAAGAATTCATGACGACAATAAAAAAGACTCAAAGTGAAGAGGAAGATGATTTACATCCTATTTATATTTGGAATTCACCCGATACGTTGACATTAAAAATGTTAATTAACCGCGTAAAGAATAAATATCATCTTCATGAAGATTTTGGTAAGGAAAAAGAAGAAAATGCTTTAGAATACATTTTTTATCTCAATGAAACAGAAGATGAAGAACAAGATGAACTTACCTATGAAGAAGAAGCAAGTAAATATTTCTATTACATATTGAAAGAAAAGCCGTTTATCGAAGGCAATGAAGAAATCGCTTGCTTGGTCGCATTATACTTTTTGAATGCCAACCAACTCTTATATGAGGATGGCGCTATTCGAGTTCATCCAACCGATTTTGCTTATGCAATGGGCTTGATAGAAAACTCTTCTTTATCAAAAAAAGAGATTATAAACAAAATAAAGTATATATTTGTTCAGGATTTAGACCATCATGATAGAAAAATTAAAGAACTATTTCACCTTGTCCAAAAAGATAATTCATTTGAAAATGTAATTAACTATATTGTTGCCTACGTTGAAAATTATGTTGGTTATCAAGGGTATTATGATTATTATAAAGGCGGTTCTTGTGTATATAAAATCCATTATCATGGTCAATATTCTTATTTTAAATTAAATGTTGCGCAAACAATGAATTTAGAAAATACATTATGCTTTGATGGAGTGGCTACCGCTTATATAGAAGCGCCAGAATCTTTACAAGATAGAGATGAAATCATTGCATCGTTATATCAAGAAATTCAATATAGAAGCTATGATGATGTAATAGAAAAAGAATTAAAGAAATCACTCATTCAACAATTAAAACCTTATTACGATTTAAGTCAAATTCAACTACAATTTAATATCAAATGGAAAATTGAAATTAATTCAGAATATGAATTTTAGAAGAACAAGTTCTTTGATTTAAAGGCATAAAATTCTTTCCTTTTATTTGCTTAACATTTCTATTTTTAGCTAGTTTATGCTATGATGTTAGTGGAAAAAGGATGTGAATTCTTATGAAAAAAAGATGGATAAATGTAAGTGTCTTACCTTTTTTATTATCTAGTTTACTTTTTTCATGCGCGAATGAAACGGAAACAAAAATTCCAGATGCAAAGTCAAATCAAGATACAATCCTTCATTTAAGTAAAGTAAATATTGATAAGTTAGATTCTTTAACAGCGGTTTTTGCATCTTTAGGTAAAACCGAAAATCTTTCTTCTTACCAAAAAAATACGGTCACTACCACGATTTTAACGAAAAACATGGTAACCTATACGACTTCTAGTACTAGTTTAGAAATAAAAAATGATGCAGCGTATTATCAAGAATTATATAGTGATAATTCCTTATTTTCTTATCATCATATTGCTTATGAAAAGAATCAACGGATCGCAGTTCAAGAAAATAACGAGTACTATTGCGTTTTAGCTTCAGATTATGCTTCCTATTATGGCTTATTACCAAGTAAAGTACTTTCTAATTATGTTTTAAATCAAAATACAATCAAGTCTATTGAAAAGAAGCAAGAGAGTGATGGCTCTTATTCTTTTATCATGGAATTAAATGAAAGTGCAGCAAATTTAGAAAATCAACAAAAATTAAAATTAAAAGAATATCAGAATGCACCCAATTATATAGAACCAATATCTTTTACTTTACGTATGAAAAGTGATTTAACACCGATTTCTTATCAAGTAAAAGCGGAATACTACGCGAATATTGGCTCCTATTCTCAAATGAAATGCTTAGAAACTGAAACGGCAACTTTTTCTCGTTATGAAGAAAAAATAGCGATTCCTAATGAGGCACGATTAGAAGCCACTTGCTATGAAACACCGCGTGATATTTTAAATAAGAATCAAAAGGCATACTATCAAAAAATAATGATGGCTTTGATGAAATTAGATTTAAAAAATGGTGTTCTTTTAGAGGGAACTATTCCGAATGGAAATTCTATAAAAGGAACAGTCAATGTTCATTTTAAAGTCGATACGTTTGGTTTTATGAGTGATCCTTATTCCGCTTTTGAAGGAAGAGTAGATGTAAAAATTAATGAAGAAAACACGTCTATTATTTATAAAGATTCGGTTCTTTATATGAACTGGAAGAATCATAAAATAGCGATAAATGCACAAGCAATCATGGGTGTTATCTCGTCTCTTAGCGTATTAAGTACTTCTTATGATAGTTTAGAAATTAATAAAGTTGAAGGCTTAGAGGATACCTATCGCATTATTTTAAAAGATGATTTATTAGCAGGTTTAAATGAAAATATTGTTTCAATCGCCCATTTATTAGGTATATCTTTATCAAGTCCATCATTAGAAGTATTAATCACCATGCCTTCTAACAATATTGAGACAATTCGTTTACAACTTGCTTCTAACGATATATCCTATGGTATTGATTTTAAAGTAAGTAACCAAAAATATGTAACACCTGATGATTTAGATACATATGTTTCTAAGTTAGAAAGAAGTTATCAAGTTCAACTTTCTTTAGATGCCTTATCTAAAAATAATGAAACGAATCAACAAGAAAGTGAAGCAATAAAAGGAAATATCTATATTGGACTTAACACACTTGAAAATAGCGTAGAAGATATGTTGAAGGTATCGTTTGATTTTGATTTATCTTCTTCTATTACCAATTTAATCAATAATTTAGCGCTTCTAGAGCAAGCACCTGAGGAATTAAAAAGTTTAAAAGATGTGAATCGAGGACGAATTTTATATTTAGAAGGAAGCCTTTATATATTGATGTATAAGGATGCAGAACTTCATTATTTTAAAGAAATCAATGTATTAACTACTACAATGAATGAAGAAAAAGATGGCAATCAACTTTCTTTATCAATTTTAAAACAACTACTATCCTTCATTAATTTTTCAAAAACAGATGAAGGAATAAGTATATATTTACCAAATGCTTTCATTGATTCAATTGTCGAAAGTTTATTTCATGAATCACTTTCTAATCTTACATATCACAAGTTGGGAAATGAAATGGGGTATGTAGTCGACTCGTTATTTGAACTTTATAAACCTTTAGATCATATGGAATTATTTGTATCTAAAAATAAAGAGCAAGCAAGCGCATTAAAAATATGGAAAAAAGATGTTTTAGAAGGCGAAGTTTATGATAAAGAAAAAGATTATCCATTAGTTTGCTCCGTTCATATTTCCTTATTAAAAACAAATGAAACAGAAGAAGATTTCTCTTTTGATATAGAAGAAGAGATAGATTTAGAAAAAAGAGCCCAACGTATGCGTAAAAAAATCGATGATTTGAACACGGATTTTGCTCTGAATGATGGTTATTATCAGCAATTAGTCAAAGTAAATAATGAATATAAATCACTTTCGGAGAAGGTGAAAAATCTTGTTTATAATGGTGAAGTTCAAGGATTCTTCTATAATGAAAGTACGTTAGAAAACCTATTAAAACGATATAATAACCAAAAACAAGAAGTAGAAGACTTTATGAAAGATTTTTCTTCTTTAGGTATTGAAACTGTTGTTCAAAAAGTAAATTCCTTTACCAAAGCGCAAAAGAATTATATAAAAGAAAGCTATTCTTCTGAATGGGAACAATACACGAAAAAAAGAAGTGAAAGTGAAGTTACTAAAGTACAAGAAATTGAACAAGATCTAAAGAACTATGTAACTTTAGATTTAGAAACCGCTACAGAAACAGAGTTATATGAAAATTATAAAACTCTTTGTTTGATTCAAGATAAAATCAATCAATGTTTAGATGAATCGTTATCGCAACTCGATTTAACCGATTTTAAAAACTATAGTCAACAAGTTTATGAAGCATTAGTTAACAAATTTATGGAGTATGTTGATTCCTCTATAAAACGTATAAAAGAGAAGGATTCTTCTACCTTTAGTTCTTTAGAAACAGCGCTTTTATTCCAAAAAGAAATGGAAGAGCATTATCAAAAGTTCTATCAAGAAATTGTTTCCTCTTCTTTATATTATCTTTATCATAGCGATAATACGGCTTACGCATTAGAAGCTGAGTATTTGAATTACATGAGACTTCGTAACCCTAATGGTTGGGAAGCAAATTGTATTAATCTAATTGAAAACGCCATAAGTGAAGTAATTCAAAATAATGAAACGGATCAAGAAAAAATTAATCAAATTCAAGAAGCACTCAGCTATGTTCATACCAAGAATATTTCAAATTATAACGAATGGGAAGAATATTTAAGAAAATAACCCTGGTTAGATCATCCTTTTGGATGTTGGTATACCCCTACCACCGGTATTTGGAAAACGGTTTGGGCCGAGAAAGTCAATTATACCCACTTAGAACGCGTAAAAGTTACGCCAGTTGAAGATACTTATCATTTCTTTTTTGAATACGATATTGCGAATTTTAAAAAAGGCTATTCTTTAAGAACTACCCTTTCGATTCATGGTCATATGGTAGGACAACAAACCATGTTGCTCACGCGGAATCATCATACTTTTAGTATGGATGCCACGAACGACATGGAAGGCTTTAAAATTCATTGGTGGTCCTCTAATTGGCCACATTTATACGATATTGAATATGAACTCTTAGATGAAAACCAATGCGTTATTGATCACGTCTCTTCTTATGCCGGTTTCCGTATTTTTAAAACCGATGGTTCTTTATTAATGTTGAATCTTAATCCTGTCTATTTAAAGATGGTTCTTGAACAAGGTTATTTTAGAAATTCGGGCTTAACCTATGAAAATGAAGAACAGATGATTCATGAAATTGAACTCATTCGTCAACTTGGTTTTAATGGTATTCGCGTCCATCAAAAAATTGAGGATGAACGTTTCTACTATTATTGTGATATCATGGGTATGATGGTATTTTTAGAAATGCCTTCTGCTTATGAATTTAAAGACGCTACGATTGAAAATGTGTCGAAAGAATGGATGGAAGCTATAAAGCAAAACTACAATCATCCTTCAATTATCGGCTGGGTACCCATTAATGAATCTTGGGGAGTTAATCGTTTGACCTCTAATGCGAATGAAGCTTCCTTTACCGAAGCTTTATATCACCTTACCAAATCGTATGATAAGATGCGTCCAGTAATCGCTAACGATGGTTGGGAACATACCTGTAGCGATATTATTTCTTTCCATAACTATGAGCAGAATCCAGAAGAATTAGAAAAATTCTATCAAAATATTCTCGGCGTTTTAAATAAAGAAAATCGTACCAATTACTCTAACTTACGTCGCCCCTTTGTAGGCAATCATTCCTATAAAGGACAACCGATTCTCATCGATGAATTTATGGGTATCGGCTTTGAAAACAAAGAAGATAAAGGTTGGGGCTATGGCGATAAAGTCGTTAATCAAAAACAATTTATTCGCCGCATTCATGATTTAAGCAAAGTAGTGCAAAATATCCCCGAAGTCAACGGTTTCTGCATTACGCAAATCACGGATGTTTATCAAGAAATCAACGGTCTTTATGACTTTGACCGTCAAGAAAAAGCACCGATAGAGGAAATGAAAAAAGCCATCGAAGGAAAATAAATCTATGAAAAGAAAAGAAAGTTTCAGCATCTTTAATTTGAATTCTAGGTGGGATGTCTTTAAGTTTACTTATAAAACCCACTTCACTTTTTTGATGAAACTTTCTTTTTTATTAACGTTATTTGCCATCCCTTTATTTGTCACACTTGTGTTAAAGGGTCTCTTTTTAGATTCGGTTTTAAAAGGAATGAATGAAAGTAATCAAGCGAAAGTTCTTTATCAATATTTCTCTTTAGATATTTATCTTTCTTTACTTTATATTCCTTCTTTATTAATCTTTTCTATTGGTTTATCGGGAGCCTATACTTTAATCAAAAAATACTCGTTTCAAGAAGGCTATATATTTTCAAAAACTTTCTTTTTAGGAATAAAAGAAAATGTGAAAAAATTTTTAGGTGTTACGCTTTTTTATAGCATTGTTTTTTATCTTATTTTATTTACAAGAGATTATATCTCTATTTTAAATTTCAAATACTATTTACCCTCTACTCTTGTAGTGGTTATTTTCTTAATTTTATTATTATGTAATGTAATTTTTGCTTATGGGCAAATCCCCATCTATACAAATTCCGTTTTCCGTACGATAAAAAATGCTTTTTTATTTACATTTTATGCTTTACCTAAGACATTCTTAGTTTTCTTAGGTACGATGGGCCCACTTTTAATCGTATCTTTTTTCTCCAATACAATATTAAGCGCCATTACGATTTTAGTTTATACAATCATTGGCTTTGGTCATATGGTTTTAGCGACTTCTTTATTCACCGAATCCTACTTTGATAAAGTAATTAATGAAACGCAGTTTCCTTCTATCTATCGTAAAGGTTTATATCAATTAGAAGAGGATGACAAGGAGGAAGAAGACGATGATTAATTTATTATTAGAAGATATCTCATTTTCCTATCAAGAAGAAGAAAAAACGCTAGATCACATTTCTTTTTCTTTAACTGAAGATGACTTTCTCTGCGTATTTGGCGCTTCTGGAAGTGGAAAAACTACCCTTTTAAAAGTAATTGCAGGATTACTTATTCAAGATGAAGGAAATGTATTCATTCATAATGAACTACAAAACGCTGTTCCCGCTTATAAAAGAAAAATCGGTTATGTGTTTCAAGAACCCAAACTTTATCCTCATCTTACGGTTTATGAAAATTTAATGCTTGGCATTAAGCATATGAAACTTTCTTTTGTAGAAAAAGATAATCTCATAAAAAAATTAATGAAGACTTTTCATCTTCTCCCTTTTATGAATATTAAGCCCAAATATTTATCATTAGGTGAACAAGAAAAAGTGGCTTTAGCTAAGGTATTTCTCGTTAATGAAGATATTTATTTATTGGATGAAGCGATGAGTGGACTTGACACCCTTTCAAGAAAAAAAGTCTTACGGTATATTAAAAAAGTGAGAGAAGAAAATCATGCACCGATGATTTATGTGAGTCATGATGAAGAAAACGTACCTTCTTTTACCACGAAAGTACTGATTTTAAAAGAAGGAAAAGTTCTCTTTTTTAATACCTTAAAAGAAATGAATCATCATCCTACGCACATCGATGTTCTTCATTATTTTAATGAGCATTATAATCAATTATCAATAAAAGTCATGAACCATAAGATGTTTTATCAAGAGCAAGAAATTGGAGATTCTACTTTACCTAATGATACTTATTATTTATGTTTACCCTTAACGAATTTTTATGTAGATAATAATGATGGCATTTCTCTTATGATGAAAAAAACATATTTAGATCAAAAAGGTCGTTTAATATTAGAAGGTTATTCTTCTACCCATCAAATTTTAATTCCATTAACTTTAGAAGATGAAGATACAATTGATAAACAACCTTTATATTTTAAATTCCACTTACAAAATGGTTTTATCTTTAGAGAAGATGGAACTTTAGCGGAAACTTTATAGAAGAACTTCATTACGTTCTTCTTTTTTTATTGTTAAAAAAATGATAAACTCTATATGTAGATGAGAGTTTTTGGAGGTAAAGTTATGAAAGATACCCTCATTCCTATCGGCATAATGGCGGAAATGAACCATACTACAATTGCTACTTTAAGACTTTACGATCAACTCGGTTTATTAAAACCCAAATACGTGGATGAAGAAACCAAATATCGTTATTATGACGTGCAACAGAATGCTCGTCTTGATATGATTGCGTATATGAAAGAATTAGGTATGAGTTTACAAGAAATTCAAAAAGTATTAGAATCCCAAGATATTGAAATTATTGAAAGTATTCTCGCGAAAAAAAACGAACAAATCCATCAAGAAATGAATGATTTAAAATTAAAGCATGACGCGATTGAGCGTTCTATTTCTTCCATTGAACATTATCGCACTGCGCCCACACCTGGTGTGCCAATTCTTCAATACATGGATCGAAGATATATATGGAAAATGAAGTGCTCTGAAAACTTTTATTTAGGAAATATCCTCGATTACGAAAAGTCTTTAGCGGATTTACGCTCTCGTTTAGTAGAAAATGGTTTCTCTTATATTCATACGTATAATGTTGGAACTTCGATTAGTTATGAAAACATTTCTACGATGCGTTTAGTGCCTGATAACATCTTTGTTTTTGTGCAATCTCAATCCTATAAAAGCCGTAATGACGTCGATATTGTCGATAGTGGAATGTATGCTTGTATCTACGCAAATGATTATGATAGTGAACTTCCTTCCATTAAAAAATTATTATATTTTTGTAAAGAGAATAATTATGAGATTTGTGGAGATTATATATGTGAAGTCTTAACGGAATTCAATGTATTTGATACCAATCAAAGAAGCATGTTTATGCGTTTACAAGTGCCTGTTAAATTTCGTTAAATTTTTTTATTGACTCTCTTGTTACATGAGACTTTATAATAAGGGTGAAGAACAAATTTAGGAGGATTATAAAATGAGAAAGATTAAAATTGTTCAATACGGATGCGGAAAGATGAGTAAGTATACCTTACGTTATGCTTACGAGCACGGTGCTGAAATCGTCGGTGCGATTGACGTGAATCCAAAAGTCGTAGGTATGGATGTTGGTGATTTTGCAGAATTAGGTGTAAAGACAGGTGTCATCATCTCTGATAATGCCGATAAAGTATTAGACGAATGTGACGCTGATGTCGCTATTGTTACTCTTTTCTCCTTTATTAAAGACATTTATCCAATGGTGGAAAAATGTGTACGTAGAGGTATTAATGTTATCACAACCTGTGAAGAAGCTATTTATCCAAATACGACCGCTGCTGGTTTAGTCAATCGTTTAGATCGTTTAGCCAAAGAAACAGGCTGCACAATTACCGGTGCGGGTATGCAAGATATCTTCTGGATCAACATGGTCGGTTTAGCGGCTGCTGGTTGCCACAAGATTACCAAAATTAAAGGTGCCTATTCTTATAATGTTGATGAATATGGTATGGCCTTAGCCAATGCTCATGGTTGTGATTTAACCAAAGAAGAATTTGAAGAAAAGATTGCTCACCCAACCGAATTTGAACCTTCTTATGCTTGGAACTCTGTAGAAGCCATTTGTAATAAACTTCACTTAACCATTACTTCCATTACCCAAAAACACGTTCCTTATATCATTGATAAAGATATTTATTCCGATACTTTAGGTAAAGAAATCAAAGCCGGACGTTGTATTGGTATGTCTGCCGTTGTTACTGCCCAAACCTTACAAGGTATTGAAGTGGAAGAAGAAACCATCGGTAAAGTCTATGGTAAAGATGATGGCGATATGTGCGATTGGGAAATCACTGGTGAACCAAACGTAGAATATC
This sequence comes from Coprobacillus sp. CAG:826, assembly GCA_000437235.1. Lineage (GTDB taxonomy): Bacteria > Bacillota_I > Bacilli_A > RFN20 > CAG-826 > CAG-826. The sequence goes on along the minus strand of FR897046.1, from coordinate 133,346 downwards.
ATGTTGTGAAGCCAGCCACTGTTGAACATACATGTGCCACGATTGTTAACCGTATCCCATCCTTAATTAAAGCGCCAGCTGGATATGTTACCTGCGATCAATTAGAAGAAATCCAATACTTAACTTATCCAATGGAATTCTACGTCTTCAACGACTAATTAAAAAAGATAATAAAAAAACAAAAGTTCACTTCGATGGAGGTGAACTTTTTTATTCTTATTCATCAAATTGCAAGCTTTATATTAGCAAATATTAGATGCTTTTTACTTCTTTCTTTTTACGATTTTCTTTCATGAATAAATAGACAAAATAAGTAAGAGATATAATAAAGAACAAAATAGCAACAATGAGTAAAGCTACACTATCTTTAAATAAAACGATAAGGAATACAGACCAAACGATACTTGGAACAAGGAAAAAGCAATGATAAATCTTTTTAGGAAAGACAAACAAAAGTAGCATGATCATTGAAGATATAACACTGATGATTTGTAAAACAAATGAAATGATATAAGCGGATTTTAATGTACTACTATAATAATCATTTTTTAAGACATTAAACATAGTGTTTTCGGTAATTGTTACATATAATTCAGGATTCGTACTTGTAAGAATTTGATGCTCATATCCATAGATTTGTAAAGTTGGAAAAAAGCAAAAAAATGTAACTAAATTTACGACTAAAAATAAACTTGAAAATAGCAATAATTTTTTCTTACTCATAATTTTCCCCTTCAATATTCATAAGAAATTCATAAAATTATAGACTAAAAAGTAACAAATAATCTAACATCAAACTATTGTGCAACTATTAAAAATCATAAATCTACAATTTCATATTATTATATTTTTTTTCATAGTCAACTACCTAATCATGTAGGGAATTCAGTTCATTATGAATAAAATTTTTTAAACATATAAAAAGAAGAGTGATAACACTCTCCTTTTCGTTAAACTAGAATTCTTTTTTCTTAAAGATGACGATGGAAACTACACTAATTAACGCCATCATCGTAAAGACTGCGGTAGAAGATTTTGCACAAGATTTACATCCTGATGAACTGCTCTTTTGATTTGGATCTTTTACAAGAATTGTATATTCAATTGGATCCGCTTCATTACCCCAGTTGTCTACACAAGTTACTTGAACTTGATAGTTGCCTACAATCGTAGGAGTAAAACCATTTTTCACTAATTCTACTTCGTTTCCATTAGGATCGGTGACTTTTACAATAGCGTCTAAGATATCCTCAGCACTATTAGAAGCAAAGTAGATAGGTAAACTAATACGAGTATTGAGTTCTCCTTCTTCTTTTCTCTTTCCTTGTTCAGTAATCGTTGGTTTTTCTGTATTTCTAAAGTTTCTTGTTTCCGTCATTAAATGAATATCACTGAAAGTTGCAGATGTGTTATATAAGTTAAAGCCAACTTTAGAATTTTCAATATTACGTAAGTTTAGTCCATCAATCGTGGTTTGGAAGTTTGGATTAAAAGATTTATTTAAATAAACTTTTACACTATCTCTTTCAATTTGAACTTCGACTAAGTTAATCGCATCAAAGTAAGAATAACTGACTTGAGCTTCACGCCATTCACTACCGACAACTTTGCCGTTTAAACGTCCGGTAATAACGATTGTCGGAGAGGCTCCTGACCACATGCTTAACCAACAGAACACATAGTTATTACTATCTACATAATAAGGAACAAAGCCTGTTTTATATTCGGAAGCCGTTGAATCGGTAATTTGTACTTGGCTTGCCATATAGAAATCACGTTTTCCTTCAACGTTATTTTGTAAGGCCATCGTGCTCATCCATTCGGTACCACCAATTAAATCACCTTTTAATGTATTATTTTCTTCATCATAGTCCCATGTATAGGTATGAGCACCTCTTAAAATCCAGTCACCTTTTACGATATCATTATAAGAATTAAAGCCGGTGACTTTAATGCCACTTACAGTAATTGGAGTTTTACGGACTGTCACACCAATATAAGGAGATTTCGTTTTATCGTGTCCTTGAATATAGAATTGTCCCGCTTTAACTATTTTTAAACCATACCAAGTAACTAAAACGTTATCATTTTGAATTTCTACTGACATTTCTTTACTACCAGAGGTAAATGAAGCTCCACTAGGTAAAGGATATGTTTCCGATTGAATTTCGCCCTGGAAATGATTCGTGATGGTAAAGCCTTGAGCGGAAGCTTCCACTAATAAATAGTTATCGCTATCTTCAAACCAACCATAAATACCATAAATGGTTTCTTGTTTGACATTTTGGAAGGTAACACTCATCTTCACTTCATCGATTTTTCCACTTTCATAGTAGAAAGCGGTACGGTTATCGCCATTTTCTAAATCAATACCATTTTCGTTAAATTGATAAGTTCCTGAAGAATATGAAATAGGGTTTTCATCCGTTTTAGCGGAGATAAAATGTTTTTTACTCGTTCCTAAGTCATCGCTATACCAATCAAATGGAACATATGGAATTTCATTAACGGTTAAATCATTAAAGGTAGCTTTCACTCCTTTTAAAGCAATACCATAAGACGCACTCTTTAATAAGCTTGCATTGGTATAAGAATAACTTTCACTATCATTGATTTTGATCGTAAAGGTGGTTCCTTGTTTCGTAAGACTAAAGGAAGTAATATTATCAAAAGCAGTCGTCAATTCATGTTCTTCATAGATAGAATTCTCTACCATTTGTACACCATTTAATGTGGTGGTTTTTCCTTCAAATGTTAAGGATGTCGCGTTATTATTTTTTTGGATATTTGCGCGTAAATAATTGTATTCATCGTAGTGCCATGCAATGACAGATAATGTGCTGGTATCTTTCGTTTCTTCTAAATTCACATTCGCGCTAAAAGCATATTTTTCTGCACCGATGGGATTTCTTAAAACGACTTGGTTATAGTTAAGTGTCGTTGCGTTTAACGCATCTAAACGATAGTTATTTCCCTCATTCGTCCAGCCTTCTTCATTTTCATAGCGCATGGATACGCCATCTTTTAAGTATAAGTAATCGGTAGTGTTATTTAAACTTGTATAGGTGAAATCATTAAAGGTAAAGGTATCACCATAACCATATACACCAATTTTTGCGGTTTCAAAGGCGGATTGAATATTATCTCTAAAAGCATAGAATCCAATCTCTGTCCCATTGATGTAGCATCGATAAATATAAGCGTCCCGATCATCAGCTAAAGTACGGTTGACTTTAAAAGTAATTTCTTCACTCGGGGCAATGGTCGTACCATTGGTCCAAATGTCATTCCATTCACCTTGTTTAAATTCGCCATCTTTCCAAACGACCATGTTTTTTCCGTTAATTCTACCGGTAATTTGAATTTCCCGCATTTCGGTATTTCTTTCTTTATCCGACCAATCCATGTAGGCAATGATGTAGTTATTATCATCGACATACCAAGGAACGATACCCGCTTGTACTTCTTTAGGCGTTGGGAAGCCTTGGGTACCTTGAATTTTACAAGAAATCGAATATTCCCCAATGGCATGATAGTCATTGCTCACATAAAAGTTTGCGCGCATGGCATCATTCCCTCTTGAAGTAATGGTATCTTGTTCTAACGTATATGGATTATCACCAGCCGTTTTTACATGTTCCCATGTCGCATTAGAAACCGCTAAAGAGGTAGCTTCTGCATGACTGACTTTCGTATTTTCAAATAGGCTTACACTCATTAAAAGTGCGGTTAAAAATAATAGACCTTTTGCTCTTTTCATGTTGTTCTTCCTTTCTTTTTATCGTTTGATGGGGTTTCCACCATTTCCATATGCTAATAAGAGATTGAGTTGACTATCTAAAGAACCCCCTACATCTTCAATATTCATTTTGCCAAAGGTTTCATATAAATTCGTAATCGGTTCCATATTAGCAACACCTGACCAAGGTAACCAAGTATTGGTAGATTTAAAGGAGAAATCCGCCACGTTGGTGGCTTCTGGCATCATGGCTTTATAAGCATATCCCATTCTTCCATCATAATCGGTAGAAAGTTTGGTATCGTTTTGAAGTAATAAAGCAGCTTCTTTATAGAAGGAATCTTTTAATAATAAATAGATTTTATACATTTCATAGAAGGCATAAGCACTAAAGTTATCAGCGCCTGAATGTCCCGTTGCAATAACGGAGAAACCGATGACTCCACCATTTTCAAAGGGGTTCTTTTTAGAATCCTCTTCGTTTTGTGAAGGAACTTTAAAGTCATAGCAATACGTCCAAGACATCGTCGAAATCGCAGCGTGCTCTGCCGCTTTTAGATATTTGCTATCTCCGCTTAATAAATAAGCACTATCAAAGCAATATAAAGCATAAACTGAAGCTTCTTTATCAACGGTATTTGGATTATCGGGGGTTCCTCCTACATATTTACCTAAACCTAAATAAAGATTTTGATAAGCAAATTCAGCTGCTTTTAAGGCTGCATCTTTAAATTTTTCTTCTTTGGTTAATTCATACATTTTAGCCAAGAAACGTACCGCAATTGGAGTATTAAGCTTACTGGTTCCTTGGAAAGTATTATTACTCGTATCCGTTTCCACATTTCCGTTCGTTTTATAAGCCCGATAGAAAGAACCATCATCGTTTTGTTTCGCTACTAAGTTCGTACCAAATTTATAGACCATATCATACCATCTTTGTTGATTTTCACCATAAGCTGAAGCAATACGATAAGCGTCTAACATACCTTCCATACCATCCACCATACAGCGTAAGAAGGAAGGATAATTTCTTCTTTGTCCACCACTTGCATTCACATTTGGATCCCACCAAACCGTTGGGAAATAAGTGGATTGAACGGAAGAAGACGCCCAGAAATCAATAATATTCTTTCCTTGAGTTTTTATGGTATCGTTTTGATGATCTAAACCATAACGATATAATTGATAACCCGCTGGTAATTGTTGTCCAACGAAGCCCATTTGGAAGGAATAGCCTTGAGAGATTACGCCATTTGGTAAATCAATAGACCACGGGAAACCAGCCGATACAACTTTATCATTATACTTATACTCTTTATATTCGGAAGTAAATAAATCGATATTTTGTTGATAAATATCTTCCATATTGACATCATAAATTTTTGGATGGGAAACTAAGTAGGCTTTTTTATAAGATTCTACCATTGCGTCCATATAATTTTCTTCATCTAAAGGAATTAAACCCACTTTATAGTCATGAGAATTTCCTTCTTTTACTTCGTGGTAGCGTCTTGATTGTCCTTGGCCCGCATCATAAGTATTGGGTCCTTCAGTACACGGCCAAACGAAATCAACACTCACTTCGGGTAACATGGATAAGCCCACTGCCCCGTATTTTAATTCATCATTCACATCGCCAGATTTTCCACCGCCCACATTATTGCCTACGGAGATTTCTGGTTCGACGTGCGTTAAAGCTAAACTATAACCCTTTTCTTTATTTCTCGCCATAACCATAGGTAAACCGGTTCTTGTTTCTTTTACGTAGACGCGGTCTAAATCTAAATTTGAAGCAATCGCACCCGAGACGACGTTTTGTCCGTCTTTATATAGAATGCTAGGAATAAAATATTCAAATTGGCTATAGTCATCTATGCCGTCTGCGTTAGCGAGACTCACCGTCGAAGCAAAACCAACATCTTCTTCATTAGCTTTTACTACATTTACATAACGATAGATATTGAAGACATCTTCGTTAACGAGATAATAAGCATCATGCACTTCAAATTCAGAACCTTGTTTCGTTTGAATGGTGCCCATTAAATCATAACCATAATTCGTTTTTTCCATCGATGTGTAAGCGGCTTTATAGGTTCTTTCAGTATAAGTTTCAATACCAATACCTGTACCTTTTCCTCTTACTTTTACATTGACCATTTCCTCTTGAAGGAAGATGACCGAATAGTCTTTTACTCTTTCGACCTTTAAAGCAATTTGATTTTCCGCATCTTTTTCAAAAACTAAAAGATAATTTTTTGATTGTAATCCTTGTTGCCCATCAATTGAAACAAAGGCATCTTTGGGCGCATCGGGCAAATCTAAAGTTGGATTGACTGGTGTTTCACTCGTGGTAGGCGTTGAAGAACTTTCTTCTGGTGTATTTCCACACGCCGCAAGCGATAACAACATAGCACTACAAGCAAGAAAAGATAAATACTTTTTCATGAACGAATTTCCTCCTTTTATTTAATTCCAGTCATGACAATTCCTTCCACGAAGAATTTTTGACCGCTAAGATATAAAACTAATGTAGGTAGAAGTGCTAATAAGGCACCCGACATCAACAAAGGATAAGAGACATTTCTTGAAGTTGAAAGTCCATTAACATAAAGTTGCATGGTAAATAAAGAAGGTTTACCACCGATATAAAGTAATGGTCCTAAATAATCGTTATAAGCGCCATTAAATCCTAAAAGTAATTGGGTAATAATCGCTGGAACGGATAAAGGTAAAATGACTTTGATAAACATACCAAAGCGAGACATACCATCCATTTCCGCTGCTTCTTCTAAGTCTTTAGGTAATGTTTCAAAGTATTGTTTTAAGAAGAACATTGTCCCCACCGCTCCAAACATACCAGGAACGATAATCGGAAATAATGGGAACCAATCATTGACTTTATAGATATCGACAAATAGCAAATAAGATGAGAAAGTCGTAATAATTCCAGGGATGACCATTGTACTTAATAGAAGATAAAACACTACTTTCTTCCCTTTAAAATTAATTCGCGCAAAGGCATAAGCCGATAAAGCACTGCAGAAGGTTCCAACAATAATTGGAGGCGCAATATAAAGAATGGTATTTAAGAAGCATTGATAAATATTTCCGTATTCATTTGTCGTTAATAACTTGATATAGTATTCTAAATCAATCACTCCTGTACTCCACTTAAAGCCATTTTCCATAATGAAATTCTGTGGTGTTAAAGAAGTAATAATCGCCATTAAAAAGGGGATAATGATAATCACACCAAAGGCGATTAAGCATAAATACGATAGGACTTTAAAAATCCAATAAGCATAATTTCTTTTTTTCGGTACAACAATGGCACCATTAATGGTTTTTTGTTTTTTCATATGCTCATCTCCTACTCATAATGCACCCATAAACGAGAGACAATAAACTGAATCGCGCTGATGAGAATAATAATGAAGCCTAAAATAATACCTAACGCACAACCATAGGCTAAATTTTCACCACTCGTCACTTGTTTATAAATTTCCCAAACCGGCATAATGTTGTACCATGAAGGGGAATTATTCCCCATGACTTGGAAACGAGCAAAATCTTGAAAAGATCCCGCAATACCCGTTAATAGAATATAAAAAACAACGGGAGAAATTTGAGGAATCGTAATGTGGATGAGTTGTTGAGCACCATTGGCTCCATCAATTTCAGCCGATTCATATAAAGAACGATCGACACCTTTCATTGAGGAATATAATAATAAAACGGAAGTTCCTATACCTGACCAAACCCCCATGACAATCATGGACATCATGAAATATTTATCGGTTAATAAGTTAACGTTGGTCACTCCACTATTGAAAAGATTTCGAGTAATCGTGGTAAAAATCCAGCGCCAAATAAAGGTAATAACGACGGCGCCACAAATGGTGGGTAAATAAAATAAAGTTCTAAAGAATAAGCTACCTTTAGGATTTTTGATTAATAAATTTGTAAAGAAAATCGCTAATAAAATTCCCACTGGTACCCCAATTGCGTTAATACAAGCGTTTACTAATGAACGCATGAAATCGGTATTATGAAAAGCTTTGACATAATTATCAAAGCCAATCATATTGAATTTAAAATCAAAGAAGGAATAATCCTTATACATGGAATAATCTGTGAATGAGATAAAGATGGCAAAGAAAAGAGGAAAGATTAAAAATAAAGCGATACCTAAAAGAAGGGGGCTTGTAAATAACCAACCACATATGTTTTCATTGCGCTTCTTCTTATTCATAGAAGATTTTTTCTTTTCTCTTTCCATACTTCAAATTTTCCTTTTTTAATTTAAGTTTTCTGTAACTTTTTGACGAGCCTGTTCAATAAATTCATCAACGGTAATTTCCGTAGCAGGATCGGTTGAATATAAGTATTCAGAAGGTGTATCATAGCCATTCACTTTCCATAATGTATTACTGCGGTATTGCCATAAGCCATAGCCTTGCATTTTGGCGGATTCCACGAAAATTTCATAATTTTCTGGTCCTTTTGCTTTCTCTGAAGCAACTAAACTTTCCTCTAAAGCTAAATCTTCATAAACTGGGATTTGGAAACCGGTAGAAGTTAAGATTTCTTGTCCTTCTCTAGAAGCAATGTATTCCACTAATTTCCAACCTGCTTCGGTATTTTTAGATTTAGCATTGACCGCATAGCCCACAGATCCACTATACATATTTTTCGTTGGATTCTCTTCAAAGGCAGGAACATAAGCCACATCCCAATCAAAAGATAAAGAACGGAAAGAAGTGACATCCCAACGTCCAGAAATAACAGTTGCTACTTTTTGTTGAGTGAATAAACTAGAGGCATCCGCGGTACCAGTAAAGGTCGCTGGTGGTTGCGTAAAGTCTTTTAAATAGGAATCTTTCATATATTGATAGCCCTTTTTAAGACCAGCAATCGTCTTTTCATCGGTTGGGAAAGCGGTACGGTCTTCATTTAAGAAGTCACCGCCAGCTGACCACACTAAACCTTCAATACCTAGACCGGCTACACCATAACCAGTAATCACACCCTCCGCATTTTTCTTCGTTAAGGCTTTCCACATTTCAGTTGCTTCGTCCATCGTCATAATGCGGTCTGATGGTGGTAACGCTACTTTTTGTTTCTTAAACCAGTCTTTGTTATAGTACATAACATAAGGTCCAACGTCTTTGGGTAACGCTAATTGGTTGCCTGAACCCATACGACCCGTTTGTGGATTATATTGATAACGCGTTAAACATGAAGAATACATTTTACCTTCATCAATTAAAGTTGAGGCTGCAATATATGGTGATAAATTCATCAATTTACCACTGCTCGCCCAAGCAGAAATAGAACCATCAGGCACTAAGAACACGTCATGTGCTTGCCCAGAACCAATGTAGTTTCCATAAACCGTTTCATAGCTTTGGACGATTTCCAATTTTACATTAATCGTTGGATATCTCTTTTTAAATCCTTGTAGAACCGCTTCAACAACCGTCTTTTCCACATTAGCGCCCGCTGAATCCCAATGGGACATTGTTAATGTAACGGGTTCTCCCTCATAAGAATACTCATAGCCTAAATCATCATATTTTTGCATAATTTTTTCAAGTTCACTTGTAGGGACTTTAATATCCGAAGTTGTCTCTCCTGTCATTACTTGACAAGAGGCCAAAAGTGAACTCATCGAAACTAATAAAATAGGTAAAATTTTATTTATTCTCTTTTTCATAATTTTGTACCTCCAACATTCCGTCATTTTTTGTTATGAAATCTAGTTTTATTATAAATAAAATGTGAAAGCGCATACAATGCAAAACTAAACAATATGTATGCAAAAAAGCACCAGAAGAAAAATATAATATCAGACAAATTAAAGTAACAAAAAAAGCCCCGAAGGGCTTACATTTTATTTAATAATAAATAAACCAATGGAATTTTTACGTAATTTTAATGCCTTTTTCATGAAAATTGCATCATTTTTAATGTCCTTTTCTAATGGTACAATTTCGAATGGTTTATCAAAGGTATTTTGAACATGTACATCGTCACTTTGGTAAATAATTTCTTTAGTAAGTCGACATTCATGATCCAATGATAATTCGACTTCTTCTTCGGTATCATTGACGTTAATTAATAAAAGCACATAAGCATTTTCTTTTTCATCATAAGCACAAGTAGAATAGATCTTTGGCGCTTTTCCATAGGTTACCGTATCATAAGATTCAATGTCTTTAAAAAGATGTAAAGCGGTTTTTCCTCTAAAATATTTAGAAATCATTTGGAACGGATAATAAATCGTTTGTTTTAATACTCTTCCCCCTTTTTCTGTTAAAATCGGCGCAATTACATTGACAAGTTGCGCAATACAAGCAATTTTAATGGAATTTGCATGATTCATTAAGGTAGATAATAGGGTAGCTAAGACAATAGCGTCAGCAAAATCATAGTGGTTTTCTAATAAAGGCGCACCGATTTCCCAATCTTTTTTCACTTGATTAGAGCCATCAAAAGTATGCCAAATGTTATATTCGTCCATTGCTAAATAAATATCTTTTTTCGTTCTTAATAATGTTTTTACATATTGAATGGTCGCTTCTACACTTTGAATATATTGTTCAAAATTTAAAGCAGAAGCAAAGAATTCTTTGGGATTATGGTCATCAGTTGGATAGGTGTAATAAGCATGTAAAGAAAGATAATCAACTTGGGAATAAGCAATCTCTAATACTTTACGGTCCCATTCAGGAAAGGTCGGATTGGTGGGAGAAGATGACCCACAAAGCACTAAACGAATGGATGGGTCTACCCACTTCATAAGTTTACCTGCCTCTAAGGCAACTCGGCCATATTCTTCTGGCGTTTTTGTACCAATCTGCCATGGTCCGTCCATTTCATTTCCCAAGCACCAATAACGGATATTATAGGGTTCTTCTCTTCCGTGTTCTTTTCTTAATTTCGCCCAATATCCGGCATCTTTTAAATTACAATATTCAACGATTTCTTGGGCACTTTTAATGGTATCCGTTCCTAAGTTCACTGCCATTAAAACTTGGGAATTTACTTTCGAAGCAAAATAAGCAAATTCATCAATTCCTACGGTATTTGGATCTAAAGCTCTCCACGCTAAATCAATAACTTCTCTTCTTTTTGGTCCAATCGTATCTTTCCAATCATAGCCAGAAATAAAGTTACCACCAGGATAACGTAAAATAGGAACTTCTAATTCTTTTACGATGTCCATAACATCTTTTCTAAAGCCTCTTTCATCCGCTAAAGGATGATCTTTTTCATAGATGCCGTTATAAACACATCTACCTAAATGTTCAACAAAGCTACCAAATACTTCATTTTCAATCGTGGCTATGGTAGCGCTTTTATCGATAAAAATACGGTTCATTTTTTCACCTTATCGAGATTTTCTCGACACCTTTCTTTTTTATGATAACGAAAAAAAACGAATTTTGAATATGTACTTTTATTCAAAGTATGTTAAAATCGTCTTGAAAGTTGGATAATTTTTATGGAATTAATTGTAAATCAAGAAAAAATGATTGACCTTATGAAGTCTTTTTACCAAGTGACTTCCATGCGCTTTGTTTTGTTTAATAACGACTATGAAGAAATCTTAGCCTACCCTATAGAAGGTCATCCGATTTGTCGGCATATGCAAAAAGATGAAGTTTTTTTAAAACGCTGTGAAGCCTGTAACCATGCCCATTTTATGCAATGTTCTAAAACGATGAAAACGGATATTTATTATTGCCATTTTGGATTAGTTGAAGTTACTGTCCCACTACTTCTCCATAATAAAATTGTCGGCTATGCCATGTTAGGTCAAATTACCGATAAAGATAACTATCAAGATTTGCTTCAAAATGCCCTTGAACATATCCAAAATTATGAAGGAAGTGCTTCAATTAACGAAGATTATTTAAAGCAAGTCCAATACTTTCCGCATGAAAAATTAATTGCCATAACCAAAATTTTAGAGGCTTGTACAAACTATATTGTCGCTAACGAATTATTGGATGTTAAAAAAGAAAGTATGCTCGATCGAGTTTTAACTTATATTGATCAAAATTATTTAACAATTAATACCGTTGAAGATATTTGTGATGCTTTAAAAATTTCAAGGACTTCACTTTATGCTTTATTTCAAAAATCTTTTCATACTGGTATTCAAAAGTATATTGCCTCCTTACGCTTAGAGTATGCAAAAAAGTTATTAGAGGAAACCGACCTTCCAATTTATGAAATTGCCTATCAATCCCGTTTTAATGATTACAATTATTTTTCTCATGTTTTTAAAAAAACATTTCATCACGCTCCGTCCTTTTATCGAAGTCGAAAATCCTGATATTTTTTCTTTTGCTCCTTTTTTCATATGGTGCTTTTTCGTATGCATATTGTTTACTTTTGCATTGTAAGCGCTTTATGTTAACAATAAAATAGAGTTATAAGCTGACTAAATGCAAAAATATGCAATTTAGTCTCAAAGGAGAAAAAAATGAAAAAAACAACATTCATCCTATCATTGTCCACTTTGATGTTGTTAGGAACCCTCGCGAGTTGTGGTAAAAAGCCAAGTGAACCCACTTCTTCTAATGCCCCAACGACGAGCGTCACAACACCGGACACCACGCCGAATCCGACAACTACAGCGCCAACGCCAACTACTACGGCTCCTACGCCAACGACGACAGCGCCAACTCCAGACACTTCTTCTACTGCTCCAGTCATGATTGACATTCCTCGTAGTGCGGAAGCAGATTTAGAAGAAAAAACACTTTCTTATTATGAAGTTGAAGACGAAGTTAATGTCATCAAAGCTAAGAAAAACGCTGATGCATTTGACTTTAGTTTTCAAAATAAAGGAGAAGCCAGTTGGATTGGTTTCCAAATCCTTTATAAAAATAGTGAGTTAACTAATGGCCAAGCTTATTTATTAAAATGGACGGTACATTCATCGGTCGCAGGGAATATCACCGTTAATGGTAAAAAAGTAGCCTTAGTCGCAGGTGAAAACAAAATCGAATTAAAATATGTTTGTGGAACGGATACTTCCGCAACTACCGCTTTATTGGCGCAATTTGGTACAGCTGAAGATGGTTTCTTAGGAACCGCAGAAATTACCGTTATGCTTCCAACCTATGAAGAAACTTCTTTACATGAATACACTTCTGAAACTTGGGAACACGTTAGTTTAAAAACCGATGGTGAAATTTTAGATGGTAATTATTATTGGTTTGAAAATGAACCAATGGTCACCATTCAAGGTAACCCCACCGAAAGAGGTAACGCTATTGTTAAAAAGAATACCGACGCTACCGCTAACTATAATGTTTCCGTTAAAGCGCAAGGTACCCAAGATTACCCTATCTCCATGCCAACTCATATCGGTATGATTCCATGGTATGTTAATAATGACAACTTCATTATTGCCTATTGTGATTGGCGTGATAACGAACGTCCAAATGGTATTCGTGAATTCCAAATCACAGGTTATATTAATGGCACCCATGTGGGATTCAATGATATGTGGGGCGATAACGCTACTTATGCCGCTCTTGCTAAACCAACATCCCACGAATCAACCTATGCTTTCAATGTTCGTACCATTGGAAAGAACTTAAACATTGATTTCCTCTTTAATGGAGAAAAGTTAATTTCTAAAGGATTTAACATTGAGGGTGTTACAGGTACTGCAACCTATGGTTTATATGCCTTTGGTAATGATACTGTGAACTTCACTGATTTAACTTATGAAGCCGTTGAAGTTCAAGAAAATGTACATACTTGGAACATCTTTAAACCAGGCGCAGATGCACCAACCTTTACTGTCAATGAAGATAAATCAGTTACTTTAACTAGTATGAATTCCCATTTATCTAACTTAATTCTAACCGATGACACCAATGCATCAGGCGACTACACTGTCATTTCCACCATTAAAGGAACGGCCAACTTCCCAATGACTGGAGATGTATATCAAGGTATTTGTCCATGGTATGTCGATGATAATAACTACATCGTTGTTTACGGACAATGGTGTACATGGGAAGACAGATTTAAAAACACAGATATGCGTGAATTTCAAATTACCGGATTTGTTAATGGCAAAGATATTTTATGGCATGATTTTTGGACCGATGGTTCTATCTTCCAAAAAGTTGCTCCATCCGCTGAAATTACATTTAAAATCGTTAAAACTGGCGCAACATTTACTCCATACTTCAATGACACTCCGCTTGGTTATTGGTATGCAGCTGGTGATTATCGTTATACCCTTGATTTATCGTCAACAGGTGGAGACTTCACAACACAAGCAAAAGTAGGCTATTATATGAATGGCTCTACCGCAACTTATTCTGATATCGTTGTAAGTAAATAATGATTTAAAAAATGATGAAAGGTATGGGCGAGATGATCAAACATACCTTTCATTTTTAAGGAGATTCAATATGGCAAATTTAGAATTAAAACACATTAACAAAATCTATCCGAACAACGTGCAAGCTGTCTTTGATTTCAATCTTACAATTCAAGACAAAGAATTTATTGTCTTCGTTGGTCCTTCTGGATGTGGAAAGTCTACGACACTACGCATGATTGCAGGTCTAGAAGAAATCACCAGTGGTGAACTCTATATTGATGGTCATCTTTCTAATAATGATTTACCAAAAGACCGCGATATTGCTATGGTTTTCCAAAGTTATGCTCTTTATCCACATATGACGGTCTATAATAACATGGCCTTTTCTTTAAAAATGCGTAAATTTCCCTTTGAAGTCGAAAAAGTAGATTCGAAAACTGGAGAAAAGAAAATGGTTACAGTCTATCGAAAGTTATCCAAAGAAGAAATCGATAAACGTGTCAGAAACGCCGCAGAAATACTTGAATTAACACAATATTTAGACCGTAAGCCAAAAGCGCTTTCGGGTGGACAACGCCAACGCGTTGCTTTAGGTAGAGCGATCGTTCGCGATGCAAAAGTATTCTTAATGGATGAGCCTTTAAGTAACTTAGATGCGAAATTACGCGTACAGATGCGCAGTGAAATCATTAAACTTCACGAAAGATTAAACGCTACGATGATTTATGTTACGCATGACCAAACCGAGGCCATGACCATGGCTACTCGTATTGTTGTTATGAAAGATGGTTATGTTCAACAAATTGGAACACCTCGAGAAATCTATTATCATCCAGCAAATAAATTTGTTGCTTCCTTTATTGGTTCTCCCGCTATGAACTTCTTCTCTTGTACATACGAAAACAACGTTCTTTCTTTAGGCGAATATCAACTTCCTATTAAAGTTTCTCTTAAAGAAAAACTACAAGCATTCTATGAAAAGCATTTAGCTAGTTTTAAAGAAGAATTCGCTATGATTGAAGGAGAATTTACTGCTCGTAAAAATATGCTTATTAAACTTAATGCTTTAAAAGAAAAATATCCAACCAGTTCAATTGACGAACAACCAAAAATTGAAAAAGAAATCGCTAAATTAGAAAAAGAATTAGCGTTAATTGAAGAAAAAAATACCCGTTTCATTTATTTAAAAGAAACCATCAAAAAAATGGAAGAAGTCGACTACTCTTCTCCTCTTCCCATCACTTTAGGTGTACGTCCCAATGATATTTTAATTTCTAGAGCCAAAAATGCTATTCCTGTAACGATTGATGTTATTGAACTTCTTGGAAGCGAAGTTTTAATTCATTCATATATTGAAAATAATAAATTTACTATGCGTGTTGAAGGCGATTTTCATAAAAACACGCACGATGAAATCTCTATCCGCTTTAATGAAAAAGGTATCCGCTTCTTTGATACTATTTTAGAAAAAGCCATTGAATTATAAAAAGGAGTTCACGATGAAAACGAAAAAAATATTATGTGTTCTATCTCTACTCGTCTCTTTCTTTTATTTCACGAGTTGTCAAAAAGGTGATAATTCTCCTCTAGTAGAAAAAGAATCCTTAATTGGTTTACCTTCTCATGATTACATCATTGATTTAAAAAATGATAAAAATGAACCATTAACCATTCAACCTTCGGATTACGAATTATTACAATACACAATTCTAAGTCCTACTTCTTTAAAAGTAAATTTACTAAAAGAAGGTAAAGGCTATTTAGATATTTCTACCCCTTCTAAAAAGAACCATCGGCTTTCTATTGAGGCGATTGATTTAAAAATTATCAATCAAGAAGATCATATTAACGTCAATGATTCCCTCACCATCGAGCTTTCTCATCAAGTGAATGCAAAAATGAGTTTATCCAATGATGTAGCTAAATTAGAAAACAATACGATTACCGCTTTAAAAGAAGGCACCTTCACTTTAACGGTAAGTTATGGTGATATCGTTCTTAAAAAAGAATTTGATAGCTATAAAAGATCCAATGTAATTACATCATTAGAACGCGATTCCTATTACGTCCGTTATTATGGAAGAAACGTCCATCAGAACGGCAAAGTTATAATGAATAACGTCGGAAGTGGTTTTGAAGTTACTTTCTACGGAACAAAATTATATGCTACTTTAGATGCATGGTGGGGATCTTGGTATGGCTATACCCGTGTTTCTATTATGGTAGATGGTGATGAAGACACCACAAAAAACGTTTTAGTTTTGACTCATGGTAGTAAAGAAAGCGAATATACTTTAGTTGAAGGTTTAAAAGAAGGTATTCATACCGTTAAACTTTTAAAAAGAACCGAAGCTTTATCTACTTCTATGACCCTTCACTCTTTACGTACCGATGGTTACTTTAAAGGCGCTAACCATGAAGAAAAATTAAAGATGGAAGTTTATGGTGATAGTATTACGGCCGGCTATGGTAACCTTAGAGGCGCTTTAAGCGATACTACAAGTAGTGAATATCAAAGTGGTTTACAGACCTATGCAACTTATGCTGCCCAAGCATTAAATGCTGAAATCAATGTACAAGCCCGTTCTGGTATTGGTCTTTATACCGCTGGTAATATTGATGACTCTTTACAAGTGAACACCGGTTATCGTTACGTCAACTACGATCAAATGTACGAATGGAATTTAAATAACTATACGCCGGATATCGTCATTATTAACTTAGGTACGAATGACCACTGGAATGCTTCTGTATTCAATAAAGAAACCTTTATTAGTGAATATGTAAAATTTGTTCATAACTTAGCCAAAGCTTATGGTGAACAAACTTCCTTTATCTTAGTCAGTGGTTTGATGGAACAACGAGTGGATTCCTTCTTAAAAGAAGTTGAAACCAGTTTATCCGCTTCCGGATTAAAAAATGAAGTCTATCGTCATCAATTCACCCAATGTAATGCGGGTCACCCATTATTTGAAGAACATAAAAAAGCAAGTGAAGAACTCGTTAACTTAATTAAAGAAAACCATTTAGATACAATTCATACGCCAACGAAAGAAGAAAAGACTTATTCAGAAATTCAAGATCAAGAAGTCGCCTATACCTTCATCGTTGAACTAAAAGACGTTTTACCTAGCCACGTTCAACTCTATGTTCATGGCTTAAAAGAAGAAAACTTAGCGTTAACCGCTATAGATAGCTTCCATTACTCTTTAACTCTTTCTTTAAAAGAAAAAGATTATGAAGTTTCCTTCATCTTAAATGATGATGTGAACTATCAAGAAGTGAATCAAGCTACCCATACGCTTCACGTTCGTAAAGATAACGCAAATGAAACATTAACATTGAATTCATTTGTAAATGTCCCTATTGATGAAAATCCTTACGCAGATACCTTTGGATGGCATCAATCCGCTGCCCTATTTGAAACTTCATTTACCGCTAAAGATGCCCAAAACGTCCAATTAACCAATAAAACTAACTGGATGGCTGGATTTGTAACTAGAAAAGCCGAATTAGGTAATGATTATAGTATCAGCGCTACCATTCAAACGGCTTCTTTCACAGATAAAACTAACACCTTTATGGGATTAATCCCATATTACTTAGACGATCAAAACTATATTGTTTGCTATTTACAATTCTTAAGTGATGGTAAACTCAAGAGTGTTGGTTGTACCGGTATGAATGAAGGTCATGATATTGGTTGGAACGATTTCTGGAACTTTGCTAATATGACCATCGACTTAGAAACTGGTTTAACCTTCAATGTCGAACGTCATGATCGTAATTTAACAATTTCCTTCAATAGCGTAACGGAAACCAAAAAGCTCACAACCATGAGCGAAGATACCAAAGAAATTGGTGTTTGGAATATTGGCGCTAATCCAGTCAATTACTCTTCCTTTACTCAAGCCTATAAAGAAAATACCATTGTCGAAGAAAAATGGTCCTTAACTTCTGCTTTATTTGATGTAAGTTATGATGTAAAAGCTGATGGTTCCATTGAATACACGAACCAAAACTGGATGGCCGGATTTGTAATTGAAGATGCTCCAGCAACGGATAACTACTACTTTGAAGCTAAAATTCAAAGCGTACAAGATGGTTATCAATTAAGCGATGATAAATTCATTGGTTTTGTTGCTTTCTATACCGATTCTTCTAACTTCGTTGTTATTTACTTACAATGGAATGAACAAAACAAATTAAAGAGTATCGGTATGACCGGTTTAATCGGTGGTCAAGATTTATCCTGGCACGATTTTTGGAGCTTTGCAGGTATTGAAACCCATTTATTAACCGGTGATGTCCTTCGTATTGAAAGAAGAGATACTCGCTTCACCGCCATATTTGGTGGCGTAACCGAGAATCAAACTCTTAGCCAATTAAGTGGATTATCCTCAGGTTCTGTAGGCTTATGGTGCTGTAAAACAAGCGCTACTTATAGCAATATTAAAACCGGTACTTTATAGAAAAGATTGGACTCATGATCTAGTTCATGAGGGCTCTTTAAAATCTAGGGTGGTCTAGGGTGGAGTCGAGAAGAAATAACCACAAAACTATCAAATCTAAGGTGGTGTACCCAATAAAGGTACATCACCTTCTTTTTTTATAAGAAAGGATAAGCATAATTCTAGCTCTAAATCTCTTAAAATTACGATATCCATATGCAATATTGATAACTCTTTGAATATGAGAATTGTTGTTTTCAGCTATTGCATTAGAAAATCTTCTACCTGTTTGATTCCTGGCTAATCCATTAATAATTCCCACCTTCCACTTTTTATATGAATCACCAACTTTGTGCAAAAGTTCATCATTAGAAACATATAGTTTAGAAATAATCCTATCGATAAATCTTTCAGCTTCAGAATATGTTTCGTATTTATCATAATGAAGCATTTCTTGAAGAACAGAATAACCATCCCAAAAGATAAGATTTAGTCTTAAACAACGAGAAATAATATCTTCGTAACTTATGTAAAGATCAAACTTTCTACTATAATATTCATTCTTACGAATTTTATATAAATCCATTAAAAAGAATCTCCAGTTTGTTTTCATGAAATGTCTTTCAATACTGCCTTCTGGAGCGTGTTGATTATAAGTTCTAATTCTTATCTTGTTCATAGCTGTAGTTAATAATTTAATTACATGAAAAAGATCAATAACAAACATAGCCTTAGGAAAATACTTGTTTTTAATTGTAGAATAGCCATCATACATATCAGAAATAAAGACTTTAACATTATCTCTTTCTTTAGAAGAAATACGATTAAAGTATTCATCTAAGTAAGGCATTTGTCTATTTTCTAACACATCAATAATTTCACCAGAAAAGAAATCGGAAAGAACAACACAGTATTTTCCATCAGTATCTCCTTCAAAGTGTTTTTCATCAATACACATATATTGAGGAAGATTTCTTCTAGGTGTTTTTTTCGTATATTCATCAAAAATATTAATTACAGTTTGAACAGAAATATCATATCTTTTTGCAATAGTAGTAAAAGACTGGATTTCAAAAAATTCATTATGTATTGAAGAAATAATAAAATCACTCATTGATTTATTTCTTTCTATTCCTTTTAACTTAAAGGTATGTGTTCTATCACATTTAGGGCATTTATAACGTATCCTTTTTATTTTTAATATTTCTTTTGTTTTAAGGTCGGAATCAAGTTTAATTGTTACCCATCGATACCCATGAACGAATAAATATTGATGATTACAATAAGGGCATATTGATTTTTTATATGCCTCCTCAACATGATAAAAATAATCATCTCCATTTTTAGTAACTTCTAATAATTTATTAGTAAAATTCGAACTTTCAAGACCAAATTTTACAAGAATTGTGTTAAAATCCATATGAAAAGACCTCCTTTGTTAGATTTGAACACCTAAATTATAAGAGGTCTTTTCACCTGAAGTATAAAAACTATCAAATTTATGGTGGAGTCTCTTAAAAATTACTCCACCTTAGATTTTAAAGAGCCAAACTTTCAAATCTAAGGTGGTGTATCTAAAAAGGATATATCACCTTTTTTGGTGTTTAGAATAAAGTCAATTAAAAATTAATGCTACCACATATAAAAAGGATGCTCCATTTATTATCAGCCAAAGAAGTAGATGAATCGCCCAATTTGGTAGCATAATTGGGCGAATTGATAGATGGATAAATGGATGAGAAATTTTAATGGTAATAAAAAAAGGAGATAACTTTCTCCTTTTTATAAATAGTTAATTTGCATTTGAATGAAGTTCTGTAGTCTTTTTGCACGAACCAACAAGTGAGAACGTTCAATAAAGAATAAATCAACTGCTTCCCATAAAAATACCCAGGCAAAGATATCAATAACTTCTATCCATAAAGAATTAACACCTATATGATCAAGAACAAACATAAATGCCAAAGTAATCACGCCGATAATAGTGAAAATTAAGGCTTTAATTGAAATTCGTTTCATTTCTCGGATGTTATCTTCTAATTCTAAAGAGAAATAATTACGAATTGCTTTTTGATATTGTATTTTTTCATTGTCATCAATACAAGTGGAATGAATATTGAGAATAACTGGGCACTTTGGATGATAAGCACGAATGGTTTTCTCTAAGAAATCAGCGATTTCTGTAGAGATAATCGGTTTACCTTCTTCGGCATAAGGAGAAAGGAAATCACTATCATCTCGTACATGTAGATTAATCGTAGCGGGTTCGTTTTTTATCATTTTGTTCTTACGCATATGTGGTTCCTCATTATAATTGTTGACGATCAGCAATTTTACGAGTGGTAATACCTAAAATGACAAGAGAACCAACTAAAAGCATTGTAGATAAGCAGGATTGTAAATTGAAAGCACCTTCTACGCCGTTAATTAAGTTGATAATTAATAAAACGATATAACTTAAGAAACAGAAAGCAGCGTAAACTAAGCTAGACCAAGCGAATACTGTACCAATAATCTTATGTTTAGTGAATAAATAAACAAAACCACATAAGATAATTAATAAATAAGCCATATTCGCAATTGCACCTAAATATTTTGTGACATTAGCGTTACCATAATTAATGGAATAATGACCATATAGAATTAATAGTAATACCGATGGCGCTAAAGCGCGAATGGTGGAATTGCATCCTTTCGCACCAAAGACGAAATATCCATAGAACGCTAAGATAACAATTAAAGTAAATAACCCAACGATGAAATTTAATAAATCACCAGATGGAGAAGGAATACCACCTTCAAATAAGAATTTCAAAATAAGAAATAAACCGGCTAAGAGAATCAAAATATGATTGTCACTCTTTTTTTCTTTTTTTGCCATAAAACAATCAACTCCTTTTTAACAAAACTATTATAAACGAAATCGCAAGTGAAGAGAAGAAAAAAAGAAGCCAAATCCCATAAGAGATTCAACTTCTTTGTTTGGACTATAACTTGCGGTTGTAGAATTCGACGATTTGTGATTCTTGGATATCGGCTGGTAATTCATTACGTTCAGGTTCGCGTAAATAAACACCAGATTTTTGTTCCTTATTCACAGAAACGTATTTTACAGTGGCGGCCATAGAGTCAAGAGCTTCAGCAATGACTTTTAATCCTTTGGAAGTTTCTTTCACACTAATGACATCGTTCACTTTGCATAAATAACTTGGAATATCGACTTTCTTACCGTTAACTAAGATATGACCATGGTTGACGAGTTGGCGAGCTGCACGACGGGTTCTAGCAAATCCCATACGATAAACTAAGTTATCTAAACGAGATTCAAGAATACGCATGAAGGCAATACCAGTAACTTCTTTAGAAGAACTAGCCATTAAGAATAAACGACGGAATTGACGTTCATTCACACCATACATTAAACGAAGTTTTTGTTTTTCGATTAATTGACGACCATATTCGGAAGGTTTCTTTTTACGATCGTTACCATGTTGTCCTGGACCATAAGGACGTTTTGCAAGTTCCTTACCGGTCTCAAGAATAGAGAAGTTTAAACGACGAGAAAGTTTCCAATCGGCTCCAGTGTATCTAGACATTTGTTTTTCCTCCTTTTCTTTATTTTTGCAAATAAAGCAATAGGTGCACATCCTAAACTTCGGATGTTTGAATCATGAGTTTCACTACTTCAGCAAGGCTACTTCTCGAATTTGTTTTCAAACATCGGACAAGCTATATGTACATGCTGCATTACATGCAGTTAATAATATACCGATTTTTCTCTTATAAGTCAAGAAAAATTGGAAAAAATCTGCATATTAATATGGGAATGCTAAGTGACAAACTAAATGCAGATTAAATATCAAATTCATTAACATCAATCACGCTAAAATCGGTGAATAAAATATCAGCAAAAGGTTGAATGATTTCGTCAATCAATTGTTGATCTGTAAGATTCCTTTTGTTATATACTTTTTTTAAATGGCGATTCAGTCTCGTAATAATTGGGGCATCTCGATAAACATCTTCATCAATAACAATTGGATGTTCGCCAAAAAGAATTTTATTATAAATGTCAATAATCATTTTTTCTAGTTTGGAGTTTACACGTCGGAAATCGCCTTTGCTTCTTTTGCCAGCACGACAAATTGTGTCGAATAGTCTAGAAAAGGCGCCATTAAGGGCAACGGCATTTGCTTCTAATGAAAGCGTCTTTAAAACTTCCCATAATTTACTGAGATCACCTCGACAAGCAATTATATCGTTAATAATAGCTTCTTCTTCAAAGCACGCCATTGCAGCGCCAATATTTTGAATGATATCATTACTTCCATCCGGTTTTAAAAGCATAATTCGTCTAAAATTTTTAATTAAATATTGCGGTTGATTTGATCTTTTTAAAATGCTTTCGATTTTGTAAAACGGACACTCTGCATTTTCATAATAATTTACATTATAAATGCCATTTACAAATTTTTCCTTATCTCTGCCGGTTCTATTACTAAAAACAGAATATTTTGTAATTGTTAAAGAAATGTCAAATTCATCGCCAGATAAACGCTCGTCTAGAGCGCTATAAAGATATAGAATATATTTTTTCTGCTTCCTTAAATTTTCAACATCTTGATAGTACATGATAAATTCCCCCATGAATTGAATGAAAAATCATCTTCAAAAATAGGATAATTCAATTCATTTATTATATCAAATTTCGCGTTAAACTGAAAATTAAGTGTATATAATTCTCGACTTTTTTAGTTTGCAGTTACTTCATGATTTTTGAATTATTTTAAGAAATTAATTATTTAATTTCTTGAATATGATATACTAGGAAAGAAAGAGGTGTTTTCGCGATGATATTAATTAGTTTAACGAGCCCTAAATTATGGATTTTAGTTTCCGCAGGAATGATTGTACTAGGCGTACTCATTTTTCTTTTATACCATTTTGTTGTTTCACGAAATAAAGCACGGAAAATGGTTTCGGAATTAGAAAGAGAATACGATTATTTACACGCTCTTTTGATTGGTCAAGTGGCCCAATATATAAAAAGACTTGAAGTCATATCGCAAAGAAACTTACTTTATGTCGATATCCATGAAAATTATCAAAATCGTTTCCAAACGATTCTTCAATCGACGGATAAGCAAGCTCAATATGCAATTTCGGCCATGGAAGAATTGATTCTTCAAAAGAAGTTTAAAGAATTCCAATCCTCTTTATCACAAAATATGCGGATTATTGAACTCTTTAGAGGACAAGTGAAAGATTTAAATGATGAATTAACCGCGAAATTACAACCAGAAGAAGATTGTCGTGCGGCTTCTTTGGCTTTAAAAGATAAATTCCGTACAATTCGTTCGGCTTATATTGAAAAACAAATGCAATTAACTTCCATTGAAGATACATTCACTAGAACTTTTACTGGAATCGAAGGACAATTTGATGAATATGAGAGAATGGTGGAAAGTGCAAACTATGAAGATGCCAATCATTTATTACCAACCATTAGCAAAATGTTAGATGAACTTTCTTATGCTTTAAATGAACTTCCTACACTTTGTGCTTTAGTAGAAGTTACTGTTCCAAGTAAGATTGAAACCTTACAACAAGAATATGGTGAAATGAAGGAAATGAATATTCCTATTCATCATTTAAAGATTAATACAGCGATTAATCAAATGAATTCGGATTTATATGACATTCAAATTTCCTTAACAAATTTTGAATTGAAAGGTGTTAAAGAACGCTTAGCGAGCATGATGCAACAAATCGATGAATTCCACGAGTTATTCTTAAAAGAAAAACAAGATAAAAATGATTTCGAAGTCAATTGTGATTTAATTTATGAACGTGTAACGCAAGTGGAAAGACAATTTATTAGTCTTCGCCATAAGTTATTAAAAGTAAAAGAAGTGTATCAAATTGAAGATACTTATGTAGATAAAATGAATGAAATCCAAAATGAAATCAACCAACTAGGTATTACCAAAAGACAATTAGATACCTTCATTCATGCTTCGACGAAACAACCTTATTCCGTTCTTTTACAAAAAATGAAAGAATTAGAGGAAAACTTAAAGAAAGCGGAAGAAGATATTAAAGAATACATGAATTATGTGGATTCCTTACGTTCTGATTCAGATACGGCCTTTAATTTAGTAAGCGACGCTTTTATTCAATTAAAACAAGCCGAAGCGATGTTACGTAATTTAGAAGTTCCTAATTATGAAAAACGTTTAGTAGACCGTTTTAAACAAGCATATGAATATTTAAATAATATTTATAACACGTTAATGGTTCCACCGATCAAAGTAAAAGAAGTCAATCGCTTAGTCAGTGCTTTCCAAACGGTTTTCCAAGAATTAGTGAGCGAAATTAAAGAACAATCTCGTTTAGTGGATACCATTGAAACCTCAATGATGGAAGCCAATGCGGAGCGTTTAGATTCACCTGATTACGATAAATCTTTAACTCGTGCGGAACGTTTCTTCTTTGATGGTGACTTTATAAAATCTCATGAAGAAATTAACGCAACTTTAAAGAAAATGCGCTCTTAATGAATTTTACTTAGGCGAAGGCAAAGTGCCTCGCCTTTTTATGGCATATATAAAAGTAATGGAGGCTGATAGAAGATGTATTTAGACCATGCGGCGACGACCCCCGTACGAAAAGAAATACTGGATAGTTATCATGAACTACTCATGGATCAATTTGCGAATCCATCCAGTTTACATCGTTTAGGACAAGAAACTTCGCGTCTTTTGAGTAAAGCGCGTGCACAAATAGCGAGTTATTTTCATCGCGTTGAAGAAGAAGTGGTTTTTACTTCAGGCGCTACCGAAGCCAATAATTTAGCAATTAAAGGATATTGCCTCCGTTACCAAAATCGCGGTAAACACTGTATTACAACGAAAATTGAACACCCCTCCGTTTTACGTGCCTTTGAACAATTAGAAGAGCAATTTGGCTTTCAAGTGACTTATCTAGGTGTTGATGAGAACGGAAAAGTTCGTTTAGAAGATCTAAAAAAATCCATGCAGAACGATACCATTTTAGTGTCGATTATGGCAGTGAATAATGAAGTAGGCGCCATTAATGACATCCAAGGTATTGCTAAAATCGTTCACGCTTATCCTAAAGTTGCCTTTCATTCCGATACGACCCAAGCTATTGGAAAGATTGATTTAGACTATGATGCGATGGATATGTTTGTTCTTTCCGCACATAAACTTTATGGCTTAAAGGGAAGTGGCGCTTTGATCAAGCGAAAGAATATAGAATTTCTTCCTTTAAATAGTGGCGGTGGCCAAGAATTTGGTTATCGAAGTGGCACCAATGATTTTCCTAAAGAAGTTATGTTAGCGAAAACCCTTCGTCTTTTATTTCAAGATGAAAAAAAGAATCGGTTGCATGTAAAAGAACTCTTCCTTCATTTATATAACCGATTAAAAGAAATGAAAGATGTTCGGATTAACTCTACGTTAGATGGCTCTTATTACATACTTAACTTTTCTTTATTAGAAAAAAGGGCGAGTGTCGTAGTAGAGGCATTATCGAAAGATAACATTATGGTTTCTACTATCAGTGCTTGTTCTAGTAAAAAAACCGCTCATAGTGTGGTTTTAGAAGCCATGGGAAGAACGAAACAAGAATATCAAAACTCCATTCGTGTGAGTTTTGGACATGAAAATACAATAGAAGAAATTGATAGTTTCGTAGAGAAACTACAACAAATATTAAAAACGATTCGATAAAAGGAGCTTTACAATGAAGTATGAACGCATCATGGTTCGCTTTGGCGAACTATCTACCAAAGGTAAAAACAAAAAAGATTTTATTTTTCTTTTAGCGAGCAATATGAAGCATGCCTTAAAAGATTTTCCGACTTTAAAATTAAAAGTAAGAATGGATCATATCTACATTATTCTTCATGATGAAGACGCTGAAAAAGTAATGCATCGTTTAGAAGATGTAAGTGGTATTCATTCTTTTTCGCCGGTAGTGAAAGTTGAACCTAAACTAGAAAGTATCATCGAAGAATCTTTAGCGCTAATGAAAGAAGAGAAAGGAAAAACTTTTAAAGTAAAAGCCAGAAGAGCGGATAAAACATTTCCTTATATTTCGGATGAAATTAACCGTAAAGTCGCTACTGAAATATTAAAAACCGACCTTTGGAAAGTCGATGTTCATACGCCAGATGTTCTTTTATCCATTGACGTAAGAGAAGACGCTGCTTACATTTTTACCAGAACGTATTTAGGCGCTGGTGGCTATCCTTTAGGAATCGGTGGAAAAGCGATGATGATGATGTCCGGGGGAATTGATTCTCCGGTTGCGGCTTATTTAATGATGAAAAGAGGCGTGCTTTGTGAATTCATTCACTTTGCGGCACCACCCTATACTTCAGAAGCCGTATTAGATAAAATTCAAGATTTAGCGAAAAAACTCAATCGTTATCAAGAAACCATTCGTATTCATGTCGTACCATTTACCGATTTGCAAGTCGCTATTTATGAACACGTTGATGAAAGTTACGCTATTACTTTAATGCGAAGAATGATGTATCGTATTGCCGACCGTTTAGCTAAAAGAAGAAAATGTTTAGCAATTGCAAATGGCGAATCCATTGGTCAAGTGGCTTCTCAAACTTTAGCGAGTATGTTTGTCATTAATCACGTAACTACAACACCTGTTATTCGTCCCTTAGCGACCATGGATAAAACTGATATTATCTCAATCGCAAGAAAAATTGATACGTTTGATATCTCGATTCGTCCTTATGAAGATTGCTGTACCATTTTTGAACCGAAAAATCCCAAAACAGCACCAAAATTAGAGGACGTAGAAGAACTTGAAAAAACTTTCGATTTTGAGCCCTACATTGAACAATGCGTTCGTAATGTAGAGGTAATAATTGTCAATTCGGAAGAAAAAGAAGATAAATACTTATAAAATTCATTTTCTAGCAAACACTAACTTCGCTAGGAGGTGAGTGTATGAGAACCAAGAAAAACAATCAACAAACGAGAACTACTCGTTCACGTAAAACAACTTCAACTGCACATCGCACAACCAACAATCAAAACTATGAAAACGAATATGGTACTGAATTAGCACCAAAAACGCATCGTAGAACACGTGCGACCCGTACACAAGCAAAAAGAAAAACGTCGAATAAGAAATAACTAAAAGGCTGAAATATTCAGCCTTTTTGTATGTTTTAAAAAGAAAAAGCCATAGTAAAAGTGTATGGTACTCTATATTATTTATTTTTTAACGCTTTTTATTTTATTGATTTTATTCTTGTTATTCGTTCTTTCTTATGTTATTCGTATTGAAATTACTCCGATTTCTTTAAAAGTTACTTTATTTCACATTCCTGTACTCAAAAAGAAAAACGAAAAACTATATCAATGGATAATAACAATGATAGAAAACGCTATGCAAAAAGAAAAAATAGAAATGGAGTATTTTTCTTTAATGGATTACGTGCATATTGATCAAATTGAAATATTACAAAACGTAGAATGTCGAAAAGATATAGAAGTTTTATTGTCTTCTATTTCTTCTTTTTTAGAAGAAATTCACATTCCTTTTCAAATTCAGACGAAAAATCAACCATTAAATACGAAAATTAAAATTCAATTTCATATTTATATTGGTACAATGTTGATTAATTATCTACACGTAAAGAAGGAGATCAAAGATGGAAAAACCACTATTTAATTATATGAAAGAATCCTTTGATAATTTAAGCTATTTATTAGGACAAGTACAAATTGTAGGTGAACCGATTTCTTTAGATGATGGCGGTGTTTTATTACCGATTAGTCAAGTTTCATTTGGTTTTGGTAGTGGGGGAGTGGAAACAAAAAATAAAAAGAAAAATGAAGTGTCTTCATTAGAAGATTCTGGCCCTCTAAGTAGTGTGATTCTTGGTGGCGTTACCATGAAGCCCAAAGCATTCTTATATATACATTATGATGAATGCACCGTTATCTATGTTGAAAAAGATCCTAACGTTTATCAAAAAGCTTTAGATTTATTCTTAGCGGTATTAAAAAAGAAAAAGAAATTATAATTTCTTAGCAAAATAGGCCATTTTTGTATGTTTAAAAAAGGTCGTTTCAAAAAAAGTCTACTTTAAAAATGAGGAAACAAATTCCTTAAAAAGTATTTTTTCATTCTCGATTTTGTGATAGAATAGAGACATCTTAAAGGAGACAATTAAAATGATTGAATATCGATATGACACTCAACTTCTTATTGAAGGAAAAAATTTAGATGAAGATGCAATTAATGACTATTTTGAAAAGAACTTAAAAGGCGACTGCTTATTAGCGGTTGGTGATGAAGAATTAATTAAAATTCATTTCCACACGAATGAACCTTGGAAAGTTCTTGAATATTGTTCTACATTAGGCGAAATCTACGACATTGTTGTCGAAGATATGGACCGCCAATCGAGAGGATTAAAAGGATAAATAGGATGACCTTCTTTTTTAGGAGGTCTTTTTTTATTTATGAATGGGATTGATAGTTTTATATCATTTTCATGATAATTCATGAATGATAAACAAAACAATTGTCAAATCTTTCATATTTTTAAAGAATCCACTATCATTAAAATATAGAAAAAAGGAGCAATCATCTATGATAGATCATAATGAAGAACATTTATATTCCGTTGATATTCCTACCATTGCACATCGTGGCTATGCAAAAAACGAAGTTGAAAACACTTTAGGTGCTTTTATTGAAGCGGGAAAAAGAAACTTTATTGGTATTGAAACCGATATTTATTTTACTAAAGATGGCTACATTATTTGTAATCATAACACTAACGTAAAAGATATGGAAAAGAATATTGTGGATTGTACTTATGATGAGATTATGAAAGTCAATCTTTCTAATGACCCACAAAAAGAAGTTCACGTTTGTTTATTCAAAGATTATTTGATTACTTGTAAAAAATATCAAAAAACTCCGATTATTGAATTTAAAATGACGCCAGATGTGGAAGGCTGCGAAGAAGTTCTCGATATGATTAAAGAGTACTATGGAAATGTTAATCATGTTGTCTTTATTTCTTTCGGTAGAGAAATTCTTCAACAAATGAAAACGTTAAAAGAGAAATATGGTTATACCTATGGAATTTGCCGTTTAACGCAATATGTAGAGCAAGTGAAAGAAGCGCTTGAAGATGAAATGGGTATTGATCAACAATATAACTTACTCACCTTAGAAATGGTAAAAATGATGAAAGAGCACCATCATCCAGTTATTGTTTGGACCGTAAATGATATAAAAGAAGTAGAGAAGATGAAAGAAATGGGCGTTGATTACGTGACGACCGATTTTATAGATTGTGACCCAAAGTACGTAAAATAAGCATAAAAAAATAGCCATCATTTCGATGGCTATTTGTCATTTTACTTTGCTAAAGAATTTTTGGCAGTATTAACAAGTGTTTCAAATGCAGGATAATCGTGAATAGCGAGTTCGCTTAACATCTTACGGTTCATGTTAACACCCGCTAATTTTAAGCCGTGCATAAATTTGCTGTAGCTAATATTGCTCATTCTGCAAGCAGCATTAATACGTTTAATCCATAATTTACGGAAATCACGTTTAATGCGACGACGATCAATATAAGCATAGCGAAGAGAATGCATAACTTGTTCTTTCGCGGTTTTAAATAAACGATGTTTGCTACCAAAATAGCCTTTGGCCATTTTTAAGACTTTTTTACGTCTTGCTTTAGTGACGGTTCCACCTTTTACTCTCATGACTTAATCCTCCTTATTTCGATAAGCAGTATTTAATCCGTTTGCAATCGGTTGCATGGACTAAACCAGACTTTCTTAAATGTCTCTTTTGTTTGTGTGTTTTGTTGTGGGAAAGATGGGATGTATAAGCAGACCATCTCTTTAATTTTCCAGTTCCAGTGACTTTGACACGTTTTGCCAAAGCGCGTTTTGTTTTCATTTTTGGCATACTTGGTTCCTCCTATTTTTTAACTTTTGATGCTAAAACGGCTGTTAATAATTTACCATCGAGAACAGGTTTTTTCTCAATAGTGCCATATTCTTCTACAAGAGCAATGAAACGATTCATCACATCTTCGCCAACTTCTACGTGAGATAATTGACGTCCACGGAATCGTAATACAACCTTTACTTTATTGCCATCTTTAAAGAATTTGATAGCGGCTCGTACTTTTGTTTCTAAATCGTGTTGACCAATTACTGGAGTAAGTTGGATTT
This sequence comes from Coprobacillus sp. CAG:826, assembly GCA_000437235.1. Taxonomy (GTDB): domain Bacteria; phylum Bacillota_I; class Bacilli_A; order RFN20; family CAG-826; genus CAG-826. The sequence continues at coordinate 102,530 of FR897046.1, read as the reverse complement.
CTTTTGTAACGATAATGTTTTGATTTTTCTTAGCTTCTCTTTGCTTTTTTTGTTGTTCAAAGCGATATTTACCATAGTTAATAATTTTACAAACTGGTGGTTTTGCTTGTGGAGCAACGCAAAGAAGATCTAAATCAAATTCGCCAGCTTTTTGAAGAGCTTGATAACGATTCATAACACCTAATGATTCTCCATTAGGGCCAATGACGAGTACTTCTGGGAAACGAATACTTTCGTTTACAAGATCACCATTTCCTTTATCGGGTTTTTTAGGACCACGGGAAACAGGTGTAGAAGATGTAGTAGTTGGTTGATTTGGCTTGTACTTGTTAATAAGAATACCTCCCTTTTACAAAGAAAAACGGACACAGAATGCGCCCGTTAGAATACATCGTTATGCATCGTGTTTTGGTACCTATTTAGAATCTAAATCAGGTGAGAAGCGGGCGCCTCTTCTTTCCACGTCTTTTATTTGCGTATCTATATTATCATTGTAAGCAAGCTAAGTCAAGAAAATACGGAAAATTTTTCTTTTTTATTTTATAGCCTTCAATGGCCCCCTTCAGCGGATGAGCTGAATGAACAAAATAAAAGCTGTTGTTTACCTTTTTTCAAGGAGCGCAACAGCTTTTTTTTACTTTTCAAAAACTACAAATTGCTCGTCTTTAAAGTCGACAACCACATGTGCTTTTGGTTTTAAAGTGTGGGAGAGAATAAACATCGCTAAAGGATTTTCAATCTCTTTTTGAATGTAACGTTTTAATGGACGAGCGCCATAAACGGCATCAAAGCCACGCTCAGAAACCACTTTACGGACGGTAGGAGTAATTTCAAGTACCAAGTCTTTTTCTTTAAAGCGTTCGGTAAGTAATCCTAAGAACTTATCGGTAATCTTTAAAGCTACACTATTATCAAGAGGATGGAACATAACGATTTCATCAATACGGTTCAAGAATTCAGGTCTAAAGGTATCTTTTAATTGACTCATGACCATATCTTGAGCGTTAGGATTATTTTGATCTAACAAATAGGAAGAACCTAAGTTAGAAGTCATAATCAAAATCGTATTTTTAAAGTCTACCACACGACCTTTAGAATCGGTGAGTCGGCCATCATCCAAAACTTGTAAGAGAATGTTAAAGACATCCGGATGGGCTTTTTCAATTTCATCTAATAAAACGATGGAATAAGGTTTACGACGAACGGCTTCCGTTAATTGGCCGCCTTCTTCATAACCTACATATCCTGGTGGGGCGCCAATAAGACGCGATACGGAGAATTTTTCCATATATTCCGACATATCAATACGTACCATTTGGGCTTCACTATCAAAGAGTTGTTCGGCTAAAGCTTTGGCAACTTCAGTTTTACCAACACCAGTAGGACCTAAGAAGAGGAAACTACCAATGGGTCGATTGCCATCATTAATGCCGGCACGATTTCTCAAAATAGCGTTACTAATTAAAGAAAGCGCGTCATCTTGTCCAATCACTCGTTTTGCTAACGAGTCTTGTAAGTGAAGAAGTTTATCACGGTCGGAAGTATTTAATTTAGAAAGAGGAATGTGAGTCCATTTAGAAATAATTTCTGCAATCGTATCTTCAGAAACCACTTCATCTAACATTTTTCCTTCTTTTTCACTTTCTTCATAATCAGCAATTTTCTTTTCTAAATCAGGAATAACCGAGTATTGAAGACGTGCTGCTTCAGTATAATCCGCACTTGAAAGTGCATTGTTTAAATCTATTCTTGCTTTGTCTAAATCGGTTTTTAAGTGTTTAGCATCTTCAAGAGCGCCTTTTTCTTTCTTCCATTTAGCCACTAATACGGCTTGTTTTTCTTTTAAATCAGCGATTTCTTTATCCAAACTTTCCTTCTTTTCTTTTGAATCTTTAGAAGTATCATTTTTTAAAGAAACAGCTTCAATTTCAAGTTGCATAATCTTACGATTGAGTTCATCAAGCTCAATCGGCATGGAGTCGATTTGCATACGTTTAGAAGCGCAAGCTTCATCGATTAAGTCGATTGCTTTATCAGGTAAAAAACGATCTGAGATGTAACGAGAAGAAAGAGTAGCAGCACTAATAATAGCGCTATCTTCAATCTTTACACCATGATGCATTTCAAATCTTTCTTTTAAACCTCTTAAAATTGCAATGGTGTCTTCTACGGTTGGTTCATCCACCATTACTTTTTGCATACGACGTTCAAAAGCGGCATCCTTTTCAATATACATACGATATTCGTCCAAGGTAGTCGCCCCAATTAAATGGAGTTCACCACGGGCTAACATCGGTTTTAATAAGTTCGCGGCGTCCATGGCGCCATCCGTTTTACCAGCCCCAATTAACGTATGAATTTCATCGATGAAGAGAATAATATTCCCTTCGGATTTTTTCACTTCATTTAAAACGCTTTTTAAACGTTCCTCAAATTCACCACGATATTTAGCACCAGCAATTAAACTACCCATATCGAGTTCATAGATGGTTTTATTTTTTAAAGAGAATGGTACATCCTTTTTATAAATACGCCACGCTAATCCTTCAACGACAGCGGTTTTACCAACACCAGGTTCACCAATTAAAACCGGGTTATTTTTTGTTTTACGAGATAAGATTTCCATCACACGACGGATTTCTTCATCACGTCCGATGACGGGGTCGATTTTACCACTGGCGACATCTTTTACTAAATCACGGCCATATTTTTTCAAGGATTCATAGTTGTTTTCGGCATTTTCAGTATCCACATGCATCCCTCCTCGAATTTTTGTAATCGCGGCTTCTATATTTTTTTCAGTAAAATTAGAAACCTCTAATAATTTCTTCATCATGGAATGATGAGAAGAGAATAAAGCTAGAATTAAATGTTCAGAACTTAAATAGCTATCGCCCATGGCTTTTTCTTTTTTGCTAGCTTCATCAAAAAGGATACTCGCGTCATTAGCGAAATAAGGTTGCTCCGTACTTGAACTAGAAGCAATGCTATTTAAAGCGTTATTTACTACGCTACTTACACGATTCACATCAACATTTGCTTCTTTTAAAACAGAAACAAAAAGCGAATCTTCTTGGGTAAGCATGCTCATAACGATATGAGGAATATTAATTTCCACATGCTTATGATCTTGCGCTAATTTAACAGCGTTTTCCAAGATTTCACGTGTTTTCACGGTCATTTGATCCATATTCATTGGTCATCATCTCCTTGCTCTCTTTCAAGAGTACACATATTATATCACGACTTTTAGCACTGTCAAGTGGAGAGTGCTAATTTTTTAAAAATTTTTTTCTAACCTCTTTTTCTTTGATATTTAGTGTATGTAAAAAGAGTTGAAAATATGAAAAAAACCTAGGAAAAACCTAGGCTTTTTAATCAATTTGCTTATTTAACTAATAAAGCTTTTGTATCAATTTCTTCTTGAATCATCTTCATAAAGTCATCAACAGAAACCGTAATTTGGTCTTTTTGACCATATTTACGATAGGTAACCGTGTGATTTTCTTTTTCTTGATCACCGATAACTAAAGTGTAAGGAATTTTCATCATTTGGGCTTCTCTTAAACGATAACCTAATTTTTCTTGACGGTCATCTAACTTCACTCTTAAGTGAGCGTTTTCCATCATTTCTTCTAATTCTTTTGCGTATTCTAAATGGAATTCATTATTGACGGGAAGAAGAGCAACTTGAACTGGGGTTAACCAGGTTGGATAAGCACCTGCAAAGTTTTCAGTGATAATAGCGATGAATCTTTCTAAGGAACCAAAGCAAGCGCGGTGAATCATAACCGGTGTACGTTTTTGTCCGTCTTTATCGACGTACGTGCAATCAAAACGGCCAGGAAGTTGCATGTCTAATTGGACCGTACCACATTGCCATACACGATTCATTGAATCGCGAAGTTTAAAGTCAAGTTTTGGACCATAGAAGGCACCATCACCAGGATTGATTTTGAAGTTTCTACCGGTTTTAATACAAGCGTCCGCTAACGCTTTTTCGGCTTCATCCCAAACGGCGATATCGCCAATAAAGTTATCTTCTGGACGAGTAGATAATTCAATCGCGTAATCTAAGCCAAAAACGCTATAAATTTCATCATATAATTTTAAAATACGAGAAACTTCATCGGCAATTTGATCTTCGCTTAACATGATGTGGGCATCATCTTGGGTAAAGGTACGTACACGGAAGAGCCCGTTTAAAGCACCCGAAGCTTCATGACGGTGAACATGACCGAGTTCAGCGTAACGAAGAGGTAATTCTTTATAAGAATGTAAATCGTTTTTATAACAAAGAATGGCACCAGGGCAGTTCATTGGTTTAATAGCGTAATCTTCTTCATCGACTTTAAGGGTGTACATATCTTCGTGATAATGATCCCAGTGACCACTAATTTCCCATAAAGTTCTAGAAAGCATAATTGGGGTTTCTACGACTAAATAATCGTGTTTACGATGGATGTCTAACCACCAATCTTCCAAATTTCTTCTTAAGGTATAACCATTCGGTAACCAGAAAGGAAGTCCTGGGCCATAATCAGAAATCATGAATAAACCTAATTCACGACCGATTTTACGGTGATCGCGTTTCTTTCTTTCTTCCATCATTTCAAGATGTTTCTTTAAATCTTCATCTGTAAAGAAAGCGGTACCATAAATACGAGTTAATTGTTTGTTTTTAGAATTTCCACGCCAATAAGCACCCGCAACGGAGGTTAATTTAAAGTGTTTTAACCAACCGGTGGATGGCATATGAGGACCATGGCATAAATCGACAAAGTCACCTTGTTGATAAACGCTAATGACACCATCAATACCTTCAATTAATTCTAATTTATAAGGGTTATCTTTAAAGATTTCTTTGGCTTCTTCTTTAGTGACTTCTTTACGAATGAAACGTTTATTATCTTTGGCTAATTTCGCCATTTCTTTTTCAATGCGAGGAAGGTCACTTTCTAATAATGGAGAAGAGAAATCAATATCATAATAGAACCCTTCTTCAATGGATGGACCAAAACCAAATTTGGCATCCGGATATAAATGAGAAACAGCTTCCGCTAATAAGTGAGAAGTGGAGTGACGTAATAAATCTAAAGCGTCAGGATCATCTTTGGTCATCGCTTTAAATTTTCCGCTATGAGGAATTTCACTGGATAAATCATAGATTTCACCATCTAAAAGATAGGCAATGGAGTCTTTTAATAGGCTTTTAGAAATTTCGCCAATGACTTCATAACCATGTTTTCCTTCTTCGACTTCCAATACTTTTCCGTCTAATAATTCTAACTGCAACATAATTTTCCTCCTTAAAAATAAAAAAACGTCCCTATAAGGACGTTATAATCACGCGGTACCACCTTAATTCATATATAAAAAATATATATGCTCTTAATTTCCCTTTTAACGCGAGGGTCACGTTCTATTACTAGAAGCGCTCCAAAGTGGTATTCTTTTTTTCTTATTTAGAATCTTGCAGCCACGGATTCATTCTCTAACAAATAAGGACAAAAAAGAACGTGTCTTTATCTTTGCAAAATCATAGTAGCGCGAAACGATGAAAATGTCAAATAAATCATGAAAAGCGCATCAAATATCAACTTTTAAAAGCATACACTAAGAAAAGATACAAAGAAAGTAGGACGATGGATAGTTAAAGATTTACAAAGATACTTATTTCAAAGTAAAAGCTTCTATAATTTTCTTTTTATAATTTTCAACAAAAGGTTTGAATTTTTCTTCATAGTTTTCAATAACGCGAACATTCAATAAAAAAACTTTAGGTTCGTTTTCTAAATCACTGATAGCAATCGTTAAAACGATGTCAAGATCTGGGTAAGGAATGCCCAAGAAACGAGTTATCAATGTCATGGATAAGGATAATAGAAGAATTTTTGATTCTTCTTTATCATAATAAGGATCATTGATTTCTTCTACGGCATGAATAGAATAAGACATTTCATAAGCAGGAATAGGTGTATACGAAACAAGTGTAGTTCTTTTCCCATTTCTTTCTATTTCGACAGAGATTGTTGTTTCAATTTGTTCTTTAAAATATTCCGCGTCCATCATTTGATTATGGCTTTCTAAGTAAAATTTGCTTTTTTCACCTACATAAAAAGGAGTGTCGACTTGATGGAATACTTCTTTAGGAAGCATTTCTTTTATCTTATTTCTTAAAGCAATTCTTTCATCCCCGTCAATAAATAGATATTGAACTTTACCTAATAATAATTCTATTCCAAGAGGTAGTTCTACTTTTTCCAAAAAGACGGGCAAGATTTTCTTTCCTTTTGATTTAGCAAAAACCAATTCATCCTTTACATACTCAGAGACGATTGATTGATTACTCACCATAAAAAGAATGCAATTTGCTGAATTAAGATGCTTCGCAATTTCCTCGCTCCAATCGGTTCCTGAATGAATTCCTTCATCATACCAAATATTACAAGAACAAAGCGCTAAATCTTCTAAAAGTGGCAATATTTTATCTTTATCTTTATGAGAATATGAAACAAAGACATATTCTTCTTTTCCTTCGTATGGTTTCATTATTGTACCTCCTTTAATCGGTTGCAATTCTAATTTAAAGTTCACACGATATTTAAATATCATTATGGAAAGCAGTGATAGCCATTTGAATTTAAATTAGGTAATCTAAATATGAAATAGTAAGTATCAAATTTTTGGTCATATCAAATTTAAATAATAAGATTTGAAAGAAATAATGATTGAACAAGTGTTATTCATACATCAAAAATCTAATCATATGTTAACATTATACCATTCAGGACTCGCTTTGTCCATTCTACCACCTAACCTAGATTAAAAGAAATAGAACAAAACTAAAAAGCGCCAAATGAAAATAATGTTTACAAATAATGAAAAATAATAAAAAATTTTTTCTTTATTATTTGATTTAACTAGTTTAAAATAAAAGGTGAAATTGGGAGGAAAAAAGAATGAAGTGCTCTTGGTTAAAAAATGCAATTTTCTATGAAATTTACCCAAATTCTTTCAAAGATAGTAATAATGATGGTTATGGAGATTTAAAAGGAATTATTTCTAAACTCGATTATGTTCAAAGTTTAGGGGTAAATGCCATTTGGTTAAACCCACATTATGATTCTCCTTTTAAAGATGGTGGTTATGATGTTCGTGACTTCTTTAAGTGTTCCTCTCGGTTTGGAACTGAAAATGATTTTGATGAATTCGTTCAAGAATGTCATCAACGCAATCTTCATCTCATCGTTGATTTGGTCGCGGGACATACAAGTGAAGAAAATCCGATGTTTATCAAAAGTGCTATGCCAGAAAGAAATGAATATTCGGACCGCTTCATTTGGACGAAAGATCCTTGGGATTGTCCTAGTGAATATAAATTTTTAAATGGAAGATATGACCGCTTTGGCGCATATATGGTTAACTTTTTTTCTACACAACCGGCTTTAAATTATGGCTTTAACCATATTACCCATGACTGGCAAATGTCCTATTTAGATGAAGAACCGATAAAAACACAAGAATTCTTATTATCCGTCATGCGCTTTTGGCTACAAAGAGGTGTCGATGGTTTTCGGGTTGATTTAGCGGACTCTTTAGTAAAAAATGATGAGAATAAAGAAGCAACGATAGAAATATGGAAATATATGATTTCAACGATAAAAAAAGAATATCCAGATATCATGTTTGTCTCCGAATGGAACAACCCTTATCAATCCTTAGAAGCAGGATTTGACTGTGATTTTGTTTTAGACCGCGCGCATAATTTTTATAATGATTTAGCGAGAAAAGAAGAATTTGAGCCTCAAGTACTTTCTTTCTTAAATTCGGATAGTACGTTAGATATCAGAGAAGATTTTAAAAAGACAATACAAATGATAGTAGATAACCAAGATAAAGGTTATTTAAGTTTTATTACTTGTAATCATGATACAATGCGTCCAACAGCTTATTTAAAAGGAAGAGAATTAAAACTCTTCTTCTTTATCGTTTTAACTTTACCCGGCGTTCCTTTTATTTATTATGGAGATGAAATTGGTATGCGCTACCAAAAAGACATTCCTTCTAAAGAATGTGGATATGCAAGAACAGGTTCTAGAACCCCAATGGCGTGGAACATGAATGAGAACCAAGGTTTCTCACCGATAAGCACAGTAGAACCATTTTTACCGATTGATGGTAAAACAAGTGTAGAAAAAGAAGAGCAAGAAGAAAATTCTTTACTTCATTTTGTTCGTCAAATGATTGAAATGAGAAAAAATGATGAAAATCTATTAGGTAATCATATTACTTATTTTGAAACCAACCATCCTCGTTTATTAGCGTATTATCGAAATCAAGATTTGATTATTGTCAATCCAAAAAAAGAAGCCATCTCTTTAGCACTTCACGAGGAACATGAACTAATTTGGTGTGATGGAGAAATGGAGTATGATAAAATGAACATTGTAATAGGTGCAAAAACGTGCTGCATCTTAAGGAGATAAGTATGTTTGAACGTGATTTTTTATGGGGTGTTGCTACCGCCAGTTATCAAATTGAAGGCGCAATTTTAGAAGATGGAAAGTCTCTTTCCATTTGGGATACTTTTACTCACCAAAAAGGAAATACCTATCGCAATCAAAACGGAGATATTGCATGTGATCATTATCATCGTTTTAAAGAAGATGTTAAGCTGATGAAAGAATTAGGTGTAGATGTATACCGCTTTTCCGTGAGTTGGTCAAGAATTTTACCGAATGGGACGGGGAAAGTAAATGAAAAAGGGATCGTTTTTTATTCAAAATTGATTGATTTACTTTTAGAAAATCATATCCGTCCTTTTATGACGCTTTATCACTGGGATTTACCTCAATGTTTAGAAGATAAAGGCGGTTTTATACATCCTGATTTTCCTCTTTGGTTTGAAGAATATACAAAAGTTATTTGTCAATATTTTGGAGATAGAGTACATGACTTTATTACCATTAATGAACCGGAAAATTGTATTTATAATGGTTTAGGTGTTGGGGTCATGGCGCCAGGAAAAAAACTAAGTGTCAAAGACCGCTTATTAGCGGTTCATCATATCTTACTTGCTCATGGTCGAGCAGTGAAAGTGATTAGAGAACAGGTAAAAGATTCAAATATTGGTTTTTCCGCCTGTGGTTGGGTTCCCGTACCTCATCCGGTAACTGAAGAAAATCTAAAAGCGGCTTATGAGCAATATTTTGATTTAGATGAAAATCGTTTAGGAGATGGCGTCGCTATTTGGTATGATCCCATTTTCTTAGGAAAATACCCAAAACGTTATGAATCATTATATAAAGAAAATATGCCTATGATAACCAAAGAAGATATGGAATTAATTTCTCAAAAAATCGACTTCTGTGGGGTTAATCTATATTCAGGATATTATATTAAAAAAGAGAATGATAGAATAATCATTGAAAATCCTTCGGACCGTAAAGCAATGGATAATGGTTGGAGTATTTTAGAAGAGGTCATGTATTTTAGTGCAAAATTTTTATATTACCGCTATCAGAAACCCATTATTATTACTGAAAGTGGATGTGCAGATTATGCTAAAGTTGAAGATGGACATGTTCATGATCAAATGAGGTGTAAATGCCTACATTCTTATTTATCATGGTTAGAAAAAGCGTATCATGAAGGTGTTGATATTCGCGGATATTTCCATTGGAGTTTACTCGATAACTTTGAATGGGAAAGAGGATATCAACCGCGCTTTGGCTTGATTTATACAGATTATGCTCATCATCAAAAAAGAATTAAAAAAGATTCTTTTTACGATTATCAAACAATCATTCAAACATCAAAAAGAGGGTGCTAAAAAATGGCAAATGGTGAAGGAAGATTACCTAGTACAAGAAAAGAACAAATCGGTTATATTTTAAAATATTACTTTGGAAATGTTTCTTTTATGAGTTACATGACCTTCCTTTTTGCTGTGCCATTTTTGATTTATCTCTTCTTTTTTGCTTATCAATGGACTGCACTATTAAATAATGAAGAAGCTACAAAAGCTAGCTTAATGTTATTTGGTGGCGTTTATGGTTTAGGGATTGCCCCTTTAACCGGTGTAATTGGTGTGGGGTTAAGCGGAAGTTATACCATGATGATGCGTATGACCTCCGATCAACCTTGTAATACGAGAAATTATTGGATCGGCATAAAAGAAAATGGCTTAAAATTCTTCTTGTTTTATACGATTTTAGGCTTTTTAGCCTATATTGTGATTTTTAATTTTTTCTTCTTTTACCAAGAAAATACTGGCTTTTTGTATGTGTTTATGAAATTCTTTTCGCTTGTTATCTTCGCCTTTATGCTATTAGTCATTACTTGTGCGAGTGCTCAACAAGTAAAATATCAAATGAAGATAAAAGATATTTTAAAAAACGCCTTTATTCTATCGTTTAAAAGGCCAATCAGCACACTCATTATTGTTCTTCTTACCATTTTACCAATCTTTTCGCTTTTATTCTTTTCTCGGGTAGTTAAAGTTGTAATCCTAGCCATTCTATTCCTTTTCTATTTTGGTTTAGCCACTTTAGTCATCGTAGAGTGGTATCAATATATATTTGATGAAGTGATTCATAAAGAACATCAACCTGATGAATATCATCGGGGTTTATCGCGAGGTGAATAATATGAAAATAGGTATTTTAGGCTGTGGCCGTATAGCCCAAAAAATGGGAGATACGCTTTTAAAATTGGGGCTTAATGGTGAAGCTTATATTGCTTCTCGAGACATAAAGAAAGCGCAAGAATTTCAAGACAAATATCATTTTTCAGGTGCTTATGGAAGCTATGGAGAAATGTTAGATAATCCAGAAATTGAACTGATTTACATTGCAACCGTTAATTCTTGTCATTATGAACAAGCAAAAATGTGTCTTCATAAAGGAAAGCACGTCTTATTAGAAAAACCCATTACTTTACGTTTAAAAGAGGCAGAAGAGTTATATTCTTTAGCGAAAGAAAAGCATTTATATCTTTCTGAGGCGCTATGGACAGCGTATATGCCCTCTTTACTGGTAATTCAAACCTATCTAAAAGATTTCTTTTCTACTATCACATCTTCTTATGCAATATTTAAAGTGAACACGCTTTATAAAGAAAGAGTAAAAGAAAAATCATTAGGTGGTGGAGCGCTTTTTGATTTAGGTATTTATCCAATAGCTATGACGCTTTTAACTTGTGGCTTTGATTATAAAAAAATGACAATCGATGAACTCGTTATGAATGAAAACGGAGTAGATGAAAAAGAAAGTATCTCTTTAGAATATCCAAACTTCATCGCTAAAATGGATATTGATGCAACATTTGACCGTGTTTCTTATTTAGAAATCCAAAATGAGAATTATCGTTTAAAAGTATCACCTCTAGAATGCCCTAAAACATTAGAACTTTATCAAGGAGAAACTTTAATCAAACAAGTCGATGTTTCACCCCAAATTACCGGGTTTGAATATGAAATTATGGAAAGCATTTCTCAAATTCAAAAGGGTAATATTGAGTCTTATAGTTGGCCTAGAGAAAAGAGTTTAAAAACTCTAAAACTGATGACAGAAATTATTCATTTTTAAAGGAGCGTTATTTATGATAAGTAGAAAAGAACCTTATATTTTTCTTTTAACCCCACATCATATGATGGTGTGGAATATAGAAGGAGAAATTCCTGAATTGCTTTATTATGGAAAGAAAAAATCATTATCCACAGATTGGTCTGCTTATAAAGGGACGATGAATCGTACGGGTGTTGATTTAAGAAATTATATGTTTTCTCAATTTGGAGGAGAAGATTACCGCGAAGCGTATTGTGAAATCGCGAATGGAAATCATAATGAGATTTCAAATTTCGTTTTTAAAGGCTATCGCATTTTAAAAGAAGTGAAATTTGATTCACCTTTACCATTTTCAAGAAATAAAGAAAGTATCATTTGTTTTGATTTTGAAGATCAAATCAATCAAATGCAATTAGAAATCTATTATGCGACTTTTAAAGATGTGGATGTCATTTCTTCGTTTTCTCGATTAATCAATCATCATGACGCATCTATTTTCATTCATCGTTTATCTTCTTTAGAATTAGATTTACACGCGGAAAGTTTTAAAATCTATACTTTTGATGGTGAATGGGCAAGAGAAAGATCGCGCCATGAAAGTCTTTTAACCTGTGGTGTATTTAAAAATCAATCCCGTACGGGCTCTTCTTCTGCTTTACATCATCCGCTTACGATAGTGGAAACAAATGAAGGTTTTTATAGTGTTAATCTCATATATTCTTCTAATCATTTAACAACCATCGAATTAGACGACTATCAACGGGGTCGTATTTTAACAGGAATGAATGATTTCATGCTTTCTTATGAAGTAAAAAAGGATGAAGAATTTTTATCGCCAGAAGCGATTTTAACTTTTGCTAAAAATGAAAGTGAACTCATTTCAACGCATCATACTTTTGTACAAAAGCATATCGTGTACAAAGAATATGAAAATGCACCTAGACCCATTTTAATGAATAACTGGGAAGGTACTTATTTTGATTTTACCAAAGATAAAATCTTAGAAATGGCAAAGACCGCTAAAGAATTAGGCATTGAACTTTTTGTGTTAGATGATGGCTGGTTTGGTCACCGCGATAATGATGCTTCTTCTTTAGGTGACTGGTTTGATTATTCTTCAAAAACGGGTGGATTAGCCTCTTTAGCTAAAGAAATCCATCAACTTGGATTAAAATTTGGTATTTGGATGGAACCAGAAATGATTTCCGAAGATAGCGATTTATTTAAAGAACATCCAGAATACGCAATGAAAATCCCTCATCGTACACCTCATCTTCATCGTAATCAAATGATGTTAGATTTGGCCAATGAAGAAGTAAAAGAATTTGTGCTTGATTCTATTCGTAATGTCCTTCATTTAACCAAAGCGGATTATATGAAATGGGATTATAATCGTAATTTCTCAGATGTTTATTCAACCTCTTGTCCAGTTGGCGAATATTTTCATCGCTATATTTTAAATTTATATTCTATTTTTCAAACCATTCATGAAGAATTTCCTCATGTTTTAATTGAAGGATGTGCAGCGGGAGGCTCTCGCTTTGATCTAGGTATTTTATTCTATATGCCTCAAATATGGACTAGTGATAATACAGATCCTTATGACCGCATTCGTATCCAAACCGGTACGAGTTATGGCTATTCGCAAGCGAGTATGGGGGCACATGTTTCCGCTTCTCCGAATGGCTTTACCGAAAGAAAATCTTCTTTAGAAACACGTTTTAACGTTGCTTGTGGTGGTAATTTAGGCTATGAACTTGATCCTACTAAGTTTACGAAAGAAGAAAAAGAAAAGGTCAAAGCGCAAATTGCTTTTTATAAAGAAAATCGCATCCTTTTCCAATTCGCTAAAACGCAATATTTTACTTCGTATTATCAAAATGGAATCGGTGGTTTTATTACCTATGATGAAAAGCAAAAACATGGTTTTATGGTAATAACTTCCTCAACACTTTCACCGAAGGGTCAATTAAAGATTCCTCTTCTTTCCACAAAAAAAGAATATCTCTTAAAAGGAAGAGATATTCCATATGAACAAGTTTTAAAAGGAAATCGCATCACTAATTTAAGTGAAATTTTCTCTCATATTGAAGATCAAAATGAAGAATATGCACTTTATAGTGTAATGTTAGAAATCAAAGAGTATTAATCTTCCGCTAAAGTGGTATACACTTGGTGTCTTTTTAAAGAGATTCCTCGTACTTTAGCGTATTCATTAATTGTAACAACTTGGTATCCACGCTCATAGAGTAGGGGTAGCAAGTTTTTTAATGCTTGAATAGTGGGCTCAAAGCCTTCATGCATTAAAACAATGGAACCATCACCTAAATGATTCATGACCGTTTCTTGAATCTCACTAGCAGTTTTTCCGCTCCAATCCAAAGTATCTAAACCATTCGTCCAGTTGATCATTGGATAGTTGACAGTTTCTAAAACCGTATTGCTATAAGTACCAAAAGGTAAACGAACTAAAGCATCATTGATGCCGAGTAAATCATTTAATTTGTCTAATGCAGTTTTTACTTCGCTTTTAATTTCTCTAGCTTTCAAATTTTCTAAATGCACGTGATTTTCAGTATGATTCCCAATTTGAAATCCACTTTCTAGCGCACGCAACATCGTTTCTTTATTTTCTTCTTTTACATTAGTTCCTTTATAAAAGAAAGTGCCATGAGCGGTAAAACCATCTTTTCCATATTCTTTGTTGAAATTTTCAAATACATCAAGAATTTTATTTTCGTAATAAGGAATCGGTCCATCATCAAAGGTTAAGCAAATCAGACGATTTTCTGGGTCGATATGAGAAACATCAACGTTAGAGACATCCCATACGTCTTCATCCATTGTAGAGGTTGATGATAAAGGTGTATTTGAAGAAGTGGATAAAACTATAGTAGATGCTGTATCACTATTTGAATTACTCGATGTTGTAGGCGATGAAGGAGAACAAGCAAATAATAAGGGAAGAAGTAAGAAAAATGCAACGTGTTTATACATAAAAATACCTCCTAATTTTTCTTTATTATAGCATAATAAAAAAGAATGTAAAAATAATTTTCAATAAAAAATGAAAAACATAAAAATAATGTTGCATCGAGTCCGAAAATAGTATAAAATTATGAATGAAATGAAAACGCTTTTATGCGTGGTGGGAGGCTTTATGGTGAAAACGAAAAAAAAGAGGTTTCATCCCTATGAAGGACTGACCGATGAAGAAAAGAAAATGGCCAAAAAAGCGTACTGGCAAAGAAATATATGCATCTTTGTGATGATGATACCAGTCGTTGCTTGGTTTTTGGTTTTCTCTTATTGGCCTTTATATTATTTACGCATGGCTTTTTACGATTATAAGTATATTAAAGGCTTTTCGGGTTCAGAATTTGTGGGCTTAGAAAACTTCATCAAATTCTTTAGGCAAGATGGCTTAACGTATGTGTGGAATACTTTAGCAATTAATATTTTAGCTTTAATTTTCTTATTTCCATTTCCCATTATTCTAGCTATTTTGTTCAACGAATTAAGCAATGCAATTTTTAGAAAAACGGCCCAAACGGTTTCTTACTTACCGCACTTTTTAAGTACAACTGCATTAGTTGGCATTATTTATTTGGTGTTTGACAGGGACGCCGCAGGAGGTTTAATTAATCATATTTTAGTCAGTGTGTTTAAAGTGAACCAAGAAAACTTCTTATCCAGTGAAAAATGGTTTAGAAGTATTCAAGTCATTTCGGGTATTTGGCAAACCGCTGGTTGGTCGACGATTGTTTATACCGCGGCCTTAACTGCAATTGATCCGCAGCTATATGAAGCGGCAAGAGTGGAAGGTGCCTCGCGTTGGCATCAAATTCGTACGATTACTTTACCGGCTTTAGTGCCCACCATTCTCATTATGCTAACTTTACAATTAGGAAGCATTATGGGGAGCAACTTTGATAAGATACAACTATTACAGAACGCGGGTAATATCAAGGTTTCTGAAGTTGTATTAACTTTTATTTATTCCCAAGGAATACGGGAACCAGGTTATGGAACTGCGGTCGGATTATTAAATAGTGTAGTTGGTTTAATCTTCGTCATCGCCTCAAATAAGATTTCTAAAAAGATGGCGAATACATCGGTTTGGTAGGTGATGAACATGAAAGAATACAAAGCAAAAATGAAAGTGAAAAAATCGGTAGGAGAGCATATCTTTGATGCCGCCATTATTATCATTATGTTGATTTTGATGTTCATGGTTTTATATCCACTTATTCACTTAGTTGCTGTTAGTTTTTCTAACCCAAACTTCATTCGTGATGGTTCTGTAGGCTTAATTCCTGTAGGATTTAATACCAAAGCATATCATTTGATTTTAGGAGATAGCCAAATTTATAAGGCATATGGTTCGACCATCTTCGTTTGTGCGATGAACTGTTTGTTATCAATTGTTCTATTATGCTTCGCTGCTTATCCCTTAGCGTATGGCAATTTCCGTTCCAAAGGATTATTTTCCAAATTTATTATTCTAACGATGTTCTTATCAGCAGGTATTATTCCTAATTTAGTCGTCGTGAAAGCTCTTCATTTAGATGGTAGTCTATGGTCCTTAGTCTTAACGGGTTTATTAAGCGCTTATAACATTATCGTAGTACGAAGTTATTTTGAAGGTTTACCAAAAGCCTTAATTGAATCTGCCCGTGTTGATGGCGCGAATGACTTCCAAATTTTATTTAGAATTATTATTCCATGTTCTAAACCAATTCTCGCTACGGTAGCGCTTTGGATTATCGTTGCGCAATGGAACAGTTATATGTATCCACTTATTTATTTAGGAAATAAAGCGACAACATTGCAAATTTATTTAGCAAATGCAATTAAAGATGCGGCGGCGCTTTATGACACTGGTGGTTTAATGATTGATGATGCCTTTGCAACACAATTACGTTATGCCGCGGTGGTATGTAGTATTATCCCGATTCTTATCATTTTCCCCTTTGCCCAAAAATTCTTGGTGAAAGGTGTTACGGTAGGATCGGTAAAAGAATAGAAAGAAAGGAAATAAAAAAATGAAAAAGAATGGTTTATTTATTTTAGGCCTAGCTAGTTTAATGTCATTAGGCCTTACTTCCTGTAATGGTGGAGGAGAAAAAGAAAAAATAGAACACCATAAAGAATCCTATTATGAACACATTGATAGTAATTATGATTTTTATTCTCGCGATAAAATGAAAATTACCATCATGGTTCCTACGGAAGCTGGATATTCTGATGCTTTAATGAAGAAAGTCGAGGAGGCTACGAATACAACGATTGAATTAAAGAAATATACAACGGATGCTTATTCAACCGCCATCTTAGATTCTTTTACCAGCCCAAGCACGATGCCAGATATTTACTGCCGTGTTCCTGACATTGAAGTATTTAAAGAGCAAGAAGCTGCTTATGAACTTTATGATTTATTAATGCAATATGCACCCGATTATCGCAAAAACTTGAGCGTTGAAGATTGGGTACAATTAACGGATGCGACTACTCATGGTGTGTATTCAATTTCTAATATTCGTGAACCAGAATATCAACTTTCTTATTTAATGAGAAAAGACTGGTTAAAGAAAGTTCAAGGTAGTTTAAGCTTTGATGTAGACGTTGATAATCCCAATTTATCTTGGGAACAATTTACGGAAATTTTAGAGCACTTCCGTGATGACGATCCTAATGGAAATGGTTCAAAAGATGAATTACCTTTCTCCGTTGAAAATATTTCTTATTTACGCTATTTATTTGGTATCAACACTTCTTATTATTTCTCCACTGATTTAGAAACAGGAGAATATCAAGCGGTTGTCAACCATAAGAACTACAAAAAATATCTTTCTTCCGTTCAAGATTTATATGCGGGTAGACTTTTAGATAATCAATATATTACAGCCAAAGTGGAAAGCTTAATGTCCGCTAATAAGTTAGGCGCTTGCATTACTTATGCTGAATATGCCCAAACGTCTTTAAAATCTTTAACAAGCCCAACCGATGATAGTGGTAAAACCAATCCGAACTATGTAAAAGATGCCGAATGGGTAAGCTTCAAACTTACTGGTCCAAAATGTGCGAATAACCAATATTATAGTGCCGTACCTTCTGCCGCTGGTTTGGTTCACGGCTTCATTATTTCTTCCCAAGTTAAAGAAGAAAAAGCCATTGAACTTGTTCGTATTTTAAATTGGTTCTACCGTGAAGCTGGAGAAAATTTATTTAACTATGGTGTCGAAAATGA
The DNA here is from genome assembly GCA_000437235.1 of Coprobacillus sp. CAG:826. Lineage (GTDB taxonomy): Bacteria > Bacillota_I > Bacilli_A > RFN20 > CAG-826 > CAG-826. The sequence continues at coordinate 84,710 of FR897046.1, read as the reverse complement.
ACACTATACCATGCAAGATGGCAAAAAAGTAATTAAAGAAGAATATGCATCCTTTACCAACGCGCGTGCTGCTGGCTTATTATATTCCTCTATGCCATTTCATTGGTTAAAAGATTCATATATTCAAATGGTGACGGGTGGAAAAGCTTTAGATCAATTAGATAACACCCAAAAAGCTTTCTATAATGCTTTAGGTATTGGAAAATTCAACTTCCAAAAACAAGCCGTATCCATTAACACCAGTGAATGGAGTGAAAATTCAAAAGCTTTAACCGGTCAATTAAGTGCCTTTGAAGCCAATGTCATTAAAGGCGACATTGATGATGTGAAATTAACAAGTGAATTGGATAAAGTTATAAAAGCGTTTGCGAAAGCTAGCCAAGAAGCCAACGAAGTATACGCTGAGATTTATGACGTTTGTAAATAAAATTAGGTAACAAAAGATGAATAAGATAAAACGAGGAATTTTCTATCAAGATGAACAAGAAACGATTGCATTGGGTAGCCATTACTATCCTTCTTTTCATCCTAAAAAAATTCCCGTTTTTTCTTTAAAAGAACAACAAAAAGAAGCAGAGGAGGACTTAAAAGCAATGCATGAACTGGGCTTTAATCTCGTACGTTTTGCTGCTTTAGGTTCTACTTATTTAGAAGATAATGTGATAAGAAAAGACACTGAATTTACCGATCAATTATTAGAAATTGCGCGTAGAAACTATTTAGCAAGTCTTGTTCGATTACAAGGATATAGTAGTAACTTACGAAACGCTCCCTATGCTTTGATGCAAGATGAAAATGGAAAAGAAATTCCATTAAAATGGGATTATTTCATTCGTAACTGCCTATCCAATCCTAGCGTGGTTAAAGAAGATGAAGAGATAACGCGTTACTTAGCAAAGCATTATGAAAATAATGAAAATGTTATTGGCTTTCAAATCTACAATGAACCGGCTTATCCGTTTATGGGTTTCTATGATTATAACCCTTTTACGTTAAAAGCGTTTCATATAGAAACGGGGATTTTTATGGATACACCTTATCATCGACCAAAAACAAAAGAAGAATTAACGACGTGGATAGCTTTTAGGAAGTTTAACAATCGTCGGATGAATCAATATCTCGTCCATTTAGCGAATATCGCTACAGAAGTAGGAAAAAAACCAAGTTTTACCTGCTTAATGCCCAGTGCAGTTCAACAAGGAAGTGCGATTCGAGGAACTGATTTCTTTACGATAACTAAAGGTATGGATTTCTTAGGTATCACCCTTTATATCTCACCTTTAGGAGTTGTCAGTAAAGAGTATCAGCGCATTCTTGATATTGCTAATTCCGTAGCGAGAGCGTATCAAACCCATGCATGGGCCATTGAATGTGATGCAAGAGTGGATATGTCTTCTTATGAATATGAAGTAATGATGCTTTATCTTCTCGGTAGTGGTTTTAAAGGGATGATGCCTTATCAATATCGAGCGGATGCAGAAATCGAAGGTGCACCAGAACCCAATCGTTATGGCATCGTTTATAACGATGGAACCGAGACTAAAAAGTATAAAACGGTTCAAGAAATGAATCATTTTATTCAAAAGTGGTCTCATCATTTAGCGAAAGCAGAAGCATATCAACATCCGGTTGCAATTTATATGAGTCAAGATATGGCGATTTATCAAGATGCGATTACGAATGCTGAACAAAAAAATGCTTGGAAATGTAAAGAACCTTATGCAATTTATTCCAGCTTGATTTACGAAAGTCTACTAGAAAAAGGTTACCGTCCGCAATTTGTCAATATGGAGGTTTTACAAGAAAAACGAGTAGAACCGCAAGTTATTTTATTACCGAGCATAGACGGGTTACCATTAGAAGAAAAAGAGTACCTAACATCGCTTGAAAAAGAAGGCGTGGACATTCGCGTTTATAATCCTTTCTTCCATGGCTATGAAACAGTGGATGAAGAAAATAAACAAAGCGCTACTGAACTTCTTATGAGTAGAGGAATATCACCTCTATATCAAGTGAATCAAGAAGATGTGTATGTAAAAGTATTAGAAAATGAAGAAGAGTATTTTATCTTTATCATTCATTCGAGTACCAACGAAAAAGAATTAGACCAAGTGTCCATTTTGTTACCTCTATTAAAAGAGAAGACGATTGAAATCATTTGGTCTCACCAAGAAATCGTACAGTGCCTAGGCGAAACATTGACGATTCAACACTTAAAAAGTGGAATAATTCTTCGCCTAAGAAAAGAGGAAAAATAATTATGAGTTTTATGTTTAACCCTTACCCATTTGATGATCAAACTGCGGTAAACCATGTAAAAGTTGACCCAAGTGTCACAAACACCATTTTAACGGATTTAAAGAAAATTGAAAAAGAATTACAAAATCATGTCCTTTCAATGAAGAATCAAGTAGTCGCTATTGACGGCTATCCATCTTGTAATTTTGACGTTTTACTTAACATGTTTAAAAACGCTACCGTTATTCGTGTGAGTTCACTTTATAAAAGTGCGGAAGAAATTCATGAATATTTAAAATCTTTTCTTCCCGAAGACCGCGTAATGGATCCGGTTTTACTTTATGGAAAGCTTTATACTGCTGGTTTAAAAAGTTTAATGGATGAACAAAAAGTAGAAGAAGCCTTAACGCAAATTCAAAATGCGAAAGGAATCGTTTTGATTGTCGGTCATGGTGCTTTAATTGATGACTTTAAATCTTTAGCGGGTACCAAAATCTATATTGATATGAGCCCTAAAGAAGCGGCAATTCGTTCCAAAAAAGGCTTGTATACCAATATTGGCGATACCAAGGCTCGGCCATTTAAAGAATTGATGCGTAGAAATTACTATGTCGATTTTGAAAATGAAACTTTGCTCCGCAAATCTTTAATTAGTAATCATGAATTAGATTATTATATTTTTGGTGATCATGATGACGCCTTTATTATGGCACCGATGGCAACAATGGATACTTTATTTGATGCTTTAGTAAAACAACCATTCCGTTGTAAACCTGTGTATTTAGAAGGTGTTTGGGGCGGATATTTCATGATGCGTTATCGTAATCTTCCTCGTACGATGAAAAACTGTGCTTGGATTTTTGATATGATTCCAAGTGAAGTATCTGTTGTCATTGAAGCAAATGGCGTTTCCATTGAAGTTCCATATTATACATTTGTTCATGCTCGCGGCGTACAACTGATGGGTCAAGATTGTGTGAATTATTTCCATGGTTATTTCCCAATTCGTTTTAACTATGATGATACCTGGCACGCAAACGGAAACATGTCTATACAATGCCATCCTTATCATGATTATGTCACTAAAGAAAATCATGAATTAGGTCGTCAAGATGAATCCTATTATATTGTTGAAGCAGCAGAAGGTGCTAAAACCTTCTTAGGTTTCAATGAAGATATTGATCCCGATGATTTTATGAAAGAAGTCTATGAATCAGAAAGAACGGGAAAACATATCGATTATTTAAAATATGTAAATGCTGTAACCTCTGTTCCTGGAACACAAGTTTTAATTCCTGCCGGTACGATTCACTCTTCTGGTCGTAACCAATTAGTGTTAGAGATTGGCTCTTTAACCATCGGTTCCTATACTTATAAACTTTATGACTATATGCGTCGCGATTTAGATGGTAATCCGCGTCCAATTCATTCTCGTCATGGTGATAATGTTTTACAAAAATATCGTAAAACGAATTGGGTAAATGAACATATTGTAAGACGGGCTAAACCTTTTGATGATCATGATACGGTATTAACTCAAACGGTTGGTGAAAGCCCATTATTATATTTTAAACTTATGACCACTCAATTCTTAGATCGTTATGAAGATAACACTCATGGTGTTTTCCATGTATTAACGGTTACCAATGGTGAAAAAGTAAGAATTTATTCGAAAACCAACCCTGAATACTCTTTTGAAGCAAAATATTTAGATATTATTGTGGTCCCACAAAATATTGGTGAATATGTAGTCCAAAATTTAGGTGATCAACCGGTTACCATTCATAAGACACTTCTAAGAGAAGATTTCTTAAATGAGTTTGTACAATACGAAAAAGCTTTAAGTGAAAAATAAAAAAAGGAGGAAAAAAGTAATGAAAATAAAAAAAGGTTTGTTTTTAGCTTTTGCCTTTTCATCTTTACTTCTTAGCGTTGACCATTTAAACGCTATTTCTAAGCCTTATCAATGGTTTAAAGTTCATGCGAAAGAAGCCCTTTTAGATGGAGCAAGTGTATATCAAAAGATGTACGAAGATGGCTTTAGTGATGGCGTTGAAGTAGTTTGGAATACCGGAAACATTTGTAAAGATGATACTGAAATCAAAAAAGACGGAACTAAGAGCTGGAAAGTAGAAGTAAATCCAGGTGCTACATATGTCGAATATTATTGTTCTTTTCCTAAAATCATTGACTTCCGTCATGGTGACAAGGTAGGAACAACGGATTCTACCTTTAAAAAAATTGCCACGATTGAATTTGATTTATATCTAGATTGTGATCCCGGTTGGTATAATTTTTTCTTACTAGAACACCGAGGAGAAGAATATAAGTCTCGTCCAATCAATCAGCAATATAATCGTTCGTTTATAACGCTAGATAAGTATGTTGATTATTCTTTAAAAAAACAATGGCAGCATGTCCAAATACCTGTATCCGCTTTTTCTACATCAGGGAATCGTGCTAACGAAACAGGTACTGCTTCGGAAAAATGTATGGTTGATTTAACCAACATCAGTGGCTTTGGTGTCTGTCACATGATTAATAATACAGGTGCAGGTTATTTCTATTATGATAATATGGAAATTGATCTTAATAATAAACCGGATGAATACTTGGGTTGTAACATGATCCGTCCCGATGAATTTTTAAGAAAAATTGAAAATAAAGAAATCAAAATGACCCCAATTGATATTTCTTCTTTAACAACTACCGCTTTTACGGGAGGCGAAGGAAAAGGTTGGTCCGGTCAAGGAACGGATAACGAATTAACTGGCTTTGATATGTTTGGTGATATTTCTTATAATGGTATTCAATTCCACGTTTTAGATCCAAATGAACACGTAAATACGGCGATTGCCTTAGGTTCTGAATCAAACTTAAATATTCCTAGGAACTCTAGAAATCTTTATGTAAATGAAGTTGAAATCCCAATTCATCAAAAAGCAGATGGTCTCTATATGATTCATAATGCTGCTTGGGATGGTAAAAAAGTTGCCAAATATACCTACCAATATCAAGACGGCACCTCATATTCGTATGATATTATGCAAGGTCGTGAAATCTTTGGCTGGTGGAAGAGCGATGAAAGCGATGTATGTCCTATTATTTGGTCAGGAAATAACGTGGAAGCCACTTCTTTTAGCCTAGGTATTAAACTCAATATGTTTGCATTTGTGAATCCCCTTCCAGAAAAAGTAATTACATCTTTAAAATGTGAAATTAATTCGGATACAACAGTCGATTTAATCGTTGCAGTTACCGCGGCTGATTGTGGAGGAAATGGTTTATATATGCAATATATGGAAAGCAAATATAATCCTGATACAACTTCTTGGTATAATTATGAACTTCCTAATTATGACGATTATATAGGAAGTGCTTTGGATGTATCTTATCTTTTAGATGCGGATATTAATAGCAATGGTTATATTACTACAGAAGGCGAACATTTTGTTAATCAAAAAGGTGAACGAGTGAACTTCTGGGGCATTAATGTCTCGGGACAATCTTTCTTTGGTACTTCAAAAGAAGAAATTAATAAGCTCGTCGATGTGATTGCAGCAATGGGATATAACTTAGTACGTTTAATCGATTGGGATGCTGGATTCTATGCACCGAATATCTTTGGCGCCACTGGTGGAAGCAGCGCATTAAACGCTCAATCGGTTGATGAATTTAATTATTTTTGGTCATGCTTAAAGAGAAAAGGTATTTATCTAGACATGGTCATGTTAGGTGGCCGTTATGGTTCTACTTTAAGTTCTTTAGGGACGTTCACCGAAGAAGAAATGAATGACATCAGTAGTGGCTTGAAATTTGAAACTTACATTGATGAAAGATTAGTTAATGAAACGAAACGCGTGGTGAAAGAACTTTTTAAAACCACGAATACTTATACGGGTACTGCTTTAGCGGATGATCCCGCGCTTGCTTTAGTGGAAGTTGCTAATGAAAATAACCTAACCAATATATATGGTGTATATACGTCAAGTACGACTTATGAATTCGTCAGTAGCAGTTATAAAGCTACGTTTCAATCGAAATTTAATTCATGGTTATTAGAATTATATGGCTCTAATGATGCGCTGAAAGAGGCTTGGAAGGATAAAACCGGAAGTGGCTTAGATGGCCTTTCTCGAAGAGAAAATTGTGAAGAAGGAACGGTTTTGATTTCACAAAGTTATTTAAACAATGATTATTCTCGACAGAGAATCAATGATACTTTTAGATTCTTGTATGAATTACAACAAGATTACTATAATGAAATGTATCAATGGGCGAAAGGTAATGATGGTTTAGGTTTACGCGTTGGCCTATGTGGTACAACAAATTTACCGACAGGGGATTTAAACGACTTATATGTAAATGCAGCCTATGACTATATCGCTCGTCACTATTATAAATCTCATCCAACCACCGGTACCGAATTTGGGGTAGATACAGCTACATCAAGCGCTGGCTCCATGGTTGAAGATTTGTCGGGAAATATTTATAACGATGCTGCTAAGGGTGATTTGATTGGCAGTCCTTATATTGTAAATGAAGCAAATGAAGCAGAACCAAATACTCATACTGCTGAATACAACATCATGACAGCCGCTATCTTTTCTTTGCAAGAGTGGAGTGCTTGCTCCTTTAACTTATCAACGAGTCCATTATCTGATGGAAATCGTACCAATATGATTACAAATGCTTTCCAATTTGCTGATCATCCTAATCGTATGGGAACTTCAAGTGCTGCTGCATTACTTTATTATGCGCAAGCGATTATGAAGAACCAACAAACCTATCATAATGGTATAAATGTAGATACTGCTATGGACCCAACTTCACAAAATCATAGTATGACCAGTGGAACGTATATTATCGCTAACGTCGGCAACTATTTCTATAAAGAAGATGAAAATGGGAACATGACCTACATTAATGGAGATGAAAATACCATTAAAAGAAATAATCCTGCTTTATTAGAAAAATTAGAGCATTATTATGTGACAAGTGAAGATGGCTCTATCCTTTGGTCACAAGATGGTAAACGTTTCTTAGTCAATACCAATGCGGTTCAAGGTGCGGTAGGTTATTATAATGATCGTACTGTTGAATTATCCGATTTTAAAATGGATATTGATAATGATTATAGTGTCGTAACTTTAGCAGGCTTAGGTAAAAAAGGTGCAATGATAGAAGATAGCGATCGTTTATTATTAACCGCAGCGGGTCAATGCCGTAATACGGGCTATGAATTATCTGCCGATGGTACAACGATTAAAGATTTAGGCGAAGGACCAGTAAAAGTAGAACAAATTACGGGAACTGTTACCATTAAATCCTTAGATGAATTTGAAGTTTATTGTTTAAATAGTTCGGGAAAACGGGTAAAACAAGCCAAAACTTCTAAAACTGAAGAAGGCTTTACGACCATTCATCTTGAACTAGAAGATCATGCGATGAACTATGAAATCATTCGTAGAAACCGCGTAACTGAGCCATTAGAAAAAACGTATGATGATGTTTATGGAGATATGATTGAAAAAGTAGAATCTGTAAAGGACGCT
>FR897046.1:45137-76852 GCA_000437235.1 Coprobacillus sp. CAG:826 | reverse complement strand
AATGTAACTCGTGGTGATTATTTAGTTAGCTTAGTCCGAGGTTTAAATCTTGAAACAGAGGACGAAAAGGCCTATGCCGATGTATCTCGTTATTACTATGGCTATAATGAATTAAAGATTGCACGTGGTTTATATTTAATTGATGGTACTCAAGCCAAAGCCTATGATGCGATGACTAAAGTCGATGCTTATGTAGCGGTCTTATCGTGTCTTAAAACATTTAGGCTTTATTTGTCGTCAAGATACATCAATTTTAACGGCAGAAATGAAAGCAAACTTAACAGAAGAACAATGTGAAGCGATTGCTGGATTATATGGCTCTGGTTTTATCAAAGCGGAAGATATTAAAGACCTTACTAGTAGCACTTTAATGTCAAGAAGAGATGCAGTGAATTTATTAGTTGAACTTAAAAACTATCAAAACCATAAACAGGGTAATCTTGTAACAAAAAATAACACAGGACTTATCATTGGTATTGTTGCTAGTAGCATAGGCGTCTGTGGTGTGGTTGCCGCTTGTATTTTATTCTTTAAAAAAAAGAGAAAAAATGCTAAAATATAATAGAAAAAAGAACAGGTGATTTAACTATGGATAATTGTTTTGTAAAAATGTGCGAAATACGTGACAAATTATCAATCTCAGAAAGAAAAATCGTAGATGCAATTATTGCGGATCCACAAAAAGTATGTTTGTATTCTGTTACTGAATTAGCAGAGTATTGTCATACTTCGCCTGCGACGATTACAAGAATGTGTAAATCGTTAGGTTATAGTGGGTATCGTGATTTTATCAAATGCTTAATTTTAGATGTTTCGAATAAAACAACCAGTAATGAGTTTGGGAATGATTATGTGCTCATTCAACAAAACGAATCCTTAGAAGATATCGTCAATAAAGTCATATCGAACAACGCTTTAGCAATTAAAAACAGCTATCGCGTTGTCGATTTAAAAGAACTTCGTCGAGCAGTTTGTCTTTTATCAAAAGTGAAAAGAATTTATTTTTATGGAATTGGAGGTTCAAGCATCGCCGCTTTAGATGCCGAGCATCGTTTCTTACGTATCGGAAAAGATGCCCATGCTTTTACCTCTTATCATGAACAAATCTTTGCCGCTGCCAATTTAACGAAAGATGATGCCGCTGTCATTATTTCCTATTCTGGCGAAACCAATGAGATTCTTGATGTGGCTAGACTTTGCAAACAAGTCGGGGCGACAATTATTTCCATTACAAGATATTCAAATAATACCCTAAGCGATATCGCTGATGTGAAATTAAAGACGACTTCCATTGGTAACTCCATTCGAAGTGTGGCATCAGGTGCTCAAATTGCCCAACTCAATATGATTGACATCCTATATTCAGCTGTAGCAATGGATAATTATGACGAACTCATCAAATTTTATAGTTTAACTGATGAGATTATTAATAAAAGCAAAAAAAATATATAGGAAGAACTTTGTTTCTTCCTTTTTCTAAAAGGAGAACATAAATTATGTACCAAGGAAAATATAAAAAAGCTTTAACATTTTCATTTGATGATGGCGTTATTTTTGATCGTCGTCTCGCTAAATTATTTAACAAATATGGTATGAAATGTACGTTTAACCTCAATAGTGGTAAATTATCACGTGCTGATAGTTGGGTATGGGGAGAAACTATTATTTATCATTTAAATCGTACGGAAATAGAAGAAGTGTACCGTGGTCATGAAATCGCAAGTCATACGGTAACCCACCCTTTCTTAGAACGGTTAGATTACGATTCCCAAATGAATGAAATTCAAACCGATATTGAAAACTTAGAACATTATTTTAAAACCAAAATTCATGGTGTTGCACTTCCCTATGGAACTTCGGACGAGAATACCTATAGAGTTTTAAAAGCCTGTAACGTGAAATGGAATCGTCTAGCAGGCACTTCCATGTCCTTTGACATTCCTTCTGATCTATTACACTATAATGGGACTTGCCATTTTAGAAATCCAAAAATTTTAGAACTTGTAAAACAATTCTTAGAAATGAAGCCGGAAGAAGATAAAGTTTTTTACATTTGGGGACATAGTTATGAGCTTGAAGTATATCATTGTTGGGATGAATTTGAAAAATTACTTAAATTATTAGCGAATCACGATGATATTTATTATTGTACAAATTCTGAAGCATTCCATGTAGAAGAATAGAATGAAAATTGTTTTCATTGCAACTGAAGAGTAAAAGAAAGTGCTTTCATAATTTAAAGAAAAAAATAAAGATTAAAAAGGTGGATAAAATCTACCTTTTTTCTGTTTTATAAAAAAACAATTTAAAATTCTCCCTTTTCAATTATAAAAAAGTGGATAAAATGAAAATCTTACATTAATATTAATGTTATAAAATCGAAAATAATTTTCATAGAAAAAATTAAAATATGAAAATAATTGTTGAAAGCGATTTCAAATTATGCTATCCTTAATGTATAAAGAGGGGTAAAAATTATGAAAACCAACAAGTTCTTATTGTTTATTTCTTTAGGTTTGATGTGTGCGGCAGGACTTACTTCACCCACCACGATGTCTAAAGCGGCAACTACTAAGACGACTGATTTTGTTATTTTTGAAAATGGAGCCTTCTATAGTGAAGTGAATAACCATCAAGCAGGTTCAGCCATTACTGATGGAAAATGGCATAATAATGGTGCCTGGAATGCATCGAGAGTTTACTTATCGCAAACTTTAGATTTATCCAAATGTGAATCAATTGAGTTAACTTATACCAATGTTGGTAGTGCAACGTGGGTGAGTTTTGGTGTAGGTAATGCCTATTTAAACGAAAGTGAAGGAACACTTGATGAATATGATTATGTAGAAGCAGGTAAAACATTTACTAGTGATGGAGCAGAACATACGCAAACCTATAGTTTTTCAGAATTTGCTGGAAAAGCTATTTCCTGCTCTTGGGGAGAGAAGACTTGTGAACATTCTGGTTCCGTTCTTGATGCTTCTAAAGTTAACGCATTTAGCATTAATGCAGGAAATGTTACCGTAAATGTTTCAAAAATTGTTGCGAAAATAAAAACGATTGAAGTTGCTTCTTCGGAATTAAATATTTTAAGTGACGGATCTTTCTATAGCTCAGTAAAGGCATTAAAAGATAGTACGTTTGAAAATGGCGTTTGGAAAAACTCAAGTTCCTCATGGACACATAATAGAGTTATTTTGAATGAAGCTATTGATTTAACTTATTACGATACAATCGAATTCACTTATACCGCAACAGGAACATGGAATAATAAGCCTGAAATTGGTATTGGTAATAATCCTTCTTATGATGAATTCGATTTCGTTCCCATTGCACAAACGGTAACTTTATCCGATACGAACCAAATTCTTACCATCAATATTAAGGATTATCTTTCAACGCAAGTTACCTGCTCTTGGGGTAATACACATACAGATCGTTATGTTGATATTTCTAAAATTGCTGGTTTTAGCATTAAATTTGGTTCTTCTGAACTATGTGTTACTAAAATTGTAGCTAAGAGCAAATTCTTAGCTTTTGCTAAAAAAGTACAAGATTTTAATTTATGTGGCGCAGAAGCTACTGAAATTCAAGCTTTACTTGAAGAATATAATGGTTTCTTAGCGGATAATGCTGCAGTTGCTAATTACGAAATTGATGTAGACACCAAACTCTCAGAAAGAATGGACTATGCTTATTATGTTATGAACAGTAAATTAAATAATTCAAGTAGTGGAGCACACTTTAACTCTCTATTAGATAATAACAATTCTAGTATTATGATGGTCGTTATGATTTCGGGTATTGGTCTATTAGCAGTGATGGGATACTACTTCATTATGAAGTCTAAAAAAGTAACAAAATAAGATAAAATAACATAAGAGGCGAAAGCCTCTTTTTGTTTTCAGCAATGTACGAAAATAATTTTCTTCATAAAAGAAAAAATATGAAAAAAACATTGTAAAAATTGGTAGGATTGTTATAGAATAAAGATAAGCAAATATTTATTTTATAAATATTCATTTCTTTAGGGATGGAGTGATAAAATGGCACAAGTAAAAGTAGAGCATGTCAATAAAATTTATCCAAATGGAGCGCAAGCAGTTTTTGATTTTTGTCTAGATATTGAAGATCAAGAATTCATCGTTTTTGTCGGTCCATCAGGATGCGGAAAATCCACCACTTTACGTATGATTGCGGGCTTAGAAGATATTTCTTCAGGTAAAGTATATATCGATGGAAAGTTTGTAAACTATATTCAACCGAAAGACCGTCATATCGCGATGGTATTCCAAAGTTATGCTTTATATCCTAATATGTCGGTTTATGATAACTTAGCCTTTGGTTTAAAGATGCGGAAAAGAAAATTCCCACTTTTAGACAAAGAGGATAACCAAGTTTATGGTATTAATGAAGGCAAAGTGAAATCTTTAAAAAGACAAATTGCTAAACTAGAAAAAGCTTTATTAAAAACGCCAGATCATACCGAACTATTAACGAAAAAAGAAGAGTTAGAAAAAGAATTATTGGATGTTTCTACCCATGAAAAAGCGATGTATCGCTTACGTCATTTAACTCGTTATGAAATTCATGAACGCGTGATGGAAGCCGCTCGTATTTTACAAATTGAAGAATATTTAGCAAGAAAACCAAAAGCGTTATCGGGCGGACAAAGACAACGTGTTGCTATCGGAAGAGCGATTGTAAGAAACCCAAAATTATTCTTGATGGATGAACCATTGAGTAACTTAGATGCCAAACTTCGGTTACAAATGCGGCAAGAAATTCTTCGTATCCATCGTGAAATTCATGCCACTACGATCTATGTAACCCATGACCAAACCGAAGCCATGACCATGGCGGATCGTATCGTTGTTATGAAAGCTGGACACATTCAACAAATTGGAGCGCCAAGAGAAATTTATGCGCATCCAGCCAACGTATTTGTGGCCACCTTTATTGGTTCGCCGGCAATGAATATGATGGAGGGAACCTATTTAAAAAATAAAATTAAGATGGATGAAGAAAGTGAAGTAACATTATCCAAAGACTTCATTGATGCCATTCATTCCTTCTATCCAAATAAAATTTCTGAATTTGAAAAAGAACTTCAAGCATTAGAAGAAAACTTTGTGGAACGTAACGAATATCTTCAAAAGATTGAAGCATTAAAACAAGAACTTGCTCACTTAGAAGATAAAGCAAAGGCGAAAAAAGAAATGGAATTAACCCATTTACAAGAACGTTTAAAAGAATGTGAAGAAAATCATTCACGCCGTACTTATCTTTTAAAAGCCTTAGAGGTGTTAAAACAAGTCGATGTAACAAAAGAAGTACCGATGTTATTTGGTATTCGTCCTGAAGGCATTATCTTTAAAGAAGATGGACCATTTAGTTGCGTGATTGAAACCATAGAACTTGTCGGTGTTGAAAAACTTGTCCATTTCACCTTTAAAAATGAAAAGATGATTGCTAAAGTGAAAAACACAAAAGAAATAATCGAAGGAGAAACGATGTATTTTGACTTTGATTTAAAATATTTCCATATCTTTGATAAAGAAACAAAATTAACTATTCTATAGGAGGATTTAACATGAAAACAAAGACACCAAAAATTGGAATTATTCTTGTATCACCTCCTCGATTCCACGATTTAGGAATGGGAACCGAGCATGGACCTTATTCTTTAAGAAAAGAAAAAGTGGCCAAAGAATTACTTACGCATTTTGATTACGCTACTACCGTATTCCCAGGTATTATCTATACCAAAGAAGAAATGGAGAGAGCGATTTTACTTATGAAGAGTGAAGATGTCGATATGATCTTTACTCACTTCTTATCTTGGGCGGATGATTTTGCTTGGGCAAGATTTTTAAGAGATATCGGTGATATTCCTTTATTGTATGCGACGATTGTTCGTGATGAATTAGGCTTTGAAAATTCCTTTACCGAGGATTCCTTTATTGAATTCTTAACCGCGGGTGGTTTAGTTGGTTCTTTAGAAGGTTCTGGCGATATTGCTCGACAAAAGAAAAATCAAGTAAAAATCGTTTTAGGATCTAAAGAAGAAGTCATGAATGAAACACGTCAAATGGCAAAATTATGTGCTTTACGTCATGAACTCCGTCATCGTAGCATTGCTTTACTTCCTTCCATGAATGAGGCGATGTGGTCAACCTATGTTGATCCTTATGATATCTTTACAAAAATTGGGCCAGAAATTCATTTCTTATCCATTGTTGAATTAAGTGAAATCATGGATCAAATAAGTGATGAAAAAAGTAATGAGGTCACGAAAAAGATTTTGGCAAAATATGAAGTGAAGGGCACTATCGATGAAGAAAAGATGGCCGCTTCTGTAAAAGGAAGTTTAGCGTTAGAAGAAATTGCTAGAAAATATGACTGCGAACTTCTCGTGCTAAATGATATTGATAAAGTTTTACAACGGACCATTGGCTTACGTCCAGGGTTTACCCCTACTCCGGGAACGGATGACGTTTTAGTGGTACCAGAAGGCGATATTGGTGCGGGCTTATGCGCTTATATTTTAAAGAAATTAACTTCGCAACACGTTTCCTTTATTGAACCTTTCCATATTGATGCTAAAACGGGCACCTTTGCGGCCGGTCACGCAGGTCCTAATGACTATACCGATGAATTAGGTAAAACGATGATTTCAACCGATACGCGTTTTGCCAAATCCAATTTAAAATATGCCGGTGCACCATTTGCCAATCACGTCTTCTCCCCAGAAGAAAAGACAATGATTCATTTATCAGAAAATGATGGTAAGTTCAAATTAGTGGCAACCCATGTCGAAGTATTAGATAGCAACCACTTCTTAGATGGCTATTCTCATGGTTTATTTAGACCTTATATGCCGGTCAATGAGTTCTTTAGTAAACTCTTAGCAATAGGTGTCACGCAACACTACGCCATTACTGCCGGTAACCATTTAAAAGAAATGCGTGAATTTGCTCGTATCATGGGATTTGATTATTATGAAATCTAAATATGCTTATGTGATTGATATGGGTGGAACTTTTTTAAAAGGCGCCATCATCGACCATGAACAAAACCTTTTAACACCCGTTTATCAAGTCGAAGCGTGTTCCTCTCAAGATATGGAACAATTTTTAAAAGGGTTTCATGCAATGTTTGATCTTCTTGAAGAAGAAAAAAATAAGCAACAACTAGAAATTGCTTTTTTAGCGATTTCTTCACCGGGCCCTTTTGATTATGCAAGTGGCGTATCTTATATGAAACATAAATATGCGTGTTTATATGAGAAAAACTTAAAAGAATTACTCCATCAACATTTTCATTTTACTTTTCCAATCTATTTTGAAAATGACGTAATTAGTTTTCTTTATGGTGCATCTAGCTTAGCTACCGATATTGAAAATCAAAACGTATGTGCCATTACCTTAGGCACAGGATTAGGTTATGTGTTAATGAAAAAAGGGAAGATTGAAAAAAACGCTTTAGGTTCCCCTTTAGAAGTTTTATATAATGTCCCCTATGAAGATGGAATTATGGAAGATTATTTTTCAGGAAGAGGATTACTTTCTTTTTACCTTCGACTCGGTGGAAAGAACGCCTCCTCCGCCTATGATGTATTTAATTTAGCCAATCAAAAAGACGAACTCGCCCTTGTAGCGTTTTCACAATTTGGCGACCATTTCGGTAAAGCTTTACTTCCGTTGATGTTAGAAAACGAAGTATCGGATATTTATTTGGGCGGCCAAGTGAGCAAGTCTTTTATGTATTTTGAAAAGGCGTTAAAGAATATTTTAGTCGGTATTCATTTTCACGTCAGTGAAGATACGACGAGTGGTGCTTTAAAAGGATTGGCGAAAGAATTTTTTAAATAAAATGTGAGGTATTAACGATGAAATATGGACATTTTGATGACGAAAAAAGAGAATATGTAATAGAAACACCTTATACCCCTTCACCTTGGATTAACTATTTAGGAAACGAAGATTTCTTTTCTTTGATTTCTTCCACGGCGGGTGGTTATTCTTTCTATAAAGATGCGAAATTACGTCGTATTACGCGTTTTCGTTATAATAACGTTCCCGAAGATATGGATGGGAGACATTTTTATATTGTTGATCAAGATGTCATGTGGTCACCGGCCTTTTTACCTTTAAAAACCGAATTAGATCATTATGAATGCCATCATGGTATGGGTTATACGACATTTAGAACAAAAAAGAATGGATTATCTTCTTCTTTAACTTGCTTTGTCCCCCTTCATGATTGGTGCGAAATTAATGAATTAACCTTAAAAAATGAGACGGATAAAGTGAAAAAAATTCGTCTTTTCTCCATGATTGAATTTTGCTTATGGAATGCAAGTGACGATTCTCAAAACTTCCAAAGAAATTATTCGACAGGCGAAGTCGAAATCGAAAAACAAACGATTTATCATAAAACCGAATATCGGGAAAGAAGAAACCATTTTAGCTTTTATAGTACGAATGGAAACGTTGTTGGTTTTGATAACGACCGTCAAAGTTTTTTAGGTGCGTTTAACGGATATAGTACACCTTGTGTAGTCATGAAGAAAAAATCGAATAACTCCGTCGCTTCTGGTTGGGCACCGATTGCGAGCTTTGAAGTCGAAATCGAATTACAACCTAACGAAGAAAAGCATGTGCATTTCATTTTAGGTTATGTTGAAAATAAAGAAGAAGAGAAATGGGATGCTTTACATATCATCAATAAGAAAAACGCCCATGCTTTAATAGAAAAATATCAAACGCATGAAGCCATTCAAAAGGCCTTCAATGAATTACATGCTTATTGGGAAGAATTATTCTCCCATTATCATGTTTCTTCTAATGATCATAAAATGGACCGCATGGTCAACATTTGGAACCAATACCAATGTATGGTGACCTTTAATATGTCCCGTAGTGCTTCTTATTATGAATCGGGGATTGGTCGCGGAATGGGTTTCCGTGATTCTTGTCAAGACTTATTAGGTTTCGTGCATATGATTCCAAAAAGAGCAAGAGAAAGAATTTTAGATATTGCGGCCATTCAAAAAGAAGATGGAAGTACTTATCATCAGTATCAACCTTTAACCAAAAGAGGAAACTCGGATATCGGTGGTGGCTTTAATGATGACCCACTATGGTTAATTGCCGCTACTTACGCTTATGTAAGTGAAACCGGTGATGAAAGCATTCTTCATGAACTCGTTCCTTTTGATAACGATGAAAATAAAAAAGCAACTTTAATGGAACATTTAAAATGCAGTATTGATTACACCTTATCTCATTTAGGACCCCACCAATTACCATTAATCGGACGAGCCGACTGGAACGATTGCTTAAATTTAAACTGTTTCTCTAAAGAACCAGGCGAATCTTTCCAAACCTGTTCTAACTTTGAATCGCATAAAGCAGAATCCGTCTTTATTGCGGGAATGTTTGTAAAATACGGAAAAGAATATGCCGCTTTAGCTAGCTTCTTAAACGATAAAAACGAAGAAAAACGTGTCTTAAAAGCGGTCGATGAAATGGTAAAGAGTATTGAAAAAAGTGGCTGGGACGGCGAATGGTTTATCCGTGTCTATGATGCATTTTCTAATCCAGTAGGAAGTCACGTATGCGAAGAAGGTAAAATCTATATTGAACCCCAAGGCATGTGCGTTATGGCAGAGGTTGGTTTAGATAACCATATGGCCGAACGCGCTTTAAAGAGTGTAGAAAAATATTTAGATACAAAATATGGTATCGTTTTATTACAACCCGCCTATCAAACCTATCATTTAAATCTTGGTGAAGTTTCTTCTTACCCACCAGGATATAAAGAAAATGCGGGTATCTTCTGCCATAATAATCCTTGGATTAGTTGCGCGGAAGCTGTTTTAAGAAAAGGAGACCGGGCTTTTGAAGTATATCGTAAGATATGTCCAGCTTATATTGAAGATATTTCGGATATTCATCGCTCTGAACCCTACGTATATTCCCAAATGATTGCAGGTAAAGACGCACCCCATTTTGGAGAAGCGAAAAACTCATGGTTAACGGGAACCGCGGCTTGGACGTTTGTTAACATTTCACAATATATCTTAGGTATTCAACCTACTTTATATGGTTTGAAAGTAGATCCGGTTTTACCATCGCATCTAACTGAATTAGAAATCCGTCGACTTTATCGCGGTGTTTTCTATCACATTCATATGAAACGTGGAAATCACTATGCTTTAAAAGTGAACCATCAAGAAGTGAAAGGAAGAGTTATCCCACTTCTAAAAGATACGCAAGAAGTTTTAGTTGAAGTAACCTACACGGATGAATCAAAGGAGGACGAATTATGCCAGAAATAAGATTTGAACATATTGAAAAATATTATAGCAAGGATAATCATGTCGTCTTTGATTTTAATTTAGAAATTCATGATAAAGAATTCATCGTTTTAGTTGGACCTTCAGGATGTGGAAAATCGACCACTCTTCGTATGGTTGCCGGCTTAGAAGATATCACGAGTGGAGAACTTTATATTGATGGACGTTTAGTAAACGACGTTCAAGCTAAAGATAGAGGGATTTCGATGGTTTTCCAATCCTATGCTTTATTTCCAAATTTAAGCGTAAGAAGAAACATTTCTTATGGCTTAGAAATTAAAAAAGTTCCCACCACCGTACAAAAGAAAGTCTATGATAAAGAAAAGAAAACTTACGTTTTAAAAGACGTAATCGTTTATAAAAAGATGCCAAAAGACGAAATTAAAAGAAGAGTGGATCATGCGGCAGAAATTTTAGGTTTAACCGAATATTTGGACCGTAAACCAAGAGCTTTATCGGGTGGACAAAAGCAAAGAGTAGCGTTAGGTAGAACCATTGTTTGTGATTCTAAAGTCTTCTTAATGGATGAACCTTTAAGTAACTTAGACGCAAAATTACGGGTACAAATGCGAAAAGAAATTACCGATTTAACCAAACGATTAGGAGCAACGACCATCTACGTTACGCATGACCAATTAGAAGCAATGACTATGGCGGATCGTATCGTTATTATGAATAAAGGTGTCGTACAACAAATTGGCACTCCAGAAGAAGTGTATCATCATCCTAAAAATAAGTTTGTAGCGGCTTTTATTGGTTCACCAACCATGAACTTTGTGGGAGGTAAAATCGAAGAAGATAAAGTGTTATTTGCGGATGGACAATCTTTTAAAATGACAAAGGATTTAAAAGAAACGTTAAAAACCTATCAAAATGAAACCCTAACATTCGGGATTCGTTCCGAAGATATCACGATGAAAGATGAGGGTGAATTAAAAGGAACGATTACCATGATTGAATTATTAGGTAAAGATAGTATTATTCATGTATCTTTCAACGAGCAATCCTTAGCGATTTATTATGATGAAGTGCATGAATATAAAGTCGGAGACGTTCTTTCTTTTTCCTTTAATCAAGATAGAATTCACGTCTTTGATCAAAATGAAGAAACGATTACAAAATAAAGGATAAAAGTATGATAAAGTTTAAAAAAATCGCCTTAGGGCTCATCTTTATAACTTCTTTAGCGTCTTGTAGTATTTCTTTTGGACCCACACCAACTTCTTCTAATTTCTCGACTACATTACCCACTACGACGACACCAACAATTGCTTTACCTACCACGAGTGTAGCAAGTTCAAGTAGCTTGAAAAATGAAAAAGTCATTCAAAAAATCGAATGGATCAATAAGCCTGTGGTGAACTCTTATTATGGAGAGCCATTAAGCTTTTCTTCGTATGGTAAAATTCGGGTAATTTATCAAAATCAAACAACCGAAGAAGTTACGTTACAAAAAGAAAATATGAAAACCAATCGAATTGATATTAATTCGTTTGATTTACAATACGCTTATATTAATTATGAAGATTTCTCTTTAAGGTTTGAAGTACAATTAGAAAAAAGAAAAGCCTCTTCTAGCGTCGAATTTGTAAAAAAATTAGGCGTAGGTTGGAATTTAGGTAATGCTTTTTCCGCCTCATTAGATGGCTTTGACACTACCCATAATCGTGGTATCGTTGAAGAACTTGGCTTTAGCATGGACGAGTTAGAGATGTTTTGTGAAGTACGTGATCAACCCCAAGCCTATCGAGGAAAAATCACGAAAGCGACCATTCAAGCGGTGTATAAAAAAGGCTTCCGTTCTATTCGTATCCCTATTTCATGGTCGAATCATATGGATAATGATGGCACGATTCATGAAAAATGGATGGCACGCATTCAAGAAGTGGTGAATTATATCTATCAAGATTATGATGACGTCTATATTATCTTAACGTTGATGGATGGCTTAGATGGTTATGATTTATCGAATGCCCACCAACAAAAGACGATGAATTTAATCACAAACGTTTGGACACAAGTTTCGGAACGCTTTAAAGATTATGATGAACGTCTTATCTTTGAAAATCTCAATGAACCCATGTATGATGAAAATCTTAAATGGGATATGAATCCAAAACAAACTAAATACCAAGCGCTGTATAAAGAAGCAAATCAGAATTTAATGAAATATAATCAAAAATTTGTAGATATCGTTCGCGCGAGTAGTAGTGAAAAAAATAAAAACCGATATTTAACCGTTAACACCTATGGAAATATTTCTGAATATGCCTATGATGAAGCGGTCAAAAAAGTATCACAATTTAATTTACCTAATGACACTGCAAACGATAAGATTTTATATAATGGGCATGCCTACTATCCTCATTATTTCTGTTATCATAATAACGATAACGGCCAATACACGGATTCATGGAGTGCAAATAGTGTAAATGATACAAAACCCATTACGGATATGTTTCAAAACCTTTATAACACCTACGTTAAAAACGGCATTGGTGTCATTATTAGTGAATGGGGTAGCGTTGATCGAAATGTTAACGGACGTGATCAAGCAAGAGTGAATCACGCTTACTATTACATGAAGACTGCAACTGATTATGATATCGCTTGTTTCGTTTGGGATAATGGTGCTGTTTCAGGTGACAATCATGAAGAGGCTTTTGGGTTCTTAAACAAACATAAAGCTTCTGGCCTCTATGATGATATGGTGAAAAAAAGCTATGTCAATTATGAAAACGAAATTTTATGGTATCATGAAAATATTCTTTCATCTATTTTTAAAGGATATCAAGCAGGAACTGCAATTTTGTAGTTCCTTTTGTTTTTATAGTTTTGCATGAAAATAATTTTCATAGTAAAAATAAAAATATGAAAATAATAGTTGAAAGCGATTTCAATATGTGTTATTTTAGTAGTATAGAAAAGGAAGGATTTTAACATGAAAAACAAAAAAAATATAATGTTAATGATGGCTGGACTTCTTGGAATGATGCTGGGTGAAATCTCTCTTCATTCTACAAGAACAAAGGCAGAAGGTGGGTTAGCCATTTTTGAAAATGGCGCCTTTAGCAAAGAAGTTACCGCGCATAATGGGGGTTCTTCAATTGATGCTACTGAAAAAGTATGGCAAAATGATGGTAACTGGAACGCTTCTAGAGTATATTTAGCCGAAGGTTTTGATTTAACCACCTATTCAACCTTAAAAGTCACTTATACTTATACAGTTACTGGCGAGAAAACTTGGGTTACATTTGGTATGGGAAATGCTAGTGAATATGGGGATTATCACTACTACGAAAATGGCGTTTCTTTCGTCGCGGATGGAGCAGAACATGAAATTGAATTGAATCTTAGCGATTATTTAGATGAAAATTTGGTAGGTAAATGCGTTTGGAGCGATGCCTCTCATACGAATATTAAAGTAGATGCTTCTAATATTAATGCATTCAGTATTAATACGGGTTATGGTATTTTAAAGATAAAAAAGATGGAAGCTTTTGGAAGTACAACCATCACCGAAGATAAAGTTTTATTAAAAGATGGAGTATGGGCGAGTGCGCGTCAAGAAGAAACTGCCATGGCTTCTATTTCTTATATGGAAGATAATCAATGGAAAATACGTGGAAATGGTGATACTTTATGCCGCGTTCGTTTTACGGATACTTTAAATCTTAGCGGTTATAAACGTTTAATCGTTGAATATAAAAATTCTAATAGTGAATCCATCCGTTTCGGTATTGGGGAAACTGCTTCTGATTATGGTTATGTATCTGCACATAACAACTACAAAGTTGAGATGAGTGGGGAAGTAAAAACTGTTTCAATCAATCTTGTTGATTATGAAGGCGCTGCTTTTGATAAACATCAATGGGGAACCGCTTCAGGCAACCTTAACTTAGCGAAAATTCAAGGCTTTGATATTCTTACTAACGCTAATCAAAACATTGATATCGTTAGTATTGTGGCTTCTCCAACAGAGGAAGAAAAGCCTTTTGATCCTACTCCAGTAGATGGTGCCTTCTTTGATAATACCAATGTTAATGAAACAGCTGTTGCGATTGCGGGGAACTCTCACGCTTATATTATTGGGTATGGAACAGGTTCTGTTTATGTTGGCACCGCTGACGAAGCTAATAATTTAAACACAAATATTGCAAAACGTGTGGAAGATGGCGGAAATTATGCGATTCAATACACTAATGCAAACCTCATTCGTTATGATATGAAATCGCCGCTAAACTTATTTGATGCGATGCTCAATAATGGATGGTTAGAATTTGATTTAAAATTTGATACTTTACCCTCGAACAATAAATTCAACTTTAGACTCTATGATGGTAGCGGCCTTTGGAACGAGAGATTCTTAGTTGAAAAAGAAATGGATGTTGTAGGAGCTAACAACGAATGGCATACTTATCGTTTTGCCATTAATCAACTAGATAAAATTTGTAAAGCTTCTTCTTGGGGGGGAAAAGCAATCCACTGAATGGCGTTACATTGATATGAGTAATATTCAAGGTGTAGGCTTCTTATTTGGTGAAGATGTTACAGTAACGGCCAGAAACTTACATTATGGCTATGAACCCATTGAACGTTCTATTACCGGAATTGAAGCTACCACTTCAAAAACGAGTTATAACCATGGTGAAAAATTAGATCCATTTACCTTTATTACGAATGTATTATTTGATGACGGTAATAAAGCACTCAATGTTTCTAACTTTACCGTCACTTTAGCAGATACTATTACTCCAGAAAACAAAACAGTTAACGTGAGTTTCAAATATAACGGAACAAAATACAACACAACCGTTGAATTAAGCGTTAATTCTGCAGCTCGTTTAGTCATTAAAACTCTTCCAGAAAAATTAATATACAATGAAGGCGAAAAATTAGATTTAACGGGGATTGAAGTAGAAGCGGTCATGCAAGATGAATCGACATTACCACTCTCTATTAGCGATTTAAAAGCCTCCGTTGATTACGTAACCGAAGTAGACACTGTGATTACAATTAGTTATGCAGGTGCCTCTGCTTCATTTGATATTACTGTTAATTCTACTGGTAAAAAATATAGTGCTTTTGATGATAGCTATTTAACTTATAATGAAGAAACGCAAAAAGTTGAAGCTAAACGTGGCTTCTTCCTTGCTGGTAATGACGATAATAGTGAAACACCAACCGCTTATTTTGATAAAGTGGAAGATAACAAACTTGTTATGGTTTCCAATCAAACCTCTGAATGGAGAATTACTCGCTTCTTATGTAGCGACGGCGTCTTAAATTTAAATGATATTGTCCAAGAAGATGAAATCTTTATTTTAATTACTTATCGTACTTCCAATGTGGCAAAAGGTAAGTTCAACTTATTTAACCCAGTAGATGGAAGTGATTGGGATCAAGGTTATGTAGGTAAAGAAGTTGATTTTAATAACGATGGTACATGGCATACACTTCGTCTCTCTTTTGATGATTTTGAAGGTGCCGAATTAGATGGCTATTTATCAGGAGAAGATACCAAGGCTAAAACACTTTCCGCTAGAAATATTAGTGGTTTCGGTATTGGTGCTGTAGGTAAAATTGAAATCGCGAGTGTTAACTTTAAATGGGCTGTCGATATGAATGAAAAGTGGCTTGATACCAAAGCCCCAGAAATCACTTATGATGGTGAAGTTACCTTCAATCAAAAAGCCGGAGAAAAACCACATGAAGTTATCGCAACTGCTTATGACTCTCATGATGGAGAAATCACGCCAACCTATACTTGGTCAGATGGGGCTTTAGATGCAGATGGTAATTTAAAAGAAGGTACACATACCTTAACAATTACGGCAAGAGATGCGGCTGGAAATGAATCAACACGTGTCGTTACTTATATCGTAGCGGCAGGCGATGATAATCCAACTCCACCAACTCCACCAACACCAACGCCGGAAAAGAAAGGCTTGCCCACAGGAGCAATTGTGGGAATCGTTTTAGGTGTTATCGCAGTGTTAGGTGCTGCTGGATATGGAATCTACCTCATGATGAAGAAAAAGAGCATTTCTTATTCTAACGAAAATAAACCTGAAGAAAAGGATGAAGAAGTAACGGAAGATGCATCAATTGAGAATGAAGCCGATACTCCTAAAGAAAATAAAGACGAATAATTAAAAAATGAAATAAGCCATAGACCTTAATGATTTATGGCTTACTTTTTATAAAAGGGAGGCAAATATGAAATCAAAGAAATTATTTTTATGCCTAGTCGTTTTATCTTTAGTTTCGTGCTCCAAAGGTGAAGAACCATTATCCAGCAGTGGATCAAGTTTTAATTCTACGACAATTCTAGAAGAAAAAATAGAATGGGAAAAAGAACCGATGGTTGCTTCTTTTCAAGGAGAAGAGTTTAAGCTATCCGACTATGGAAGTGTAAATATACGACATAAAGGAGAAAATGTAACAAAAAAAGTTGAACTAAATCAAACGAATTATATCAATTTTGATCAAATCAATATTCAGTCATTAGAAGAACAAACTTTAATCGCAGAAGTTGAAAACTTACCAATCACTTATTCTTTTCAACTCACGAAAAAAGAAATCAATTTATCTTCTTTAGATGTGATAAAGAAGATGGGCGTAGGTATTAATTTAGGGGACACATTTGAAAGTGATATTGGTAATTATTTTACGAATTCTGACCCTGATTATGCTTTAAAAATTTATGAAGAACTCGGTTATAAAGATATAAATGGAGAACATGATGAACTATTTTGTGAAGTACGCCAACATTATACACCATATCGAGGAAAAACCACAATCAACACCATTAACGCGATTTATAAAAAAGGATTCCGTTCGATTCGTATTCCCGTTGCATGGTCTAACCATATGAAAGATGGTGTGATTTCTGAACGCTGGATAGCAAGAGTAAAAGAAGTCGTGGATTATTGCTTTACATATAATGATTTATATGTGGTTTTAACATTGATGGAGCCACCTTCTTTTAGTGGATATTGGTTAGATGACGAATATAAAGATGCCACTTTGGCGCTAGTGACCAACGTGTGGACGCAAGTGTCTAAACGGTTCCGCGGCTATGACCATCGTTTAATTTTTGAAAATTTAAATGAACCATTAAGTAAAAAGCACCAATGGAATATGGCTGCCGTTATGGAAAGTAATCCTGACGCTTATAAAGAAGCAAATGAGAATCTAATGCTGTATAACCAAACTTTCGTTAACATCATTAGAAACGCACCAGGAAATAATAATAAAAAACGTTTTCTTACCGTGAATACCTATGGAAATATGGCATATCTTGGTTATGAAGAAAACGTGAATAATATATCGCAATTTACTTTCCCTTCGGATACGATTGAAGATCATTTAATTTATAACGTCCATATTTATAGTCCTAACGATTTTAGTTTCGGAAGAACAAATGCTTGGAGTACAAGTAATGCGCAAGATAAAGCTGCAATTGATGGCGTGATGGACCAATTAAAGAAAAACTATTTAGATAAAGGTATTGGAGTTTTGGTCAGTGAATGGGGCGCAGTGCACGCGAACGACGATAATGCCGATAGAGAAAAAGTTAGAGAAGAATATTATTACTATTTCATGAAAAAGGCTACAGAAACCGGTCTTTCTTGTATGATATGGGATAATACCGCGATTGGAAATAGCTGGAAAGAAGGCTTTGGCTTCTTGAACCGTCATAAAGCCGCAGGTATTTATGATGATTTAGTAGTTATTTCTGGAGCACCTTATAATAATGAAACTTTATGGTTCTATGAAAACGTATTAGACCAAATGTTTAAAGCCTATAATGATACAAAAAGAAGGTAAAATAAAAAGGTACTATAGCGATATAGTACCTTTTAAATTGCTTTTATTTTCCAACTTTGCGCGTAGTTCCAATACCAATGGTTCCAGGACCAGTATGGGCACAAACATTGATGGATAAGGGGGTAACATGATAAGTGAAGTTTGGCATTTTTTCTTCGATTTTGCCTTTGACGAATTCAACTAATTTTTCATCGGTATCAAAAACAACTACACATAATTCCCAAACTTCAGGATCTAAATTTTCTTTAGCGAATTTATCAATGACTTCGCTTAAAGTTTTTTTCATATTACGAGTCGTACTATCTTTTACTAAACCACCATCTTCAAAGTTAATAACAGGTTTTAAACCGAGCATGTTGCCAAAGAAGCATTGTGCTGGAGAAATACGACCACCATTTTTTAAATAAGTTAACGTTTCAGGTATAAAGGAAACTGAGCCTGTTCCAATACGATTTTTCATACAAGAAACGATTTCCTCAACGGATTTTCCCTGTTCTGCCATCATTTTAGCAGTTAAAACATGCGTTAACATATAATAGCATACAGAGTAAGCATCAATAATTGTAACCCGTTCTCCATATTTTTGCTTACAAATATTCGTAAATAAATCAAACATAGAAGATAGCTTGCTTGAAATTGTAAAATGAATGATGTGATCAACATCATCGGTTAAATAACGATCGAAAAATTCCTTAATTTCATATGGAGTAGGGGTGGAAGTTTTGATAATACTTCCATTGCGCATCATTTTGCATAGTTTATCAGGGTCAATATCAATCCCATCATGATATTCAGTTCCGTCTACAATGACATTTAAGGGAAGAATAGGAAGACCAATTTTTTTAGCCTCTTCACGACTTAATGCACAGGTAGAATCCGATGTAATTAAAATTTTCATTTTTAAAATCTCCTTTTTTATAAGATAAGGTTATTTTATGCAATCCTAGGAAAAAAGTCAAGTTTAGCTATTTTGTAAACCATAGCAACTAGCGCCTATTAAACCAGCATCTTGGTTATGATAGGCCATAATCAATTTACTTTGTGGATTTTGTTTTTTTAAATCTTCAAAGAAAATAGAAGCAGATTTCATTACGCCACCACTAAAGACAATTATCTCAGGTGAAAAAGTACTTTGGATAAAAGCAAGAAATTCATGAAGTAGATTGAGCCAGTCAAAATATAATTGGGTTAAATTTATATCGTGATTTTGATAGCCAATAAACATATCATAGCCATGCTCTAATTGGATATGATTAAGTTCGGCAAGACGAATTATGCCATAGCCTGAGGCAATTCTTTCTAATTCATAATAGCCATTTTGGTATTTAAATAGGGTATGACCAATTTCTGTAGAAGATACGACAAATTTTTTATTAACAAAGAAACTACCACCGATTCCACTAGAAATCGTAACAAAGAAAACGGAAGAGTAATCTTTACCATTTCCAGAAATAGCTTCCGCTAAACCGGCGGCGACAGCGTCATTAATAACAAAGGTTGGAACATGAAAAACATTTTGTAAAGTCGTAACAAAATCAATATCCGAAACATGAATATTAGGAAGTTCATAAACATAACCATCGTTCCGTACACGCCCAGGAACACCGATCGTAATAGAAGAAATGTTATACTTTTCATAGTGAACTTGTTTGATTAAACGTACGATTTGTTGAATTAAAGAATCATTTCCACCGTGAGAAGTACTTTCACGAATAACCTCCACAATTTCTAAATTTTCGTTAATGACGCCAACACGAATGTTCGTGGCTCCCATATCTATGCCAATGACATACTTCATAGATTAAATATCCTTAATTTCGTTGACATTAACGATTTTCATAAAGTTGGTCTTACTAACGCCTGTTGGCGTACCACCAGTAATAATAATCGGGGTACCTGCAGGAATTTGAAGCTCGTGAGCTTTTACTAACGCTAATGCTTCCATTTCTTCAATAAATTGAGGAATGTAGGGAATTAAAACAGGATGAATGCCCCAATATAAAGCACCTTCTAAGCAAACTTCACGTTTGTTAGAGAAGGAAAGAATTGGACAAATTGGACGGGCTTTTGAAATTCTTTTTCCAGTCGCACCTGTTTCTGAGAAGCAGACAATTAATTTAGCACCAATTAAAAGGGCGGTATTCGCAACGGAGTTTGCGATAGCATCGTTATTGTTCTTTTCGGAAGTATCATAAGCCTCACGGGCTAAGAGTTCATAATTTAAATATTTTTCCATGGTTCGAGAAATTTTCCCTTGCATGGAAGTAGCTTCAATGGGGTAATCACCAGAAGCAGATTCAGCAGAAAGCATAACGCAATCTGTACCTTGTAATACTGCGGTAGCAACGTCGCTGACTTCCGCTCTTGTTGGACGTGGGAATTTCTTCATGGAATCTAACATTTGAGTAGCAGTAATAACGGGTTTTCCAGCAATACGGCATTTATCGATGAGTTCTTTTTGAACGACAGGAACTTCTTCGGCAGGAATTTCTACGCCTAAGTCACCACGAGCGACCATGATGCCATCAGCGGCAGCGATAATTGCATCAATGTTCTCAACGCCTTCAGGGTTTTCAATCTTAGCAATAACCGGCATATGAGGACGACCATATTTTGCACATAAAGCTTTAACATCTAAAATGTCTTGGGCTCTACGCGTAAAGCTAGCGGCGATTAAATCAAAGCCATTTTCACAACCGAAACGAATATCGTCCGCATCTTTTTTCGAAATAAATGGCATGTTAAGTTTGATATAAGGAACATTCACACCACGACGATTAGCAATTGTATCCGTATTCAATGCTTTGGTAACGAGTTCTCGATGCTCGTCATCTTTTTCAATAATTTCTAAGTCAAGATTTCCATCGTCTAAACGTAAGAAATCTCCAACTTTTACATCATCATATAAACCTGGATAAGAAATAGAAAAGCGTTCGCTATTTCCTAAAATTTCTTTCATGGATACCCGAACAATACTATCTTTTTTTATTATCGCGGAGTCGCCTTCAAAAAGGTGCGTGCGAATTTCTGGACCTTTGGTATCAAGCATAACAGGAATTAGAATTCCTTTTTCTTTTTCTACTTGTCTTGCTAAATGGACTTTATGAAGATTACTTTCATAATCACCATGTGAAAAATTAACGCGCATGACGTTCATGCCCGCGTCAATTAACTTTAAAATCATTTCATAAGTATCGGTAGCAGGACCAATGGTACAAACAATTTTTGTATTTTTTGAAATATTTAACATAATAAGAGCCTCCTTAGAATTAGCGAAGTTTATAAATGACATCGAGTAATTCTTTTTGAGGAGCACGATTCATGCTTAAAGCTTCCATAATGTCATAGTCAACGAGTTCTTGTCCGCGTAAGCCAACGCAACGGCCACCTTTACCTTCGCAGAGTAAATCAATAGCTTTAACGCCCATTTCGGCGGCTAAGACGCGATCACGAGCAGATGGTGAGCCACCACGTTGAATACGTCCTAGAACTTCAGCACGGGTCTCAATACCGGCTTTTTCTTCAATTTCTTTAGCAAATTCATGAACATCACAAATATGTTCAGTGATAATAACAATAATGTGCATACGTCCACTCTCATGCATTTTTCTAATTTGTTCAATCGCTTTATCTTTACTAAGTGGGTGGTCACTAGAAATAATTAAATCAGCGCCACAACCAATACCGGCATAGATAGCTAAGTCACCGCAATAACGACCCATGACTTCGATAACAGAGCAACGGTGATGCGAGAAAGAAGTATCACGTAATTTATCAACAGCTTCACAAATGGTATTTAAACAAGTATCAAAACCAATGGTGAAATCTGTTGAAGCAATATCATTATCAATGGTACCAGGTAAACCGATACAATTGATTCCCATTTCGGTTAAAGCTTTAGCACCCATATAGCTTCCGTCGCCACCAATAACGACTAAAGCATCAATGCCACGTTCCTTTAAGTTCTTCACAGCGATTTTACGAACTTCAGGATCTTTAAATTCTGGTAAACGAGCGGAGTGAATGATGGTGCCACCACGCGTAATAATTTCACTTACGAAGAGACGGTCCACTTGCATGATCTTGTTTTCGACAAGACCCTTATAGCCATCATAAACCACAAACATTTCTTTACCTGCTGCTAAGCCCGCTCTTACAATAGCGCGGACTGCCGCATTCATGCCTGGGGCATCGCCACCAGAGGTTAATACACCAATACGATTAATTTCCATAAACACTACCTCCAAAAAATAACCGATATACGACTTCATGATAGCACTTTAATTTATTAAATTAAAGAGAAAATAAAAAAGTTTTTTCAGTGATATTTTTCTCCTCTTTTTTCATGGTCATTCAAACGAAAAAAACGTTCAATTTTTTAGACCCATCATTCGAATTTGAATAGGAATAAAAAATAGTGGAACAAGAAAAAACTTCTTAAAAATAGCATAAAAAATAAATGTTTTTAAAAAAATCTATGAATTTTTGAAAATAATATTTTCTTTCGATTTAGGCAAAAATAATGACCTAGATGTGGGGATGAATTGATTAACATTATTTTTAATATTGAAAATTTTTAAAGTAAAATTTCGATTGTTTTTTAAGATTTTGACTTCTCCTTTCTTTCTTTTTCTTGAAGGTCCCCTTCTGTTCCTTTTACTTTGCTAATTAACTTTTATTAAACAAATCTAAAAATAAATGTAGAACGACTAGAAAAGCAACATAAAAAACTTTATAATTGATGGTACGAGGTGGTACAAAGTGCAAGAAAAAATATATGTTCGAAAAGAAGATTGGTTTGAAATTGAACTCGCCAGTATATTAACGGACTATGATCGAAAAACCATTGATTTACTTTACCAACCCTTAGTAGGTTACGGTGCAATTGCGCTTTTCCATACTTTTTGGTCAAGTTATGAAAATGATAATGAAGGCTTATTTTCCCACGAAAAAATCTTAAATTTCATGCGTATGTCCACTAGTGAATTTCAAAAAGCAAGAGAGCAATTAGAAGCTGTTGGATTAATGCGCACGTTCTATAAAGAAGAAAATGATGTGCGCTTCTATAAATACGTTTTATATGCACCTAAGATGCCGAATGATTTCTTTCAAGATATCTTATTTGCAGGCTTATATGAAAAATATTTAGGAAAAAAAGATGCCGAAATGATGGCTAGTCGTTATTCTCCTAAAAAGGAAGATAAAAGAGATGGAAAAGAAGTCTCCGCTTCCTTTAATGAAGTTTTCCATCCCGACTTAGATGATGAATGTTTTTCTCTATCTGCATCTAAGAAAGCTAAGAAAAGAAAAACAAGAATGGTTCAAGGTTCTTTTGACTTTGGCACTTTCTTCCAAATTTTTGAAGAGAAATTCTTTTTAAATGGCGAAAAACTATTCTCTAAATCCGATTTAAATGAAATTGAAAGAGTAGCAACCCTCATGGGCGTTGATGAAGAAACAATGGCGGATGTTGTGTATAGAACATACCAACCTGAACAAGAAGGAAAAGGCACCTTTGTTTTAGATAATTTAATTCGTTATGCCAAAGAAGAAATGCGTTTTCCATCGGTAAAAAAGGTAACGCAACAAAAAAACAGCGAAATTTCATCTAATTCTCGTATTGCTGAAAAAATTCGCTTATTTGAATCAATGTCTCCCTATGATTTTTTAAGAGTAAAACAAAATATGACTGAACCAGTTCCTAGTGATGTTGCTTTGATTAATCGCTTATCTTCGCGTCTTCATTTAGCACCAAGCGTCATTAATGTCTTAGTGGACTATGTTTTACAGGTTAAAGATAACACTTTACCTGCAGCTTTTACCGAAAAAATTGGGGCAAGTCTTGCAAGAGCACAAATTGATAATGCCTTGGACGCTATGAATTTTTTAACTAAGCCAAGAAGAAAAAAGAATGCTTTAGCATCTGAAACATATGAAAAAGATAATAGTGATGTTGAAGAAGTTTTAGAAAAAAGTGTACCTGATGAAGACGATATTAATACCGATTGGGAAGAAATATTGAAAAAAATGAAATAGAAGGGACCTCGATAGTATGGAAAGAGTAAAATTGAAAACGAAAATCATTCTTAGCAGTGATTTAGAGCAATATAAAGATGAAAAAATAAAAGAACTTTATCAAGATCCTTACTTTCTTGAATTCTTAAAACAATATGATCTTCCTAAAGAAATGGTTCGTGACTCATTAGGTATCTTTTTAGACTATGTTGATGACCAACACTATTGCGAAAAATGTCCTGGAATAGAAAAATGTGCTAAAAAAGTCCCCTGTATGGTTGCCATTCCTGTTATAGAAGAAACAGGTATCGAAAGAAAAATGCAAATGTGTCCCAAAATGCTTGCTAGAAGAAGTATTGAAAAGAAATTTTTAGCGTATGATTTTGATGTAAACTGGTTGGAAAAGAATTTGTATAATAAAGCTGATATTGATATTGCTGAAAATAGAAATGTAATTATAGCCACTTTAATGAGTTTGATTGAAAAAAAATCAAATCGATGGATTTATTTATATGGAGACTCAAGATTAGGAAAATCTTATTTAGTAGCAACTTTCCTAGTAACTTATCTTCAAAAAAATCCAAAAGAAAAAGGTGCGTTTTTAGATTCATCAACGCGGTTTAAAGAATTATTAGACTTATCTTTTGCAGATAAAGTCCAATTTCAACAAGTGCTTAATTCTTATATTGATGTTGACGTTTTAGTTTTAGATGATTTTGGAAGTGGATATATGAGCGATTATATCCGTGATTCAATTGTTTATCCAATTATTAACCAACGCTTAAAAGAAAAGAAATTGACTATTTTCATTTCTAGAATTCCATTAAAAAAATTGGAAACATATTTAAGCGGGAAATCAGCAAGTGGAAGAATTCAAGCAGGTCAGATTGTTGATATTATTCGTGCGATGATAAAAAAAGAAATACCATTAGAAGGTATTTCCGTTTATTAAACTTTTATAAATTTTCTCAAGCGCTTTCTCAAGCGCTTTTTTATTGTTATTTGTGTCTAAATAATAAGTGACTTGATTTCCATAAGGATATTCATCACCTTTATAATTCATTAAAAGCATTTGGTCGATTTCTTTTTGTCCACGTTTTTTCAAATTCTTTCTTTGATTTTCATTAGAAATTTTTATAGCAATTGTGATATCGCATAACGTATCCATATGACTTTCAAAAAGAAGAGGAACTTCAATCACTACAATTTTAGAGTTGGAGTGAAGTATGAATAGCTCCAGTTGATTTCTGACTAACGGATATAAATAATCTTGTAACATTTTATTCTTATGAGAATCTTCACTAATCAGAAATCTTAAATAAGAAAAATCTACTTGCTGATTGTAAATGATTTTCTTTCCAAACATGGAAATAAGGTGTTTCTGTACACTTTTATCTTGATATAATTCACGAACAACGACATCGCTGGATATTGTTTCTAATCCTAAAGATTTAAAGTAGTTAAGAGCGTAGGATTTTCCGCTTCCAATCGCACCGGTTAAACCAATAACAATCGGTGGATACTTTTTCTTTTGACAGTTTGGACAGAAAGTTGTACCTCTACCACCCACTATAATTTTCATAAATGGAGTATGACAAGTAGGGCAGAAATCGCCTCTTTTACCATAAACAAAAAGTTGATTTTGAAAATTTCCGACCATATCCTTGCTTGGATGATAGGAACGGATGGTAGTGCCTTGTTCTTGAATTGCGGTTTTTAATATATCTTTAGCATTTGAAATGAGTAAATCCCAATCTTCTTTAGTTAAATGACTGGCTGGCTCTAAAGGTGAAATATGAGAACGATATAAGATTTCATCAGCGTAAATATTTCCAATACCTGAAATCACATGTTGGTCCATGATAAAAGGTTTAATCGGTGTATGTATCTTTTGTGCTTTTAAAAGTAAAGAAGAAGGATCTTCAATATCAAAAGGTTCCGGTCCAAGAGCGCTTAACCAAGGCTCATTTTTTAATTCATCTTCATGGATGACTTTCATGACTCCAAATTTTCTTGAATCATCATAACACATCTTTTCATCATTTGTAAAATAGAAGATAATCCGCGCAAAACGGCTATTATTTTCATCTTTATGGAATAAATAAAACTTTCCTTCCATTCGTAGATGAGAGAGTAAAACAAGGTGATTTGAAAAGAAGAAAATTAAAAATTTTCCTTTTCTTTGTATATCATTTAATGTTTGATGCTCTAAAGAGTAAAAAGCACTAACATCACCTTTAATCATTTTAGGACATAAAACCTCAATATGATCAATCGTTTTATTTAACCATGTAGTTTTTAAAATGTTTTTAATGGTTTCAACTTCGGGTAATTCAGGCATAAAATCACCTACTTTGCATCATACCAAGTTTTGGCGGCACTTCCATCGACTTCAAGAGGCGCTTCAAATTGCATTGCGTTTTCCATCTCTTCTTTTACGATTTTGGTAACGATTTCTAATTCATTTTTAGGTACTTTAAAGAGCAGTTCGTCGTGAATTTGAAGAACCATCTGCGCTTTTAAGTTTTCTTTTTGTAGTCGCTTATCAATATGAATCATAGCAATTTTAATTAAGTCAGCGGCCGTACCTTGAATGGGGGCGTTCATCGCGGCGCGTTTTGCAAATTCACGGACTTGATAAGAAGAGTCATGGATTTCTCTTAAATATCTTCTTCTACCTAAAACGGTACTAACATAACCATGTTGTTCTGCAAATTCAACGATGGATTTTAAATAAGTTGCAATTTCTGGATAAGCTAAATAGAATTCATCAATGATTTCTCGCGCTTCTTTTGGACTTACATTAATTTGTTCGCTTAATCCCCAATCGGAAATTCCATAAACAATACCAAAGTTTACGGCTTTTGCTTTTCTTCTTAAACTAGAAGGAACTTCTCCTTCAACATGGAAGACATGACGAGCCGTAACAGTATGAATATCTTCATGATTTTTAAAAGCGTCGATAAGTTTTTGACATTTTGATAAGCTAGCTAAAATACGGAGTTCAATTTGTGCATAGTCTAAAGAAAGAATATATAAATCATCTTCTTTATAGAAGAAAGCTTTTCGAATTAACTTACCTTCTTCATCTCTAACGGAGATATTTTGTAAGTTCGGTTCACTACTCGACAATCTTCCCGTTGTGGTGGTGGCTTGATTAAACATCGCGTGGAGTTTTCCGTCTTCAAAAATATAATTTTCTAAGCCATCAATATAGGTTGAGAGCAGTTTAGCGTATTTACGATGTTCTAAAATTAAAGGAACAATCGGATGTTTTTTTACTAAGCCTTTTAAAACATCAATGGAGGTCGAACCTTTTTTATTACCTGGAAGATTAAGTTTTTCATAAAGAATATGAGCGACTTGTTTAGGAGAAGAAATATTAAATTTTTCGCCGGCTAAATCATAGATATCTTCGGTAATCTTTTCGAGCTTTAAACGGAATTCTTTTCCTATTTCTTCTAATGTTGCAGTGTCTAAAGGGAAACCTTCAATTTCCATTTTCGCTAAAACTTCGCATAAAGGCATTTCAATATCATGGAATAAAGAAACACTATCATTTTTCTTTAATTCCTCCATCACTTGATTTTCTAAATGAAGGGAATAATAAGAAACTTGAGCGGCTTTTTCT
Source organism: Coprobacillus sp. CAG:826 (assembly GCA_000437235.1). Taxonomy (GTDB): domain Bacteria; phylum Bacillota_I; class Bacilli_A; order RFN20; family CAG-826; genus CAG-826. The sequence continues at coordinate 49,010 of FR897046.1, read as the reverse complement.
ACGTTTCTTTCACCAAATAAAGAGATTTCAGGCTTTTCTTTTAATTCCACATTAAAATAAGAAAACACGGCATCATCTTCATTCGTTAAAGATGAATCTAATAAATAAGACGCTAAGAATAAATCAAAGTGAAGACCTTGAATTTTAAGACCGTGGCGGTGTAATAAAACTTTTATCGCTTTATAATCAAAACAGTTTTTATTAATTTTTTCATCCATTAACCAAGACTGTAGTTTTTGATCTTTTTTCGCATCTTCAATATCCATGTAATAGGTATTTTCATTGATGGTTAAGCTAATACCATATAATTCGGCTTTATGATAATTACCTTCTTGTCGATCTAAACTAATGCCCATAACGGTCGGTTCATTTAAATCTTCCACGCTACCAATTTGGGTATAGGTAATCTCTTTTTGTGTACGGGTAGAAGCTTTTTGTTTTCCTTTTACACTTAATTTAGAAAGTAACTGTTTGAGTTCATAATGCGTACAGAATGAAGAAATTTCGCTAAATTCATAACCTTCATAAAGCGTATCATCTAAAGAGAAAGGCAAATCTAAATCCGTTAAAATCATAGCTAAATGTTTGCACATCATGCCTAATTCGGCATTTTGTACAATCTTTTCTCCCATTTTAGAATGCATGTTAGGCGCGGCTTCAATAATCTTTTCTAAAGAGCCATATTCTTTAATTAGTTTAACAGCGGTTTTATCACCAATACCAGGAATACCCGGCAAATTATCGCTAGAATCACCGCATAGTCCTTTATAATCTTGAATTTGAATAGGAGAGAAGCCAAAGCGTTCTTCCATATTATCGTTAGTTATAATATCAACATCAGAAAGTCCCTTTTTAAGAATATGGACTTCAATATGAGGAGAAATTAATTGTAAAAAGTCACGGTCTGAAGTATAGATTTCTACTTCATAACCTTCTTTTTCGGCTTTTTTAGCAACAGTGCCAGCAATATCATCACCTTCAAAACCTTCCATTTCATAGGTAAAAACACCTAAAGCTTTTAACATTTCTCTAGCTAAAGGCATTTGGGCTTTTAATTCTTCTGGGCAAGGTTTTCGGTTGGCTTTATAGGTATCTAGTTCTTGATGACGGAAAGTCTTTTTTCCGGTATCAAAGGCTACCAAAATATGTTCATCGCTTTTAAAATCAGCAAGAATACGATGCATCATATTTCCAAAAGCAAAAAGAGCATTGGTCGGCACACCTTCTTTGGTCCGCATGATAGGACTTCCCGGATAACTCGTCGCGTAGAAAGCGCGGAATAATAATGAGTTTCCATCAATTACATACATTTTTGGCATTGTTAAATCCTCCATTTTTCGATGGCATTACTAATGAAAGAATGGTCTTTTCCTTCATATCCATCAATCACGTATAATTGGTTTCGTTCTAAGATTTGATAGCACTTAGCATAAGTTTCAGGGAATACAATAACTTCTTTTTCGTTTTCATCATCAAAGAAGAGAAGAAAGGCCATTGGACTACCTTTTTTGGTTTTAATCGTCTTTATACTTTTTAAAATAGCGACAAAGCGACCTCTTGGTCTTTGATTGATTTCTTGAATACTATATAAATTTTCTTCTTTTCTTTTTTCTTGATAGAAATATAAAGGCGTATGACTTAACATAAAACCTAAAGTTTCAATTTCTTTTTCGCAGCGATATAATGGATCATCTTCCATATTTATAATGCTTGGTGGGGGTAAAAGAAAATGATTTTCTTCATTTGGATCATAGGAGAAATTCACTAAACTAGCAAATTCTAATGCACTTTTCATTATATTTAAAAGGGAACTTCTTGAATAAGAGAATTCGTCAAATGCCCCAGCGTGAATAAGCGCTTCTAATTGAGAAAGTGTCATTTTATGGTTGCTCATACGAATTACAAAATCAAAGAAACTCGTAAAAGGATGAATTTCTCTTTCTTTTAAGATTTCTAAAACAAATAAACTAGAAATGCCTTTAATGATCGATAAGGGTAAACGAAGTGCATGATTTTCTACTTCAAAATGTTGAGTAGAAGATAAAATGCTAGGAAGTAAGATAGGAATTGAAAGACTTTTAATCTCACTAATGGTATCTAAGAATTTTGCGTCGTTATTCGAAGCATTACCTTCTAAAATACTGGCATAGAATTCGGCAGGGTAATGCACTTTGATATAACCCATTTTACAAGTTAAACAGGCATAGGCAACCGCGTGTGCTTTTTTAAAGCCATAATCAGCAAAGCGGAAGATGTGGTCGTAAATTTGTAACGCTAACTGCTCGCTATACCCATTCTTTAATGCACCTTTTAAGAAATCCACTTTCATGACTTCTAATTTTTTCGCATCTTTTTTAGATATAGCGCGTCTAAATAAATCAGCTTCTTGTAAAGAGAAACCAGCAATTTCTTTAACAACTTGAAGTACCTGTTCTTGATAAACAATAATGCCATAAGTAGGCGCTAAAATGTCTTTTAAACTATCCGTAAAATAGGTAACAGGTTCTTGTCCCTTTTTTCTTTTTGCATAAAGCGGAATATTGTTCATTGGGCCCGGTCTAAATAAAGCAAGAACCGCAACAATATCATCAAAACTCGTGGGCTCAATTAGATCAATTGCCCGTTTAATTCCTGAGGATTCAAGTTGGAATAACCCCATGGTTTTTCCTTGTGCGATTAACGAAAATATTTCTTTTTCATCATAAGGAAGTGTTTCTTCTTTTAAATCTAAATGATGATTTTGATTCACTCTTTTAATGGCGTTATCTAAAATTGTTAAGTTCCTTAAACCTAAAATATCCATTTTTAAGAAACCTTGTTCTGCTAATGGATTCATTTCATATTGGGCAGTATAAAGCCCATCTTGATTTTCTAAAAGCGGTAAAACGTCTTCTAATGGTGTTTCATTTAAAATAACCCCAGCCGCGTGAAGTCCCGATTGACGGGGTAAACCTTCAATTTTTGATGCTAAACGAATAATGGATAAATAATAGGTATCACTGTCCACTAATTGACGGAAAGCGGGAATCTTTTTATACGCATCGCGTAAAGAAATATTATTGCTTTGAATGGATTTAGAGAGCAAATCAATATCGCTAGAAGAGAAAGAGAAGACACGGCCAATATCGCGTAAGGATTGTTTTGCCCCTATTGTTTGGAATGTAACAATATTACAAACGCGTGAAGTTCCATATTTGTCTTTTAAATAAGAAATGACTTCATCTCTTTTTTCATCCCCGAAGTCGATATCAATATCCGGCATGGTTACACGAGCAGGATTTAAAAAACTTTCAAAAAGTAAATCGTATTCTAAAGGGTCTATTGTCGTAATATTTAAGCTATACGCCACTAAGCTAGCGGCCGCAGAACCTCTACCCGGACCTACGGGAATGGCATGAGTCTTAGCGTAATGAACATAATCTTCAACGATTAAAAAATAATCGGAATATCCCATTTGTTCAATGGTAGATAATTCATACTCTAAACGTTGCTGATATTGTGCATTCCATTTATTAAGTTTTTTTAAACCATTCATCGCATGCTCTTTTAAAAGAGCAGCGCTTGGTTTTTCATCGTGAAACAAAAGAATTTGACCTCTTTTTTTAAGAAAATCAACTTGAAGAGGATCCATGATTTCTATCGTTTTATTTAATTCATCTTCTAAATATAATTTAGAAAGTTCATCGTAATTTTTAATATAATAAGGGCCTGATTCTTCTTGAATATCCATTTTTTCATCTTTTTCTAAAGAAGAAACAATGCGTAAAGTAATGGCATCTTCTTTTTTTGCGTATGCCATTAAAGGAAAGGCGACTAAATTATATCCATAAAAAGAGGCAAAATCACGAATAAGTGTAATGGAGCCGAGTTCAG
>FR897046.1:14507-45104 GCA_000437235.1 Coprobacillus sp. CAG:826 | reverse complement strand
CCGAGTTCAGACATATTATAAAAAGCTAAACCAAGATAAAAATGCTTGAAATATTGATTGAGCGTAAGTAAAGCCATACGCGGACGAGAATCTAAGGTATCTTTTAAAGCTTGAATATCAAAAAAACTACAATCAGTAGATAAAATAGCTACGAGATGATCACCTTTGATGTCTTCATGATCTAAAGGAATAGAAGAATGATTAGAAAGATGACTAGAAATGCGCATTAAAGAATGGTATCCTTCTTCATCCATCGCATATAAACATAAAGGAAATTCTTGATCAGCATAAGAAGAAAGAGCGGTGGGAAGTTTACTAAACGTTACTTGAACTTCCATACCTAGTCCATAGTGCATATGGTTTTCATTAGCGAGTTTTACAAAAGTAGGGTAACCAAAAAGAACGCCTAAATCGGTAAGCGCTAAAGAAGAATAATTTGCTTTTTTTATGGTTTGAAAAAGTCTGTCCATTGTTAAGCCGCTTTTTAAAAAAGAATATCCGCTTCGAATATGTAGTGGCGCAAATCCCATAGCTATACACCTCTTTTTCATTTTACCACCTTTATGCGCGGATATGAAGAAAATATTTTCTTCATATAACAATGAAAAAGAAGTGTAATTTTTTAATGACTAATGATATCTAACATTAAACTAAGAGCTACAAAGAGCCAGAGTAAGTAAGGAATGAGCAAATAACTATATTTTTTCTTATTGCGCCAACCATTTACAAAGAGATAACCCACTAATGCAATTAAAATAACAACATCCAATAAGGCTAAAAAATTTTGATGAAAGGCAAAAAGAAGAAAAGAGAAAAAAACGTTAAATAACAAAGATAAATAGTACGAAACTTCAAGATTTTTGTCTTTTGTTTCATCTTCATCATATAATTCCTTGTAGATTCCCATTAAAATATATAAAATGGTCCATACAATAGGAAATACGATAGAAGGAACCTTTATTGTTCTTGGTAACGATTCAATGTAGGAAAAATCCTCCTTTAAAATAACACCTACAATTAAACCGAGCAAAAGGGGAAATGAAAGCGTGCCAACTTGGCGTAAAGTTAAATATTTTTTCATATTCTAATTTATGAAAAGAAAGACAAAATATGAACTTATAACTTACGAATAACAAAAAAACACAGGCAGAACACCTGTGTTTTCATATTATTTAGAATGAGAAACAATTAAATCATCTAATTCTTGAATTAATTTTGGTAATTCATCTAAAGTAGGAATTTCAGCGCCTGAAGCTTGGTCGTGTCCACCACCTTTAAAGTGAGACGCGACTTCATTTACCGCTAATGCCTTACTACGAATGGAGACTTTCCAACGATTTCTTTTGGTGTCTTGGGTAATAGAACACCAGATTTCAATTCCATCAATATTGGCAAATTGATTAATATTTTCTTTTCCCCGTTCTACGGTAATTTGTAATTCCTTTTGAATTTCTTCTGAAAGAACATAATAAGCAACACCATGAGGAGATACTTCAAAGTGAGTAAGTACATAGGCAGTCACTCTTAAATCTTGGATATTCTTTTGATACATGGGTTGATAAACTTCTTGCGAAAGAAGTAATCCTTTAGAAACGAGTAACCCAGCAATTTCAAAAGTATGTGGGGTAGTGGAGTTATATAAGAATCTTCCAGAATCACCAACGATACCACTATATAAATAGCGGGCTGCTTCTTTTGAAAATACATATTTCTTAGGAAATAAGAAGAGCATGTTAGCCACTAATTCGCTAGCAGCTGCAAGTTCATCAGCGACGACATTAATATTTCCATAACCATCACGATTCGGGTGATGATCGATTTTGATAATATAGGAAGCTTTTTGGTAGCGGTCATCGGAAATTCTTTTCGTGTCCGCAGTATCGACAACAATCGCTAAAAATGGTTCATCAAAGAAGTAATCTTCTACTTCATCCATATAAGGATAAAGACGAGGTGTGAAAGTGACATGATTTTCACCTACAACATGAATCGTTTTATTAGGGAAGTTATCTTTTAACCAAGTCGCTAAGCCTAATTGGGTACCTAAAGCATCAAAGTCCGGCATTTGATGGCGGAAAACCACAATGTGATCATATTCTTTGATTTTTTTAAGAATTAATTTGTAATCATCAGTGAAACGAGCTGCGACTTCTTTCAATAAAGTTTTATTCATAATGAAATCCTTAATTTAAGTGAAGTAAGCGCATGGTATCACGAGCAATCATGACTTCTTCATCAGTTGGAATAACGACCACTTTGATTTTACTGTTTTTCGTAGAGATAACGGCTTCTTTTCCACGTAAAGGACGATTGATTTCATTATCAATTTCAATACCAAAAGCACTCTTTAATTGATCACAAATCTTTTCACGATAATAACCAACGTTTTCACCAATACCGGCAGAGAAGACTAAAACATCACATCCACCCAAACGAGCATAATATTGACCAATAAAATCAACGACGCGACGAATGAATAAATCGTTGGCCAAAATCGCCATTTTATTTCCTTTTTCTACTTCAGCTAAAATGTCACGAGTGTCATTAGAAACACCAGATACACCAAGTAAACCAGATTTTTTATTGAAAATTTGATACATTTCTTCCACGGATTTTCCAGTACATGCACAAGCATAAGACATAACGGAAGGATCAATATCACCACAACGCGTTCCCATCATGATGCCACCTAAAGGTGTTAACCCCATAGATGTAGCAACGCATTTACCATCTAAAATAGCACATAAGGAAGCACCACTACCTAAGTGACAGGTGATTAAACGGTTGCCTTCTTTTTTGTCATAATATTTTTGTGCTTCAAGCGCTAGATAATGGTGGGAGGTACCATGGGCGCCATAACGACGAATACCATAATCGGTATAATATTCATAAGGAATTGGATATAAATAATCGGTTGGTGCCATCGTTTGATGGAAAGCTGTATCAAAAACAGCAACGTTACCAACTTGAGGAAGAACCTTTTTAAAAGCTCTAAAACCGATTAAGTGCGCAGCGTTATGAAGTGGCGCTAAAGGAATCAAAGATTCAATTTTATCTTCGGTATCTTTATCTAAAACTGCGGAATCGGCAAAGTAAGAACCACCTTGAACGATACGGTGACCAATACCACCGATTTCATCTAACGATGCAATAATACCTTCGCTTAATAAATTATCTAATAAGAGTTGGACGGCGACAGCGTGATCTGGAATAGGAACAATAAATTTCTTTTCTCCTTTGGCGGATTCAATTTTAAAAATTCCGTCTTCATGACCAATACGGTCAGCAATCCCTTTACAAATGACTTTTTCGCTGGGCATATCATATAATTTGAACTTCAAAGATGAACTTCCAGCATTAACAGCCATGACTTTAATTGACATATAATTACCTCCAAAACAATCTCTATTATTGTACTAAAAAAGGTGAAGAAAGTAAAGGCGAAACACGAAGTTGCTCAGGACCAAAATGGAGAAAATTCTTTTAAAAACCCAAAGAAAATAAGCTCCAAAAAACGAATAATTTTTATTTTGGTTTCGGGTAGGCATTTTAAAAGTGGGTAAAATAAGGCTGAAACCGCTTTTAGAGCGATATTTTTACTTTATTAAAGTAACTAATTTAGTTATAATAACTTTGTATAACCAACAGAAAGCGAGGAAGATGAAATGGCCTACGGATTGCTTTATGATTTCTACTATGGACAAACCATTGATGCATATCAATACTTTGGTGCGCATTTTGTAAAACAAGGTAGAAAAAAAGGTGTCATGTTTCGTCTTTACGCGCCTCACGCTAGCGACGTCTCGGTAATTGGAGAATTTAATAACTGGGATGTAGCAACGCATAAAATGCAAAAAGTTGATGAGGGTGGTGTTTTTGAACTCTTTATTCCTCATCTTGAGAATTATCAACAATATAAATTTCATTTTAAAAATGCCAAAGGAAAATATGTCGATAAAGCGGACCCCTATGCTTTCTTTAGCGACTATCGTCCAGGCACATGCTCAAAACTTTTTGATTATGAAAATTTTGTTTGGCACGATAAAGCCTATTTAAGAAAACGCGAGAAAAACATCTCTCGCCCCATGAGCATTTATGAAATTCATTTAGGCTCTTGGAAAGGACAAGTCGATGGTCGATATTTATCCTATGAAGAAATCGCGGATGAACTCATCCCTTATGTAAAAGGGCACGGCTTTACTCATGTAGAAATCATGCCGATTACCCAATATCCATTTGATGGTTCTTGGGGCTATCAAGCGACAGGTTTCTATTCGGTCGATTCTCGTTATGGAAACCCCATGCAACTCATGAGTTTTGTTGATCGTATGCATCAAGCCGGTATTGGTGTTATTCTCGATTTTGTTTTAGTGCATTTTGCCATTGATAAACACGCATTAATTCAATTTGATGGCACTAGGATGTATGAATATAGCTCTAGAGGCAATACCTATTCGGAATGGGGAAGTGCAATGTTTGATTTAGGAAAAGATCCCGTTCGTTCTTTTTTAATGAGTGCGGTCAATTATTTCTTAACGTATTTCCATTTTGATGGTGTCCGTTTTGATGCCATTAGTAATGTCATTTATTGGCATGGAAATTCGGATAAAGGTGTGAATGATGGAGCGGTAGAATTTATCAAACGTTTAACCGGTAAATTACACTATGCCCATCCGGATGTGATGTTAATTGCAGAGGATTCCTCTAGTTATCAAGGTGTAACGAAACCTTTAGAAGAAGGTGGCTTAGGCTTTGATTACAAATGGGATTTAGGATGGATGAACGATACGCTTCGATACTATGGAAAAGACCCCATTTATCGAAAATGGGAGCACCATTTGATTACCTTCTCCATGGCGTATTTTTATTCCGAAAGATTTTTATTACCGCTTTCTCATGATGAAGTCGTACATGGAAAAGGCACCTTAATCAATAAAATGTGGGGCGACTACCAACAAAAATTCATGCAATTAAGAAATTTATATTGCTACCAATGGGCGCATCCTGGTAAAAAACTCAATTTTATGGGAAACGAACTCGCAACTTTTGATGAATGGAATGAAACGAAATCTTTACCTTGGGAATTGAAAAATTTTCCCATTCATGATTCAATGGCAAGGTGGATACGCGATTTAAATCTCGTTTATCAAAGTGAAAAAGCCATGTATATGGATGAATATTCTTGGGATCATTTCCATTGGTTAATGGTGGATAATCATGAACAAAGCGTTTTTGCCTTTGAAAGAACTTATGGGAAAGATTGCTTAGTATTTATCTTTAACATGACCCCCAACTATTATGAAAATTACGATATCGGCATCAACCAAAAAGGCACTTATGTCGAAATCTTAAATTCCGATAAAGACGTTTATAGTGGAAATAATCAGTATAATGGTTTACCATTAAAGACAGCGCTTTATGGACCCGAAAATCACCCCTATAAAGTGACGATTAAATTAGCAAGTTTTGCCGCCTTAGTTTTAAAAAAAGTGCGTAGCAATTAGAAAGTAGGATAAAAATATGGTTTATGACAATATATTTCAAAACAAAGAAGTATTTAAAAACGAATTTGAAAAACGGTTAGCGGTTATTTATGGAAATAACGTCCAAACTTCCGATATCACCGAGCGTTTCAATATTTTAGGTGGCATGGTTCGTGACTATGCATCTCCAGACTGGCGTTCCACTCGTGACGCTATTCAAAAGAATGAACAACGTCAACTCATCTATTTCTCTATGGAATTCTTAATTGGCCGTCTTTTGGTCAATAACATGATGAATTTAGGTATTTATCAAGTAGCGAAAGAAGGTTTAGAAGAACTTGGACTCAATATTCATGAATTAGAAGAAACCGAATCTGATGCTGGTTTAGGTAATGGAGGTTTAGGTCGTTTAGCGGCTTGTTTTCTCGATTCTATTGCCTCATTAGGTTATCCTGGAAGCGGTAACTGCATTCGCTATGAATATGGCTTCTTTAAGCAAAAAATTACCCAAGGGCATCAAACCGAAGTTCCTGATCAATGGTTAAGTAATGGTAACGTTTGGGAAATTCGTAAACCGAAACACGCTGTCGAAGTGAAATTCTATGGTCGCGCCGAAACTTATCAAGATGAAGATGGCCGTGTCCGCTCTCGTACGGTCGACGCCGTTTGTGTAAAAGCTGTCCCTTATGATGTTTCCGTTGTTGGTTACCATAACCATGTTGCGAATACTTTACGTTTATGGAGTGCGGAACCCAGTGAAGAAAACATTCCACAAAACCAAAAATTCTCGGATTATTTAACTACGCTTCGTGAATTATGCCATGGCTTATATCCAGATGATTCTACCGAACACGGAAAAATTCTCCGTTTACGTCAACAATATTTCTTAGTCAGTGCTGGTTTACAAAGTGCCATTCGTGGCCATTTACGCCAATACGGAACTTTAGATAACTTCGCCGATAAATATGTCTTCCAACTCAACGATACCCATCCAATTTTAGCTATTCCTGAATTAATGCGCTTATTAATGGATGAATATCATTATGGTTGGGATGATGCGTGGAAACAAGTACAAAAGTGTATGGCCTATACCAATCACACCATTATGGCGGAAGCCTTAGAAAAATGGCCGGTTCATTACGTTCAACAACTCATTCCACGTTGCTATATGATTATTGAAGAAATTAACCGTCGTTTCCAAATTTTCTTAAGCGCAAAAGGATTTAGCGATGACCGCCGTAGAAATGTCTCTATTATTAAAGAAGGCATGATTCATATGACCAATTTAGCCATCTATGCTTGTTATTCAATTAATGGTGTAGCGGCTTTACATACCAAAATCTTAGAAGAAAATACCTTTAGAGATTTCTATGAATTATTCCCAGAAAAATTTAATAATAAGACCAATGGTGTTACTCACCGTCGTTGGTTCTTATACGCTAACCCACGTTTAGCAGAAGAAGTAACGAATAAAATTGGCGAAACTTGGATCCTTCATCCGGAACATTTAGAAGACTTAATGGCCCACGTGGATGATGAAGATTTACAAGGTAAATTCTTAGAAATTAAACAAGAAAATAAAGAAAAACTCGCTTTATTCATTAAAGAACATTACGACATTGATGTCGATTCCCATTCCATCTTTGATGTTCAAATTAAACGTTTACACGCCTATAAACGTCAATTAATGAATGTCTTCCACATTATGTCTTTATATTTCAAAATGAAAGAGAATCCAGCTTATCGTATTACGCCACATACCTTCATCTTTGGCGCTAAAGCGGCACCATCTTATGCTTATGCCAAAAAGATTATTGAACTCATTTTAGATGTCGCTAGAGTCGTTAATAATGACCCCGAAATCTCACCTTATATGAAAGTGGTATTTATGGAAAATTATGGCGTCTCTTTAGCGGAACTTATTATTCCAGCCGCCGATATTTCTGAACAAATTTCAACGGCAGGAAAAGAAGCGTCAGGAACAAGTAATATGAAGTTTATGATGAACGGTGCGATTACTTTAGGTACTTTAGATGGGGCAAATGTTGAAATCGCTGAACGTGTTGGCGACGATAACTGTGTCATCTTTGGCTTAAAAGATTATGAAGTCAATCAACTCCGTTGGACCGGTACTTATAATCCTTGGGATATGTATAACAGTAACCCGATGATTAAAAGAGTGATGGATTCCTTATTAACGGGGGAATGGGCAGAAGACGATAAAGATAAATACCGCATGATTTTTGATGAGATCATGTATCGTAGTGATGAATATTTCATCTTAAAAGATGTCGAAGCTTATAGCGAAGCATTCAATCGTATCGTAACGATGTATTCTGATCGCATGGGTTGGGCTAGAAAGTGTTTAATCAACATTGCTAAATCAGGCTATTTCTCTAGCGATAGAACCATCGAACAATATGCAAAAGAAATTTGGCATATTGAAAAAATAGAAAAGTAAAAGAGAAGAGGTACAGGTATGAACGAAAAAGAAAGAATTGCATTCTTAAAAGAAATCTCCGAAGTCAATGGTATTTCGGGTAATGAAGTTGCGGTTTCTCGTGTCTTTGAAAAACACGCTGCTCCTTATGCAGACCGCATTGAACACGATCAATTAGGTTGTATTTTTGCCTATCAAGATGGTGAAAAAGATCAACCCACTGTTATGATTTGTGGACACATGGATGAAGTTGGTTTCATCGTTGCTCGCATTGAAGAATCCGGTTTATTACGTCTTCACCCCGTTGGTGGTTGGTGGAATCACGTCATTTTAGCAGAATTAATGACCGTGAGAACTAGAGACGGAAAAGAATATAAAGGTGTCGTTGGTGCGCAACCTCCTCATGGTATGCCAGCAGAAATGCGCCAAAAAGTGATGGAAACCAAAGACTTATACCTAGATATGGGCGTAAAAGGTAAAAAAGACATTGAAGATTTAGGCATTCGTGTGGGTGATACCATTACACCATATACCGAATTCCGTATCTTAAATGATGGAAAAACGCTTTTAGGCAAAGCTTGGGACGACCGTATTGGTATGGCCATTGCTTTAGAAGTCTTACAAAACTTACGTAAAGAACCTCATAAAGCCAATTATGTTGCTGTGGGTACTGTTCAAGAAGAAGTGGGCTTAAGAGGCGCTAAAACAGCTTCTTATCACGTTCACCCTGATATTGCATTCGCTACTGACGTGACGATGTCTTATGATTTACCAGGATCTCCTAATAATCCTACTAAATTAGGTGCTGGTGTTGCTTTATCCATTATGGATGGAAGCGTTATTGCTCACCGTGGATTATTTGATTTCGTGGAAAAGATTGCTAAAGAAAAGGGTGTTAAATACACCTATGACTTATTAACCGCGGGTGGTACCGATAGTGGTGAAATCCATAAGCAATTTGATGGTATTATCAATATGACCATTTCCTTACCATGCCGTTATTTCCATAGCCATGTATCTTTAATTGATATTGATGACTATAAAGCCGCAGTTGATTTAATGACAGAGGTTGTTAAAGCCATTGACGCAGGTGCTTTACAAGCATTAAAAGAAAGCAAATATCGTTAATTAAAAAAGGATGTTGAAAATCTATTTATTCATATATAGATTAATTACATCCTTTAAAAATTGTATAAATATACCAAACATTCATAATGAAATTGTAGTTTAAGTTTGGTATAATAAGAATAGGGTGATATAATGAGTATTCTAAAAGTAACTATTTATCGTGAAAAAGCTAGAAATGAAAAAATGACATCTGAATATATAAAGGAACTTGAATCACTTCCTAAAGGAAAAATAATTCCAAAAACTAGAAATAATAAAACGTATTATTATTTATATTATAGAGAAGGAAAAACAATTATTTCAAAATACCTAGGCAAAGATAAAGAAAGTTTAGGAGAATTATATGAAAAACTTGTTCGACGAAGTCAAATAGAGGCTATTTTAAAAAAATTAAAAAAAGAAAAAAAGCAAATAGAAAAAATGGAGGGGCTTTTATGATTTTATACCATGGTAGCAATATGATTGTTGAAAATCCAAGATTAATTGAACAAAATAGATTTCTTGACTTTGGATATGGCTTTTATACAACGACTAATAAGGCACAAGCTGAAAATTTTGCTCGAAAAGTCGTTGCAAGAAAAGGTGGAAAACCAATTGTCAATGTATATGAAATCTCTGAGAAAACAGACATAAAAGGACTTAAAATAAAAAAAATTAAGTCTCCTGACGAAGAATGGTTAGATTTTGTTTGTGAGCATAGAAATGGTACTTATAATAAAGAACAATATGACCTTATTATTGGAGCTGTTGCAAACGATGATGTATATAGAACACTTCAAGTGTATTCAACAGGTATTTTAACTAAAGAACAGGCCATTACTGCTTTAAAAATCAAAAAATTGTTTGATCAATATGTTTTTGCTACAGTAGAAGCAATTTCCTTGTTGAAGTTTGTAGATGCAGAGGAGGTTTTATAAGATGGATGAAAAGTTTAACTCTATTTTAAGTATAGCTTTGGTTCCACAAATTGTTGACTTGATTGTACAGAAAGAAGGAATGGATGATATCTCCGCAATGAATGCGTTTTATCAATCGAAAACTTATGAATTATTAACAAAAGAAGAAACAAAAATGTGGCATTTTAGTCCATTAACAATATATACAATGTGGAAACACGAAAAGCAAACAGGAAAAATCCTGTTTCCAGAGGAATAAAGTATGAGTAAAGAATTGCCATTTATGATACTCTGTGTTGAGGAGTACAAAAATCAAAAAGGTATGACAGGGAAAGATGTTATGAATTTATTTAATCGATACTCTGTGTGTGAATACATTAAAGATTTTTATGAAGTATTACATACTACAGGGACAAGATACATTGTTGATGATATCGATTTGTATATTAGATCACAGAAAGTTTCACACTTGCATTAATTAAAAAAATCTATTTCATAAATTTAAAAAATGTTTGATTGTAGGCAAAACATCTTTTCATTTACAAAAAAGGACATAAAAAAAGTCTATTACCGATGAAACCTAACTAAGAGGCTTGTAATCGAAAACGATAATAGACAATTGTTATTATACAAAGATTTAAAAAGATGTAAAGAAAAAATGATTGAATTATGAAATTTCTTTTTCTTCTTTTTCTTTTGTTTTCTTGATCTTTTGAACAGACAGATAAACTAAATAGGCAAGAATTGCATTGGTAATTCCTTGTAAACCATTCCAGATTAAATTATAGCTTGCGGTTTTAATACCAAAATAGATTTTATCAGGAATAAAGTAACAAAGCGCCATGAGAACGCCACCACAAAGGAAGGAAAGAATAGCAGGAATTTTATTTTTCTTTAATAAATAACCAACAAGTAATCCTTCTAATGCTTTAATTACTAAGCTAAAAGGAGCGTATTGAACATATCCTGATAATAAATCTGCCGCTAAAGCACCTAAACCACCAACAACCATACCACTATAAGGGCCAAAAAGAGCAGAGAATACGAGTAAAATAGCGTCGGAAAAATTTAAATAACCCGCACCACCCGCTAATGGGATTTGGATAAATAAAGTAATCACAGTGCATAAGGCAATCCCCATAGCGTGAATCGAAATATAAAATACTTTTTTATTGCGTGTCTTCATGATAAAAGTCTCCTTACATCTTGTTCATTATATATCGTTACCCCTAATTTCAATAACTCTCTTACTAAAATTCCGTTTCCAGAAGTTAAAACGTGATTGAAACTACCATCATAAATATAATCTTTTCCGCATGAAGGACTTTTGGCTTTTAATAAAGCGTAACGAATGTGATACTTTTTTACTAATGCAATTGCTTTTTCTGCTCCCTTTAAAAAATAAGCAGTATTATCTTCATTTTGAGAATTCATGACTTTATCGCCTCTTATTTCACTAGGAAATCGAGGTGTAGGTAATCCACCATCCACTTCAGGACAAACGGGGATGAGCTCATATTTTTCTTTTAATTCATCTAAAATATCAAGCGCATTATCCTTTCCGTCGTAGCGGCATTTATTTCCTAAAAGACAAGCACTAATTAATAATTTTTCCACTAATCATCACCATGCGTAATTGTATGGATTTCTTCTATAAAAGTAAAGCAATATGATATAATTTGGTGGTTAAAATTAGACATAAAAAGCAATTTGAGATGTCGTGAAAGCTTGAAAACGTGGTAAATCGACACTTGCTAAACCTTGAAAACGTGATGAAGAAAAAGATTTTGGCTTATAAAATATACATTTTAATTCACTCTAGTGTAATAGATTTGTTACAATAATAGAAAAGGAGATGAAGAACGTGAAATCTTATAAAAAAGAAACGATTTTTCAAATACAAAATCAACCCGTTCATGTCGAGATTACTTATAAAAACATGCGACGTGTTCTTTTTCGCGTTCATAGTGGTAAATTACTCGTTTCCGCTCCTTTTTATACTTCCGAAAAAGATATAGAAAAAATGATACCTCGCTTACCACCTCGTTTTCAAAAGGCTTTGTTTGAGGACCAAGATATTGGAGAGGATTATATTTATTTATTAGGTGAAAAAAGAAGGCTTGTGCATATTTTATCTTCTTTACCTAAAGAAGGCGCAATTACTTATAAAGATAAGGAAGACTTAGAAAGAAAACTCAAATCGCTAGCGGTAGAAATCTTAACCCAAAGAGTGAGGTATTATGAAAAAATTATGGCAATAGAAAAACCTTATCATGTTAAAATCCATAAAACCGTTAGTAGATACGGATCCAACGCAAAACGTACGCATACGCTTTCGTTTGCGTTAACTTTAATTCATTATCCAATATCAGTGATTGATGCCGTAGTAGTGCATGAATTAGCCCATGATCGTCATTTTGACCATTCCAAAGCTTTTTATGATGAAGTATTAAAATATTATCCAAATTATTATCAAGAAATGAAACGTCTGAAGGGAGGACACGCTTTATGATTCAATATATTACCAGTCGAACCAATAGCAAAATCAAAGAACTATTAGAATTAAAAGACCCTAAAACAAGAAAAGAAAAAGGCCAATTTTTAGTGGAAGGTTTTCACCTTTTAGAAATGGCTTTAGAAGCGAATCAAGTGGACTTAGTTATTACAGAAAAGCCTTTAGATTTACCTTCTTCGATCAATCAAATTGTTGTATCAAGTGAAATATTAAAGAAATTTTCTTCCGTGATGAACCCTCAAGGTGTTATTGCGGTTTGTCATATGGAAAAAAGAAAAATTGCCTATCATGACCGGATTCTTTATTTAGATCACATTCAAGATCCAGGAAACTTAGGTACGCTCATTCGTACCGCAGCTTCTTTTGGTTTCCAAGATGTTATTCTATCGAATAACAGTTGTTCTCCTTATAACGAAAAAGTCATCAGTGCTTCGCAAGGCGCTATCTTCAAAGTAAACTTGCATGAAGAAGAAAATACGATATTAGGCCGTTTAAAAGAGGAAGGATATCAAATTTTAGTAACCTACTTACATGGCGCATATTCCATTGAACAAGTTTCTATCCATCAAAAAGTAGTGATTGTTTTAGGAAATGAAGCACGAGGAGTAGAAGAAAGTACACTCAGCTACGCTACCACAAAAGTATATATTCCTATGACGAATATGGAGTCGTTAAATGTTGGAGTAGCGGGTGGCATTCTTTGCTACTTAGCATCAAGAAAAAAGAATAAATAAAAGAAGGTGCCCATTATTAAAATGAGGAACTTTTTCTATACGAAGAAAGAAAAACTATAGAAAAAATTATTTTAAAAAATTACGTTTTAAATCAACATATATCATCAATAAAAAAATTTATATTTACTATTACCTTTATCCTCAGCCTTATGTGGCGCACTTACGCCAGTTGTGATTATATATTTTGCATTTAATCATTAAGAAATAGAAATAAAAAATATAAACAAAAAGGGCTATTAAGAAACAGAAAACTTCTTAATAGCTCTTTTTATGTTGAATAAAATATGAAATCTACTTTCAATTCGTTATGCTTCTATTTGATAGCCCCAAACGACTTCATGAACGTAATTTATCCATTGATCATCCCAGCCACTTGGTTGACTTTCTGCTTCGCAATAAACGATTAAATTCGAATTTCCTTCAAAGAAAGTTTGTGCTTCAAGCGTAACAACACTTCGAGGAATTATGATTTTGGAAAGAGAATCACAAAAAGCGAAAGAATAATTTCTTAAGGCTTGTACACCATGAGAAATTGTTACGTTTTTTAATGCAAAACAGCCATAAAAGGCATTTTCACCAATTTCTTTAACATTACCAGGAATGTGAATACTTGGTAAAATTTCACAACAATAAAACGCGTATTCAGCAATGTAAGTAATACTTTCAGGAAGGGTGACAGTTTTTAAAGATTTACAGCCATTAAATGTATAAGAATTGATTGCGGTAACTTGACTTGGAATTACAATATCCGCTAGTGCTTCACATTGGCTAAACGCGCCATCACCGATATAAGATACCGTATCAGGAATACGGATATTGGTTAAAGAAATGCAATTTGCAAAAGCTGATTTTCCAATACTAACTATTCCATTAGAAAGGGTAACACGCTTTAATGAAAAACATTTTTCAAAAGCACTATCATTAATTGTGGTAACAGGGATACCGTTAATAGAGGAGGGGATTTCTATCATGTCCCTAGAGCGATCAAAAGCGAAAGCCTTATAGAATTTCGATCCATCTTTTTCACATAAAGCATAAGAAATACCATTTTCCACTACTTTTTCATTTTGATAACCCCAAACAACGTGAGCAATGGATTTATCCCAATCGGATTTCCAGTTTTGTGGCTCTTTTTCGGTTTCACAAAAAACGGTTAAAAAACTAGTAACATTGGGAATAGGTTCTTCCATATCATAAATTGGATAGCTATTAAAAATAGGTCCATCAATCTCAGTAACAGAGTCAGGAATATAAACGTTATTCAACGCGATACAGCCATCAAAAATGCCTTCTTTTAAGTGCGTCACACTATTAGGAAAAATAACATCGGTTAAAGCAAAACATTTCTCAAAAGCGTGCCAGTCAATATAAGTGAGGCCATTTTGAAATTCAATATTTGTTAAAGCGGTACATTTTGAAAAAGCAAAAGCGCTAATACCCAAAATATTACTTGGAATAACAATGCTTTTTAACGAAGTGCAAGATTCAAACATGCGATCAGAAATTTCAATCGGCTGATTAGGAAATTTAATGCTCTCTAAGGAAGAGCAATCAGAAAAAATATATGAATGGAATTGGTAAACACTATCAGGGATATCAATATGTTTTAAAGCAGTACAACCACTAAATGCGCTATAGCCTATTTCTCTCAATCCGTCTTGTAAAATAACATTGGTAAGAGCAGTACAATTTTTTAATGCACCTTCTTGCCATTGATCAATACAATTAGGAATAACAATCGTCGTTAAATTCGTACAGTCTGCGAACGATTTTTCTATCATGCAATCAATTCTTCTATTTTCATAGTAATGAGGAATTGAAATCTCTATGGCTGAATTATCACACTTAATTACACCATAATAGGGAGTTGAAAGTATAGAAATCTCTTGAAAAGTTAAATAGTCAACACTATGTTCGATATAGCCACAAACTACACATTTGCCATTTTCGTATTCATGAGGTTCACTATCAATTTTTTCTTCTTCGTGCGCACACATAGTTCCTTTCCAATGGCAACTATCATCATAAACAAAAGTATCTTTAAAAACATGATGGTGTGATACCGTAATAAAAGAACCACATGAACTTAAGAAAAGTCCTAGAATAAAGGGAAATATCATTTTTGATTTTTTCATAAATCCTCCGCTTTGTTTCATAAATGAAATATTCATTAGTTTAATATTACATGATTTTGATGAAAAATATCAATAATTGACTAAGTTTATATCAATAAGTGAATATTTATTTTCAATAAAAAATCCATGCGAACGGACAACTCCTTTTCTATCTTTTATAAAAAAGAATGGATAAACCTTTATAGCTATGCTATAATTTGCTCGTACGATGAAAAGAAGTAGTAACAAGTCTCTTTCTATTTAGGGAGGAACAAGAGAGTGAAACTGTTCTATAGAAATGCTTGCGAATTCACCTTGGAGTATAGACGAAATGTCCGCTGGTTGCGTTATCACCAATTAAGTGCATCTTCATAACCATGATGATGAATAAGGATGGCACCACGGCATAAGTCGTTCCTTGGTTGGATCGACTTTTTTTATTTTGATAGGAGGAAACTTGATAATGGAAGATCAAATTAAAGAACTACATGAAAAAGCGGTTGAAGAAATTGAAGCCTGCGATGATTTAGAAACCTTAGGCACAATACGTAATGCTTACTTATCTAAAAAATCTCCTTTAATGGCGTTAATGAGTCGCATGAAGGAATTATCAGGAGAAGCAAGAGCGGCTTTTGGAAAACACATTAATGATGCAAAAAATGAAATTGCAGAACGCTTAGAAGCGAAAAGAAAAGCGTTAGAAGAAAGAAAAATTGAAAAGCAATTAGAAGAAGAAACCATCGATATTTCTTTACCTGGAAAAGAAATGAAAAAAGGAGCCAAAAATCCTTTCTATAAAATCCAAGATGAAATTATTGATATCTTTGCTTCTATGGGCTATGAAATCGTTGAAGGACCCGAAGTGGAAAGCGATCATTATAACTTTGAATTAATGAACATTCCTCATGATCACCCCGCTCGCGATATGCAAGATTCTTTCTACATTGATGAAAATACATTAATGAGAACCCATACTTCGCCAGTACAAGCGAGAGTCATGGAACAAAAGAAAGGACAACCGATTCGTATTATTTGTCCAGGAAAAACCTATCGTCGTGATGATGATGACGCTACCCACTCTCACCAATTTGCCCAAATCGAAGGCTTAGTGGTAGATAAAGATATTAACTTAGGCCATTTAAAAGCGACCCTTGAATTATTCTTAAAGAAAATGTATGGCGAAAAAAGAGAAATTCGTTTACGTTCCTCTTACTTCCCATTTACCGAACCTTCGGTAGAAGTCGACATTTCTTGCTATGAATGTGGCGGAAAAGGCTGCTCCGTTTGCAAAGGTTCTGGCTGGATTGAAATTTTAGGTGGTGGCATGGTTCATCCTAACGTCTTAAAAATGTCCGGTTATGATCCTGATGTCTATCAAGGCTTTGCCTTTGGTATTGGTATTGAAAGAGTAGCCATGTTACGTTATGGCATTGATGATATTCGCCGTTTCTATCAAGATGATGTGCGTTTCTTACATCAATTCAAGAAGGACTAAGGAGGTAAAGCACGATGAAAGTCAGTTTAAAATGGTTAAAAGAGTATGTTGATTTAGAGAATATTACCCCAGAAGAAATTGCAAATAAATTAACCTTTGCTGGTATTGAAGTAGAGGAATATAGCTATCTTGCTAGAGGTACCAACTTAGTGATTGGTCAAATTATTGACTGTAAAAATCATCCTGATTCCGATCACTTACACGTTTTAAAAGTGGATTTAGGAATGAAATATGGTGTGGAACAAATCGTTTGTGGTGCACCAAACGCGAGAAAAGGCTTAAAAGTTATCGTCGCAAGAGTAGGCGCTAAATTACCCGAAGTTACCATTCAAGTCGGCAATATCCGTGGCGTAGAAAGTCGCGGTATGTGCTGTTCTTTAAGTGAACTCGGGGTTGATAAAAAATATCTTAGCGATTACCAATTAGCAGGTATTGAAGAATTACCGGAAGATGCTCCTGTAGGTGAAGAAAACGTTTTAGGTTATTTAGGTTTAGATGATGTCGTCTTTGATTTAAAACTCTTAGCCAATCGTAGTGACTGTAACGCCATGATGAATGTTGCTAAAGAAGTCGCGTGTTTATTTGACCGTACTTTAACTTTACCAAAACCCGAATATCATACAAATCTTCAACCCACCGCATTTAAAGTAGGCTCTACTACCGATAAATGCCCTCAATTCTCGATTAAAGTCATTCGTGGTATTCAAGTGAAAGAATCCCCACGTTATTTAAAAGAAGCCTTAATGGCGGAAGGTGTTCGCTCCATTAATAATCTCGTGGATATAGGAAACTACATTATGCTAATGACTGGTCAACCTTTACATATGTATGACCTTGATTTATTAGAAAAACAAGAACTCATCGTTCGCGATGACTATGAAGGACCTTTTGTGGCCTTAGATGAAAAAACGTATGATGTCTTAAAAGGCGATTTAGTGGTTACCTCAAATGGTAAACCGATGTGTTTAGCCGGTGTTATGGGTGCTTTAAGTTGTGCCGTTACCGAAAACACGAAAAATGTAGCCATTGAAGCCGCTAATTTCTCGAGTGCACAAGTGCGTCGTACTTCCATTCGTTTAAATTTAGGTAGTGAATCGAGCGCTCGTTTCATTAAAGGCATTAACCCACATCAAGCGGATGATGTTTTAGCGTATGCCGCCAATATGGTTATTTCTTTATGTGGATGCACGAGTGAAGAAGAAACTGCTACGTATGATACGGTAAATCATGAACCTACTACCATTCATACCAGTGCTTATTTAATTAACCATCGTTTAGGAACCGATTTTAAAGAAGAAGAAATCATCGACGTTTTATCTCGCGTGGGAGTAGAAATTGAAAAGGAAGAGAATGGATTAAAAGCCATTGTTCCTTCTCATCGTATCGATATTACGGGAAACGCGGACTTATCTGAAGAAGTCATTCGTATTTTAGGCTTTGAACACGTAAAAAGTGAACTTCCAACCTTACAAACCGCTTTAGGTGGTTTAAAAGAAAACCAGATGAAGAAGAGAAAAATTCGTTACTTCTTATTAGACCGTGGTTTAGATGAAATTTTAACTTACACCTTAGTGTCTAAAAAAGAAAATGAAATGTTCCATATCTTTAAAGAAGAAGACGCTTATACTTTACTTCACCCGATGACCGATGATCATGCTGAAGTGCGTAAGTCTCTTTTACCATCACTATTAACCACAATGCAATATAACGTAGCAAGAAAAGCTAAACGTTTAGCGTTCTTTGAAGTGAGTGAAGTTTATACCAAAGCTTCTACCCATACCCATTTAGCCATTGGCTTATATGGAAGTGATGCCTATCAAGGTGAATTACAAACCATGCCATATGATTTCTATCATATGAAAGGTATTGTTGAAGGAATTCTAGAATTATTAGGCATTGAAAAAACAAGATATCGTATCGAACGTTATAAAGAAGCCAAAGAAAACGGCTTCCATCCTGGAAGAAGTGCAGCTTTATATATTGGAAAAGACTTTGTCGGTGCATTTGGTGAACTTCACCCAACCTTAAAGAAAGCTTATGATTTAGATAAAGCACCTTGCTTAATGCTTGAGCTTCTCTTAGATGCTTTATTAGAAGTGAAGACCAGTCAAAAGAAGATGGTCGCTCCTTCTAAATTCCCATTTGTGGAACGTGACTTAGCGTTAATTGTTAAAAAAGATATTCCTGTCAGTGACATGATTAAAACCATGAAACAAGCGGGAAAAGCTTTAGTTAAAGATGTCGTTGTCTTTGATGTTTATCAAGGTGAACACATTGACTTTGGTTATAAATCCGTGGCGGTAAAAGTCATTTATCAAAATGATGAACGCACTTTAGAAGAAAAAGAAATCGTAGCAGCGGAAATGGCCATTAAAGAAGCTTTACTTAAACAACACGGTATCGTTTTAAGAGGATAACAGCATGAAATTTCAATTTTCCATTTTACGTCATAAAAACCACATGGAATTAGAAGACGTAGAAATTTATACTTCAGAAGAAATTCAAGGGATTTATTCTTTATTAGATATGGAAAAAGTGCATGTTCACGCTGAACTCACTTTAGAAGGCGAAATTGCACATATTGAATTTCACATTCAAACCAAACTCTATTTAGAATGTGCCTATACGTTAGAAAAAGTGGATTATCCTTTAGATTTCATAGAAGAATTAGATTTCTCCTCTTCGGATTTATATGAAAATGATGAAAATATTGTCTTTGTTAAAGGCGATGTCATTGATTTACATCCTTATATTCTCGGTTTAATTATCACGGAAATTCCGATGAAAGTCGTCAAAAAAGGCGCTACGTTACCTAAAGGCGGAAAAGGTTATGAAGTGATAACGGAAGAAGAGTATTATAAGAAAAAAGAAGAAAGCGTTGATCCTCGCTTTAGTGCTTTAGATAACTGGAATGATGATGAAGAATAAAGAGGCTACGGCCTCTTTTCTTTTACTATTCATAGGTGAAAAATTTTAAATAATAAGAGTTCTCTATAAAAAATGATTAATCAAGTAAAAATTATTGTTGACAAAAAATGTTGAAAATAGTATACAATAAGAATGAAGGGAATACTATATAGGAGGTGAAAGGTATGTTGATTGAACAATTAAAAACAAAATTTAATGTAAATGAACCGATATTTACAAATGAAATTATAGAATTATTCATTGATAACTACTCAAAACCCTATATATTTAAATTAATTAAACAAGAAGAGGAAAAGGGAAATCTCATCTGCTTTAATGGAGGTGTATACTATTTACCAAAAAAAACCATTATAGGAATTTCTACAATTACAGTGGATGATGTAGTTAACAAAAAATATATTGAATATAATGATGAAGTGTATGGTATTTATAGTGGAATCAATTTACAAAATATGTTTGCTTTAACTACTCAGATGGCAAATACGATTGAAGTCGTTACGAATAATGAATCAATGAGATGTCGTGAAATAATAATTGATGGAAGAAAGATTGTTTTAAGAAAATCACGTTGTTTAATTAATAAGGAAAATGCAAAAGCGTATACAATATTACAATTTTTTTCTGAATTAAAATCCTATGAACAAGTAAGTGAAAGAGTTAGAGATTATTTGATTACATACATGAAAAATAATAAAATACGTAAAGAGGATTTACTAGAATTAGCTAAGGCTTTTCCCTCAAAGACGTTAAAAAATTTAATGTATAGTGGGGTATTATATGAATCTACACAAAGATAAAGAAAATTTTGATATAGCGATTCGATCCGCTAGTGTTTATTTCAAAGTTTCACCGGCAATTATTGAAAAAGATTATTATGTTACGCTTTTTCTTTCTGAACTTGTTAAGGAAGTTCCTAATTTAATATTTAAAGGAGGAACTTCGCTCTCTAAATGTTATAAAATAATCAATCGTTTTTCTGAGGACATTGATATTACTTTAGATTCAAATTATCAAACACCAAGTAGGCGAAAAGAATTAAAGAAAAAAATTATAGAAATATGTAAGAATTTTGGGCTTAATTTACTGAATGAAAATAACATACAAAGTCGGAAAGATTTTAATCAATATGAAGTAGATTATTTAGCAGTAAATACAGAAGAAGGCGTAAATCCACACTTACTCATTGAAACAGTTTTTATAGTAAAATCCTTTCCTGATGAAATAAAAAAAGCATCTTCAATGATATATGATTACCTCAATGCAGTAGGTAATAAAAAAGCCATAGAACTATTTGAATTAGAGCCATTTGATATTCGCGTTCAAAAATTGGATAGAACTTTAATAGACAAAGTTTTTGCGTTATGTGATTATATGATTGATGGAAGAACAGAACGTCAGTCAAGACATATATATGATATTTCTCGACTTTTAACACAAGTAAAATTAGATGTTGATTTAAAAAAACTTATAAAAGAGGTACGACAAGATAGAAAATCAGGTAAGATGTGTCATTCTGCAAAAGATGGAGTGAAAATTTCAAAATTACTTCGCCAAATGATTGATACGGAAATATATAAGAAGGACTATAAAGATAGTACAGAAAAACTTTTATCAAATTATGTTTCATATGATGAATCAATTGAGGCGCTAGAGATAATTATCAAAAGTGGAGTTTTTGATTAAAAAAGATTTTATAATTCAAGAGATAGATTAATTAGGAAGCGATTTTGCTTCCTTTTTTTTATGAAACAAAATAATCTCTTATTTATTTTCTTCATTTTGAACAAGGAACAAGCGTGTTTCGTCTTTTTACTTTTGTCAAAATTTGTCGAATTTTGTTTACAAAGTGGGAGGAGTTCGTTATAATAGGGTTGAAGTGGAAGAAAGTGGGAGAAAGTGGGAGTATGTTTTTTGGAAGTTATGAGCATTCATTAGACAGTAAGGGTCGCTTGTGTGTCCCAGCAAAATTCCGTGAAAAGCTAAGCGATATTCTTTATATCGTAAAAGGCTTTGATGGATGCATCGCTGTATTCACTGAACAAGACTTCGCCCCTAAAATTAATGAATACCTCTCTTTATCTTTCAATCATAACGACACTCGTGCTCACGTTCGTATTAATGCTTCCACCATCGAAGAAACTTCTTTAGATAAACAAGGTCGATTAACTTTATCGAGCCGTTTATTAAAAAAAGAGGGCATAGGCCCAGAAGTTGTCATCGTTGGTGTCATTGATCACTTCGAAATTTGGGATCGTAATGCATGGGAAAAATACTATGAAGAAAACTATGCACGCGATGAAGAAATTGCCGAGAATTTGGATGCAAGAAAGAAGGACAACGAATAATGGAACACACTCCCGTTTTATTTTCTGAAGTCATAGAAGGTCTGAACATCCAAAAAAACGGAATTTACGTCGATTGTACATTAGGTCGTGGCGGTCATAGTAAAGGAATCCTTTCTCATTTAGAAGGGGGAAAGCTCATTGCCTTTGATCAAGATCAAACCGCTATTAACGAATCCCATAAAGTGTTAGACCCTTTAAACAAAGATGTTACCTATATCCATAGTAACTTTGCCGCTATCAAAACCGAATTAGATACCTTAGGTATTCATTCTGTTGATGGTATACTGATGGATTTAGGTGTATCTTCGCCCCAGTTCGATGATGGAGAACGGGGATTTTCCTATCGATACGATGCTAAATTGGACATGCGTATGAATCAGGAGCAGTTATTTTCCGCTTATGATATCGTAAATGAATACGATGTCAAAGAACTCACAAGAGTGTTCCGTGAATATGGTGAAGAACCTTTCGCTTATGAAATCGCAAAAATGATTGTAAAAGAAAGAGAAAAAAAGCCCATCACTACGACTTTTGAGTTAGTAGAAGTGATTAAAAAAGCTTTACCTCAAAGGATTTTACGAAAAAAAGGACATCCAGCCAAACAAGTATTTCAAGCCTTACGCATTGAAGTCAATGATGAGCTTGGCGTCCTAAAACTTGCTTTACGTGATGCTTTATCGTTATTAAGTGTTGGTGGTCGACTAGCGGTCATTACCTTCCATTCTTTAGAAGATCAGATGGTAAAAAAGATGATGAAAGAAGTCAGTTCCTTACCGAGTATTCCTCGAGGAATGCCAACACCTTTACATCAAGAAGAACCTTCTTATCGCCTAGTGAACCGTCACGCCATTGAAGCAAGTGAAGAAGAACAGGAAAGAAACCCACGTTCTAAAAGTGCGAAATTACGCATCATCGAACGAACAAAAATATAAGAAAGGAGTGAGTATCGATGAAAAACAAGTTGACCAAAAATCACCGCACCAAATTTGATTACCATATGAGAAAGTTAGGACTTGTTTCCGCTTTACTCATGACTACCGCTTTTGCATGCATTCTTCCCATTTCTATGGAAGTAGAAAAAGAATCTCGTTTGTTAAATCGGAACGTAGAAATCTTAATGCGCCAAAGTAGAAATGAACCCAAAGAAATGAAAAGAAGTAGCTTAACCATTGAGCATATGGAATATCAAGCTTACGAAAGATAATCATATGAATTAACGAGCGTTTTCGCTCGTTTTTTTTTTTGCCTTTTTTTAATATCTTTTCCTTCTCATTCATATGGATATAAAGAGGTGAGACGGATGTTAAAAGAAGCAGCAAAGAAGAAAATAACCTTATTATCCATTTTAAGTTTAATCGCTTTAGCCATGATTGGTGGAAAGTTAACCTATATCACCATTGGGCAGAATCGAAAGCTCAATGCTTTAGCCAATGAATTATGGGAAAGGAGCTTTCCTTTAGTCGCGCCTCGTGGATTAATTGAAGATCGTGATGGAAATGCTTTAGCTATTAATCAACCTTGTTTTAGCGTTGCTGTTATCCCTTATCAAATTGAAGATAAAGCTTTAGCGGCCCATCAACTCGCTCCAATTTTAAAAGTTGAAGAAGCTTCTTTATATCAAAAAATCAGTAAAAAAGCCTCGATTGTTCGCCTTCATCCCGAAGGAAAAAGAATTAGTGAAGAACAAGCAAAATCTCTAAATGAACTCAATATTCCAGGCGTTTATTTAGTGCAAGATAATGCGCGATACTATCCTTATGAAACTTCAATGGCCTCTTTATTAGGCTTTGTAGGTATTGATAACCAAGGATTAGCGGGCGTAGAAAACTATTATGATTCATATTTAAAGGGAAAAGACGGTTCTTTAAATTATTTAATGGACGCTAAAGGGGGATTATTTCCTTCGACCTCGTCTCGAGTTGAAGCACCGGTTCCTGGTTTAACTTTACGTTTAACTTTATCTTTACCTTTACAAAATTTGTTAGAAAGAGAAATGGAAAACGCTTGGCTTCAATATTCTCCTAAAGAAATTATTGGTATCATGATGGATCCCAATACGGGAGAAATTTTAGCGATTGGGAATCGTCCTACCTATAATAACAATTACTATAACGATTATGATCCTTCCATATATAACCGAAGCTTACCGGTTTTTTCAAGCTTTGAACCCGGTTCCACTTTTAAATCTTTATCCTTTGCGGCGGCGTTAAACGAACACGTCATCGATATGGATAAAGATTATTATTACGATAAGGGCTATGAAATCGTTGGTGGCGCAACGATTAAATCCTGGAAAAAAGGAGGACACGGCTTACAGACTTTTTTAGAAGTCCTCCAAAATTCATCGAACCCCGGCTTTGTTGAAATTGCTAGACGCTTAGGAAAAGATAATTTATATCAATATATTAACGCTTTTGGCATGGGTCAAAAGACGGGTATTGATATTGCGGGTGAAAATAAAGGTATCGTCTTTGCTTATGATAAATTCGGCCCTTTAGAACAAGCTACAAGCGCTTTTGGACAAGGCATATCGGTAACCGCAATTCAACTTGTTACGGCTTTTTCTAGTTTAATTAATGGGGGCTATTTATATACACCAAGAATTGCAAAATCGCTGATTTTAGAATCCACCAATGAAACCGTATATGAATTTCCCACCATTTTAAAAAGAGAAGTCATTAAAAAAGAAACCAGTGCTTTAATGAGGCGCGCTTTAGAATGCGTCGTTTCGAAAGGCTCTGGAAGAAAGGCATATATCGATGGTTATCGAGTAGGCGGGAAAACAGGAACAGCGCAAATCGCGGAAAATGGCGTGTATCAAGATGGGAGATATATTCTATCTTTTATTGCGGGCGCACCAATGCACGATCCGAAAGTGGTTGTCTATTTTGCTATGCGTGAACCTAAAAGTACCATTCAATATGGTGGAACTACCATTGGCCCGATTATTCAACGCCTTTTATTAGAAGCTTTACCGATTCTAAACGTTGAAAAGAATTATGATGGGGAAGAACGAACCTATACTTGGATGGACGTTAAAACCTATCCGGTAGAAAACTATTATGGACTTCAAAAAAAGGACGTAAAATCTAAACATTTTAAATTTTCTTTTATGGGGGAAGGCGATTATGTGATTGATCAACTCCCACGTGTAGGAGAAATGGTGGAAGAAAATAGTGTAATTATGATTATGCTAGGTGATAAACGATGAAAACCGCAAAAGAAGTCTATCATTATTTTTTCAAAGAATCGCCTTTAGAAATCGAATTATTCGATGTCGAAGATGATTCTAGAAAAGTAAAACCAGGAACGATTTTTATAGCGATTGAAAAAGGAAATCTCTATAAAGAAGAAGCCAAAAAAAACGGTGCGAGCCTTATTTTAAGCGATGAAGAGATTCCCA
The DNA here is from genome assembly GCA_000437235.1 of Coprobacillus sp. CAG:826. Classification (GTDB taxonomy): domain Bacteria; phylum Bacillota_I; class Bacilli_A; order RFN20; family CAG-826; genus CAG-826. Next base: position 19,623 of record FR897046.1, on the reverse strand, counting down.
ATTTAAAAGAAAGATTATTACCTTTTTTACTATGGTTTTTTGATTATCCCGATAAAGACGTTACTTTAATTGGTGTAACAGGCACGAACGGAAAAAGTTCAACAGCGTATTTTATTTTTCAATTGTTAAAAGATGCATTTTTAATCAGTAATGTTCCTTTAAAAAATAAAAATACGTATGCAACAAGAAATACAACGCCTTATCCAGTTGACTTTGTTCACGCTTTAAGAAAAGCAAAAGAAAGAAAAAAGAAATATGTCATTTTAGAAGTTTCTAGTATTGCAATCAAAGAGCAACGTCTCCATGATTTATTATTTTCTATTGTCGTTTTTACCAATCTAAGTGAAGATCATTTAGATTATCATCATACCTTAGAAGATTATCAAAAAACAAAGTTAGATTTCTTTATTGAACAACCTTCTATCCGTTTTGCTTCTTTAGAAATGAAAGAATTTTCTTCTTTAAAAGATGTTCCTATTTATTATGTTTCCCCTTTAACTATCGATAAAAAAGGAAAACTAAGTCATTTATATCAAGGTAAAAAGCTTCATTTTTCTCATTTTCCTTATTATCAAGTAAGTAATATCGCCTTAGCTTTAGCAGTTGCGGAATACGCCAATATGCCGAAATCTTATATGGTAAAAAAGAGTAGAAAACTCGTTTCCTTAAACGGCCGCTACAAAGTCGTGTTAAAGCATCCGAAAGTCATCATTGATTATGCACATACGGTTTTCGCTATGGAAACGGTTTTAAAAGAAACCAAAAAGAAAACCAAAGGAAAATTACTCGTTGTTTTTGGGGCGGGCGGGGACCGCGATAAAAAGAAACGTGCGTTATATGGAGATGCCGTCTATCAATATAGCGATGTTGCCATTGTAACCAATGATAATCCGCGAAGTGAAGATCCTATGGCCATTGTTCATCAAATCATTCAAAATCATCCTTCTTATTTTTTAATTGAGCTCGACCGGAAACGGGCAATTGAACGGGTTTTAAATTTAGCATCGCCACAGGATACAGTTCTTTTATTAGGAAAAGGGCATGAAATTACCGAAAAAGTGAAGGATTATGAAATCTATTTAAATGAAGAGGAGGAAGTAAGAAAATGGCAGAAAAAGAAATCCTAATTCGTTTAGTTGCTAGTTTCTTTTTAAGCTTTTTACTTTCTTTATGTATCACAAAAGGATTAATAAAAAAAGAAAAGAAAAAGCATGTCGGCCAGGCGATTAAAGAAGATATCGTTCCTACCCATCAAAAAAAGAAAAATACCCCAACAATGGGTGGAATTGCTATTTTTCTTTCGGCGTGGGTGATGAGTTTATTATTGGGGTATTCGTTTTTAAAAGATAAAAGTTTCATTTCCTTATTTCTCATTAGTGGAAGTTTCTTTGGTATTGGCTTTATTGATGACTATTTAAAAATTAAGCAAAAAAGTGGAAAAGGATTATCTCCTTTATTACGTTTGGTGATGGAAATCCTTATTTCCATGGGCGTTTTATGGTATTTAGGTTACCAAGATCAAACATTATGGCGGATTCATTTATTATTTCAAAAAAGTTGGAAAGTAGGGCTACTTTTTATACCTTTAATCGTTTTTATATTGGTTGGTGGTGCAAATTCCATGAATATGGCTGATGGTTTAGATGGTTTAGCGTCTGGTTTAGCTATGAACGCCTTATTTCCTTTTGTATTAATCGCTTTATTAAAAGAAAATTATGGAGTGGCTTTATTTTTAGTTTCATTAATTGGCGGTATTGTTGGTTTCTTATGTTTTAATTTTCATCCCGCAAAAATATTTATGGGCGATGTCGGCTCTTTACCCTTAGGCGCCACTTTTGCTTTTACTAGTTTCCTTTTACAAGCGGAAATTATTCTATTAATCGCTGGTGCTTTGTTAATTATAGAAACGCTATCGGTTATTTTACAAGTAGCGAGTTTTCAACTGACCCATCATCGCATTTTTAAAATGGCACCCTTACATCATCATTTTGAAATGCAAGGTGTGGCGGAATGGAAAGTGGTCATGATGTTTTATATTGCCGGCTTCATTTTATCCGTAGTAGCGGCGTATGTGGGGGTGTTTTTATGAAAAATGTGCTTTTATTAGGCTTTGGAAAAAGTAATCAAGCTGTTTATGAATTTTTAAAAACGAAAAAAGTAAAAATTACCATATTAGAAGAGCACAAAAAATCAAAATCACTACCATTTGTTACATTAGAGGACTTAAAAAAAGAAAAGCCGCTTTTTGATCTTACCATTCGTTCACCGGGTATTCCTTTAAAAAGTGAAGCCTATCAACTTGCTCATGTATTATCCAAAGAAGTCATATCGGAAATTGAATTTGCTTATCGATATTTAAAGAAAAAACATCCGCATTATATTTTAATCACTGGCACAAACGGAAAAACGACTTTAACTACCATGATTCATTGCGTTTTATCTTCTAAACTTCCTCATACTTTTTTAGCGGGAAATATAGGTATTCCTTTAAGTAGTTATTTATTAAAAGATATTCCTGAACATTCCATTTTTGTTGTTGAAATCTCTTCTTTTCAATTAGAAGACACGATTTCTTTAAAAGCCGATGATGGAATTATTACCAACGTTGATTATAATCATTTAGATGAAGTTTATAATTATGATTTTTATGTAGCAAGTAAAAAAAGAATGGGATTTCTTGTGAAAAAGAACCATTTATTTTTCTATGATGAAATCAAAGAAATCAGTTTGCCTCATATCAATTTATCCTCCATCCCAATGGAAGAGGATGACATCAATCTACCATTTTTTATGGGTGAACATAATCACCGCCACGTGAAAATGAGTCTCTATATTGGAACTTTATATGGGGTAAGTAAAGAAGAAGGAGCAAGAGCATTATATCAACTCATGCCTTTACCATTTCGCAACGAAAAAATCTTGAGTTCCTTTACTGCAACGATTATTAATGACTCAAAATCGACGAATGTAGCGTCCACGAATCAATGCTTACTCACTTTCCAAGATAAAAAGCGAATATTGATTTTAGGAGGTATTGCTAAAAGCGCTACCTTTGACCATCTTTTATTAAAAAAAGAGGATGAAGTTTATGCATATGGCCGCGATAGAGAACTTGTCAAAGTTTCTATTGAAAGAGCGCATTTATTTTCTACATTAGAAGAAGTCATGTTAGCGATTGAACCTGATTTACATAAAGATGTTTATATTTTATTTTCACCCGCTTGTTCTTCTTATGATCAATTTGAAAATTATATGGTTCGCGGTACGTATTTTCGTCAACTCATTAAGAGGCTAGAGCCATGAAAAGTGTAAAAAGAGATCGACTTATTCTTTTATCTTTATTTATTATTCTCATCGTCTTTGGTAATTACATGGTTTATAGTGCCTCGAATGTTTGGGCCAATTATAAATTCAATGATAGTTTTTATTATTTAAAAAGACAGATTTTATTTAGCGTTACCGGTTTTATAAGTGCCATTTTAGTTTCAAGAATTCCTTCAAGTTTTTTAAAGAAATACGCTTTAAGCTTTGTAGTTATCTCATTACTTTTATTAGCATTAGTGTTAATTCCTGGGATTGGCTTAAAAAGAAATGGCTCTAGATCCTGGTTTGGTATTGGTTCCTTTGCCATTCAACCTTCAGAAATATTTAAAATTGCTCTAGTGATTTATTGCGCATATCGATTAAATGACCACTATGAAGAAACGAAAAGCATCAAAGGCTTTATAGGTATTATTCTTTTAACGGTTCTTGGTTTTATTTTAATTATGTTACAACCAGATTTTGGGACTGCGATTGTAATGTTGATGAGCGTGGTATTACTGTTATTTACTTCTAAATTACCACTAAAATATTTTATTATCATGGGCGTACTGGGTATTGTGATGATGGTGGTTTTAATTTTGATTGCCCCTTATCGTTTTGACCGTATTCTATCGTATTTTGATCCTTGGAGTGATCCATTAGGAAGTGGCTTTCAAATTATTCAATCGATGTACGCAATGGGACCAGGGGCGCTACTAGGAAAGGGAATACTCAATAGTTATCAAAAGCATTTCTATTTACCAGAGCCACAAACGGATTTTATTTTTTCTATCGTGGTAGAGGAATTTGGCTTAATTGGTGGATTATTGTTATTAGTTTTATTTGCCATGCTATTTTATTTTGGCTTTCGCTACGCTAAAAACGTGGAAGATCCGTTTGATACTTTTTTAATTACGGGACTATTAGGTGTAATTTTAATTCAAGTGATTATCAATTTAGGTGTAGTTGTCGCTCTTTTCCCAGTAACAGGAATTACTTTACCTTTTATAAGCTATGGAGGGTCATCCTTATCGGTAACGATGTTTTCTCTAGGCTTAATTTTATCAAGAGGAAGAAAGGAGAACGAATATGCGCATACTCTTCGTCGGGTCCGGTAGTGGAGGGCATGTTTATCCCATGTATAGCCTTTTAAAAGAGGCAAAAAAACGTCATGATGTTACGTATTTAGTTTTAGCTAAATCCTTTGAAGAGCGTTTATTAAAAGATGAAGACGTTGATAAAATTTATTTATCGTTACCCACGCAAGCCAGTTATTATAAAAAGCATCCACTTCAAATGAAAACGCTAGTTACTAAAATGAAAGAATTAGAAAAAAAGATGGATGGATTTGATGCGGTGATTTTAGGGGGAGGATTTATTACTTTTATCGTAGCTATTTTAGCTAAGAAAAAGAAAATTCCTTATTATCTTCATGAACAAAACGCTATATTGGGAGACGCTAATTTATATAGTTTAAAATACGCGAAAGCGTTATTTAGTTGCTTTCCCAACTTAAATGTTAACAAAAAATATCAAAAAAAGGTTTTCTGCTATGGTAACCCTCGAGCAATAGAGGCTTTGACTTATCAAAAAAAGGAATACCATCCGCTTCCTTTCCGCATTCTTTTTGTCGCGGGTAGTCTAGGCTCTATGACGTTATTAGAAATGATGAGTCAAGTATCAAAACATATAGAAGATGAGTTCATTGTGATTACAGGGAAGAAATATTATGAAGATGCAAAAAAGATGACGTGGGGAAAATCAACACGTTTACTAATGTACACGGAACAACTTTCTTTATATATGGCAAGAG
>FR897046.1:0-14490 GCA_000437235.1 Coprobacillus sp. CAG:826 | reverse complement strand
AAGAGCGTCGCTTATCATTATGCGAGCGGGCGCCACAAGTGTAATGGAAGCGGCTTATTTAAAAATCCCTATGTTATTGATTCCTTCTCCTTATGTAAAACACCATCATCAAGATGAAAATGCAAAATATTTTGTTTCCATTGGTGGAGCAAAAAGTGTAAAAGAAAGGAGTATTACGGAAGAAGATCTTTTAACTATCCTTCGTGATTTAAAAAATAATCCCTCACAATTATATAAAATGCATGAGAGTTTAAAGACTTTTAAAAACCTCGATTCAAGTGTACTCATCTTAAAAGAAATTGAAAAAAATGATAGATAAAAGAATATATGTTGATTACCCGATGAAGAAAAGTTCATATGTTCAAATCGGTGGAAAAGTGGATGCCAAAATTGAAATTCATAGTATAGAAGAATGTTATAAAACCTTACAGAAAGTCCATCAATTCGGTTTATCGTATTTTGTGTATGGAAAAGGAAGTAATCTTCTATTTGAAGATGAATATCAAAATACAGTAGCGGTCCATATCGCTATGAAAAACATACAGATAATAAATGATTACGTTATTGTAGATGCTGGTGTTTCTTTAGCGGTCTTATCAAGAATGATGATAGAGCAAGGATATCTTCATTTTACGGGTTTAAGTGATATTCCTGGCGAAGTAGGAGGTGCTATCTATAATAACGCAGGTGCCTTTCATGATACCATTTCCGATAGACTAGAAGATGTTTTATGCATGTTAGATCATGGAGAATGTGTTATTTATTCTAAAGAAAATCTTGATTTTTCTTATCGTTCCTCTCGCTTTCAACATGAAGATTTAGGCATTATTTTACGCGCTAAATTTCGTCTAGAAAAAGGGGATAAAAAAGAAATATTAGCGACAAAAGAAAAGAATCACATTTATCGAATAGAGCATCAACCACAAGGAATTCGAACCTTAGGATCCACATTTAAAAACCCAAAAGAGGGGAAAGCTGCCTATTTTATTGAACAAGCAGGGCTAAAAGGATTCAAAAAAGGAAAAGTAAAAATTAGTGAAAAGCACGCGAATTTTTTAGAAATTGAAGAAGGCGCTTCCAAAAAAGAAGTCATGAATTTCGTTTACTTCATTCAAGCGATAGTATATAATAAATATACTATTTTACTTGAAATAGAAATTGAAACAAAGGACTTAGAAAGACATGGAAGAGGAACTACTCACAAGCGTTAGTGAAGAAAGAATTGCGGCTTTTGAAAAAAAGAGACAAGAAAAAAAACAATCGGAGAAACAATCCTTTATTTTTCGTCTTGTCGTTTTTTCTTTAATCCTTGTTTCTCTTTGCATTGCCCCTTTCTTACCTGTTTTTTCAGCGAGAAATACCACGATTCAAGGAAATCATCTTCTAACTATAGATGAAGTCCTTTCCTATGCAAATTATAAAAAAGGGACTCCTTTGCTTTTTATTGACGCCAAGAAATTAGAAAACGAAATCAAAAAGAAAGAATACATTAATGATTGTTCAGTTACTTGGAAACTTTTTGGACTAGAGATGGAAGTGGACGAAATCGCTGCGGTTTTAAAAAAAGAAGAGAATGGTGAAATGAAGTATTATCTTTCGAATGATACTTTTTTGGATGAATTTAAAAAAGAACATCCAAATTCAACCTATGATTTTAAAGAAAATGACGTTCCTGTTGCAATTTCTGATTTATCTTTTAAAACTCAAATGGGAAGTAAAGAAGTTGAAGATGTGGAAAGAAGAAAAGAACTATTCCGTCATTTAAAAGAAATTCAACCCCACGTTTTAAAAGAAGCTGATTATTTTGAAATCGTTTATTCAAAGAATAAACAACACTTATTCTTCGGCTTTTATTTTCTAGGAGAAAATCAAATTTATCACCGGATTTTACTTCGTGATGAAACGTTCTCCTACTTTTTAGAAGAATCTCGATGGGAAAAGATTATTGCAAATATTAAATGGAATATAAAAAATAATGTTGATAGCGACAAAAAAACTAACGTTATTTATTATAATCATGATACAATAAATGAGTTAATGTATACGAGCACTGTTTGTACTTATGATGGTAAGGAAAATAAGTGCTTATTATCGACTCGATAAGAAAGGGGTCTTAAGATGAAACCAAATATCATAGGTGCGATTGAAATATCTTCACGCGCAGTTAAGTATGTTGTCGGTTATGTATTAGATGGGGAAGTCGTCGTATTAAAAAAGGCCATGGCCCCTTTAGATGAAAAAGCCGTTATTGATGGTGAAATACGTGATTCAGCTTTGGTCAATAAAGCCATATCACAAGCCATTAAAGAAGGAGAAAGTTCTTTAAACGATTCCGTCTCAAAATACGTCGTTATCGTCCCTCCTCTTGGCTTTGAAGTTTTTGAACATTCTCAAACCACTAGTGTTGTTTCTCCAGTAGGAAAAATTGCTAAATTAGACATTGAAAACGTAATTTCACAAGTTTCTAAAGCAAAAACAACCGATGGCTCCATGATTATCGATATTTTGCCCGATGCTTTTATCTTAGACCAAGGGCAAACCCATATGAATCCACCGATTGGAGAAACTTCCAATAGTGTAACGATTAAAGCAAAATTACACGTTTTACCAATTCATTTAGTCCAATCGCATAAAAAGGCTTATCGACAAGCTAATATTCAATATGCCAAAATGCTAGTAGCGCCTTATTGTGCATTAGCCATTGCTAAACAAAGTAAAACCATTCCCAATGATTTTCTTTTAATCGATATTGGCGCAAGAATGACAACAATTTCTTTAATTGGAAGTAAACAAGTCATTGCTTCGACTTTTGAATATCGCGGACTTGACTCCATTACGGAAAAACTGGTTTCGCAATTTGAAATTGAATTTAAAAATGCGCAACAACTCAAAGAACTCTTTGGCTTTGACGAACAAGAATATGCTTTTAAAGCTCCACTATTTACAGTTGTGAATAAGGATAAAAAAGAAAAACGAAACGTCAATTATGCTGATTGGCGTGAAGCCGTAGGTAATGCGATTCATGAATACGCAAATGAACTCAGTTATTCCATTCATGAATTAGCAACCCAATTTGGTGGAGCAATTCCTCGTCTTCCCATTATTTTAGTGGGTGGCGGAACCCAATTCCATGGTTTAAGTTCCATGCTAAAAGAGCAACTTGAATGTAAAGATTTGCACATGGTTGTTCCGACTTCTTTAGGAGCGAGAAATCCAACCTTTACCAATTGTTTAGGTGCTATTTTGATTGTAGGTTCAGAAAAACCATTAGAAGACATGGAAGAAGAAACTACACCTACAGGTGAAAAAACAAGAAAAATTAAAACCACAAAAGTGGATATGCTAGATGACGAATTATAGGAGGAAATAACGATGGATGGAACTGAATTAGATAATTTTGAACCGGTTGCTAGAATTATTGTTATCGGTGTCGGTGGCGCTGGTAATAATGCCGTAAACCGCATGATTGATGAAAATATTTCGGCCATTGAATTCTATGTAGCTAATACGGATAAACAAGCTTTAAGTACATCAAAAGCTCGCAATCGTTTAGTCTTAGGAAACGATTCTTATAAAGGCTTAGGAGCAGGTGGAGATCCTGCTGTTGGTGAATCTGCTGCTTTACAAAGTGAAAATGAAATTCGTGATATCGTTCGCGGTGCGGACATGGTCTTTATTGCTGCAGGTATGGGTGGAGGAACCGGTACGGGTGCTTCTCCAGTTATCGCTCGTATTGCTCGCGAAGAAGGCGCTTTAACCGTCGCTATTGTGACACGTCCATTTGGCTTTGAAGGAAAGAAGAGAATTTCTCAATCCGTAGAAGGCTTAAGCAAATTAAAAGAAAATGTGGATGCAATTATCGTTGTTTCTAATGATAAATTATTAATGATGAACGGACAATGTCCAGTTTCCGAAGCATTCTCCGAATCCGATAAAGTTTTAGCGCAATCGGTAAAAACAGTAACCGACTTAATTTTAATGCCAGCGGTAATTAATCTCGACTTTGCGGATGTCAATAATACCTTACGTAATGCCGGTATTGCCTTAATTGGTTTCGGTATGGGAAGTGGACCGAATAAAGCCCAAGAAGCCGCTACCTCGGCCATTGCTTCTCCATTACTTGAAGTTTCTATTCAAGGGGCAAGAAGTGCAATTATTTCAGTAACATGTGGTACCAACGTTTCCTTATATGAGGCGCAAGAAGCCGCCAATAACATTATGGAAGCTGCCGGTGGTAATTTAGATATGAAATTCGGCGTTTCTATTAACCCTGAATTAGCCGATCAAATGCTTGTCAGTGTTATCGCTACTGACTTTGCGGAAGAATATGACTTTACCGCCGTACCAACCATGCAACCTATTGCACCAAAAGTCATCGTTGAAGAAAAAGTAGAAGAAAAAGAAGACGAAGAAAGTGAAGAAGATGAATCCATTCTTCCAAACTTCTTAAAAGGCGATCGTTTCTAAAATAACAATTGAATCGAAAAATGAAAAAGTGGCGCTTGCCACTTTTTTTCGACGTTTTATTTCCTTATCTTTTATTAAGATACATCTAGGTGATGCAGCATGAATGTCTACTTGGACTTAATGGTGGTAGCTCACATTCTTTTATGTCTGGTGAGTGTATTCTTTGTAAACAGAGTGTCGACAAATCGATTCAAAAAAAGGGGTGGTTTCAAGCTCGTTACATTAACATGTCCTATCATATTTTGCATTTATTTCCGCTGGTGGATTGCGGCTATTATTATTCTTTTAGTTCACGTATTAATTTTTGTTCTGTTTTTTAAGAAACACTTTCTAAGTCCCTTATTATGCTATTACTTTTGTTATTATGGTTTAGCCATATTAATGAGTCTCATCACCGAAGACGCTAGCCTTTATCATTTTGTTTTTACTCTTCATGCGCCGCGAGGGATGTTAAGTATACTCGTAATTCCATTATTTTTAGTCATCCAATTCTTTGTGATAAAAGCGGTAGACGCTATCTATCATTTGAAAAACTATAAAATGGATGCAATTTTAATGGTAGAAGGAAAAAGAGCTAAGTTCCGTTGCTATTTTGATACGGGAAATACGTTAAAGTATAAAGGTGTACCGGTCATCTTTTGCCTAAAGAAAAACTGGCCATTTCCAATCAAAAATACGAAAGAAACCATGACGTATGAAGCGATGCAAGAAGAAGGGAAAATTACGCTAGAGGAAGCTTTATTATCGTTAAAAGAAAAAGACGAAAAGACGTTTGTTTACGTTGCACTTGTCGATCGCAAGGAGGATTTTAATGGGTGTGAATGTTTACTCAACGCCTATTTAAATTAGATTATGATAAAACTCTTAGAAAGAATTAAAAAGTTTTTCTTCTCTAAAGGTAGTGTTCTTTATATTAATGGTAAAGAAATACTACCGGCCCCACTATCGAAAGAAGAAGAGCAAGAAGCCATTGAAGAATACCGCAAAGGTTCTTTAAAAGCGCGCAATACGCTCATTGAACACAATCTTCGTTTAGTGGTTTATGTAGCCAAACGCTACGAAAATAATTTGTACAATTTAGAAGATTTAATTAGTATTGGAACGCTCGGCTTAATTAAAGCCATTACCACTTTTAAGTGTGATAAAAATATTAAATTAGCCACCTATGCTTCAAGATGTATAGAAAACGAAATTCTCATGTATTTACGAAAAAAATCGAAACAAAAGAATGAAGTTAGTCTCGATGAGCCCCTAAACCGTGATTACGATGGGAATGAGTTATTATTGTCCGATATCTTGAGCCTAGATTCTCATGAAGTTATTGAAGAAATGAATCAAGACGATGAAAAAGAAAATCTTTTGGATGAAATCGCAAAACTTAAACCGAGAGAACAAGAAATCTTAAGCATGCGTTTTGGTTTAAATGGTAAAGAAGAAATGACACAAAAAGAAGTAGCGGCTTATTTAGGTATTTCGCAGTCCTATATCTCTAGATTAGAAAAGAAAATACTAAAAAAACTCAAAGTCGGTTTACATAAATAATTTTTAGCCAAACTATATGCAAAGGAGATCTTTGCATTGGCGAAACACAAGGTAGAAATTACGGGTGTGGACACGGCATCTCTTCATGTTCTTTCTTCGGATGAAACAAGAAAGAAAATCGAAGAGTATCAAAAGGGAAATTTAGCAGTACGAGATGAAATTATCATGGGAAATTTAAAACTGGTTTTAAGCATTGTGAATCAATTCAGTAAGCGAGTGGATAATTTAGATGATTTATTTCAAATCGGTGTTGTCGGTTTAATGAAAGCAGTTGAGAACTTTTCTTTAGAACACGACGTCAAATTCTCAACTTATGCGGTACCCATGATTCTTGGGGAAATGCGTCGTTATCTAAGAGATAGTTCGTTTTTACGTGTATCAAGACAAATTAAAGACCGCGCCTATAAAGCACTCAAAGCCAAAGAAGATTTTATTGCTGTTCATCAACGAGAACCATCCTATCAAGAGATCGCAGACGCCTTAGGCGTTAGTTATTTTGAAATAGTGGAGTGCTTTGACGCAATTGCCGGTGTCGTATCTTTAAGCGAACCTTTATACAATGACTTTGATGAGTCGATGGAGCTAATGGATGTTTTAGCGTCACCTGACGATATGACATCTACGCTCCTCAACTCATTATCCTTAGAAGAAGGTTTAAAATCATTAGATGAAGTGGAATCAATGATTATTCGTAAACGCTATTTTGAAGGAGAAACGCAATTAGAAATTGCTAACGAATTCAATATTTCACAAGCGCAAGTATCACGATTAGAAAAAAATGCCTTAAAAACTTTAAAAAATTTCTTTTAGTCAAGTAGGTGAAAAAGATGAAATCCGTGAAAGAAGCCATTAAAAAATGGTTAATTCCTTCAAGTGACGATCAAGAAGAAATCACAACTTCTAAAAAGAAAGTCGCTCTAGAAGAGGATACCAGTTCGAAGAAAAAAAGAAAAACCCCACGTGTATTTACTTTGATGACCTATATGGAAGCGCAAGATGTCGCACATTATCTTTTATTAGATCAAGCTGTAATTGTGAATGTTGGAAATCTAATCACGAAAGATAAATATCGTGTCATCGACTTTTTAAGTGGTGTGATTTATGCTTTAGATGGAGAAAGAATTAAACTCGATCAAAACATCTATTTATTCACGCCGAAAAAAACAAGGTAATTCATTTTCATCTTTTTTCTGACATTAATAAAGAAAGTCTTTTCGTATGCAAAAAAAATTGAAAAATAATAAGAGTGAAATATCATCTTATTTCATTCTTTTTTGGTCGTAATTGTACATTAAAATTAAAAAATCTTGCAATTTAAGCCACTTTTGCGTATAGTTAGTGTATTCTAATCAAACGTTTATCATGTTTGGATGAATAAAAAAGGTAGGTGATTTTTTTGGCACTATCGACATTTTGTCGTAAAGAAATGAAGTTTTTAATTACTGAAGAACAGATGCATGTGCTATTAAAGGAAACCGCCGCTTATTTTGATTATGATGCATTTTGCCCTAATGGTAGTTGGTATTTGATTCGTAACATTTATATGGATACTGAACAAAATCAACTCATTCATTTATCCACTATGGGGCCTACTTATAAAGAAAAAGTTAGGATTCGTAAATATGGTACGTATGATGATCAAAAAGATTCCTATTATTTAGAAATGAAAAAGAAAGCAGAAGGCATTGTTTTTAAAAGGCGTGTTCATTTTACAAAAGAAGATTTAGAGACTTTTTTAAAAAATAAACAAGTTCTGAATGTCTATAATGCCTTTTCTCAACAAGTAATGAAAGAATTCATTTATTTATTTGAACAATATGAAATTGCTCCCAAATTGTTTTTATCTTACGAACGATTAGCGTTAAAAGGGAAAGAAGATCCGACGTTAAGAATGACGTTTGATCGCAATATTTTAACGCGTCGAGATGATTTTGATTTCGATAAAGAAGGTGGCGATGCTTTATTAAACTCGCACCAAATTATTATGGAAATTAAATTCGAAAATGCGATGCCGTTATGGCTAGCGCATCTATTAGCGAGTCATCAAATTTATAAAACGAGTTTTTCTAAATATGGCCACGAGTATCAAAAATATGTGATGAAAAAAAGGAGTTGTCGAGTATGATTTTTTTATCCGCATTTGATTCTATTGTAGAATCAAGTTTTAAATTTAAAACTTGCATTTTAATTTTTGGTTTATCCTTAATTGTTGGTATTTTATTCGCTTTAACTTATTGTTTGAAGAAGAGAAAAGAAGGATATACAAAAGATTTTCCTATCACCCTTTTACTTCTTCCAATGGTAGTGTCTGTAATTATTTATTTTGTCCGCGATAATATTGCAGGTGGTATTTCTTTAGCGGGAATTTTTGCTTTAACACGTTTCCGTAGTGAACAAAGAAATACGGAAGATATTACGTATCTTTTCTTAAGTGTAGCATTAGGGCTTGTAATCGGTTTAGGTTACGTTTTAGCGGCCGCTATTTTAACAGTTTTATTCTTATTGATTGTTGTTTTGTTATCTCTTTTACATTTTGGAGAGGGTAGCAAAAAAGAAATGACGTTAAAAATTCTTGTTCCTGAAGATTTAAATTATGATGAAGTGTTTGATGAAGTTTTAGCCCGTTTCTGCGACACTTATTATTTAAAAAGAGTGAAAACCTGTGACTTTGGAACAATGTTTGAGCACAGCTATCATGTTAGAATGAAAAACATGAAGGAACAAAAAGCATTGATGGATGAATTAAGAACAAGAAATGGTAATTTAAATATCACTTTAACCGTGCATCGCTACGAACAATAAATAAGTCATTGATTTATTTTATAAATCATGCAATAATATTCACGTAAAAACGAAGAAAAAGACGCGATATCATTATCCCTTATCTAGTAGCGAGATGAAGTACGGTGAAAGTTCATCGATAAGCAATGGTATTATCACTTTGGAGTTGATTCATGGAAATAAAAGTATATGAATCCGTAACGTGCGTTAAACGTAATGAGGGCTAAAGCTATTTTTTGCTTTAGAACTAAGGTGGTACCGCGTGATGAGCGTCCTTAGATAAGGATGCTTTTTTTTATTTTTGAAAGGAGATTTTAAAAAATGGAATTAAAGAAAACATTAAGAATGCCAAAGACCGGTTTTGAAATGCGTGGTAATTTGGCGGCCAAAGAACCAATCTTAGTGGAAAAATGGTTGACCGATGGTCTCTATTTTAAAATGTTAGAAAAGAACAAAGGAAATCAAGAATATATGTTACATGATGGTCCTCCATACGCAAATGGAGATATCCACTGTGGACATATGCTTAATCACTTACTCAAAGATTTTATTATTCGTTATAAATCCATGCGTGGCTATTACACCCCATTTATTCCAGGATGGGACACCCATGGCTTACCAATTGAAAACGTGATTACGAAAAAAGGTATTAATCGAAAAACTACTCCAATCGTCACGTTTAGAGAACACTGCGAAACTTTTGCTTTGTCCCAAGTGGAAAGACAAATGAAGCAAGTTGAACGTTTAGGTGTTTTAGGTGATTTTGATCATCGTTATATGACCTTACAACATGAATACGAAGCAGAACAAATTCGTGTCTTCGCAACCATGGCATTAAAAGGTTATATTTTTAAAGGACTTAAACCGGTTTACTGGTCACCAAGTAGTGAATCTGCTTTAGCAGAAGCAGAAATTGAATATGCGGATATCACTTCTCACGCTATCTATGTTGCCTTTAAAGTTACCGATGGAAAAGGTATTTTAGATAACGATACTTCCTTTATTATTTGGACCACAACACCTTGGACCATTCCAGCGAACTTAGCTATCTGCTTAAATCCTGATTTTACCTATGGTGTTTATCAAACCGAAAAAGGAAAATTTGTTTTCTTAGAAGACTTAAAAGATGCCATTCAAAACGAAATTGGTTTTGAAGAAGTTACCCTTTTAAAAGAAGTCAAAGGAAAAGATTTAGAATATATTGAAACCAAACACCCATTCTACGATCGTAAGTCCATCATCATTTTAGGTGATCACGTCACCAGCGATGCCGGTACAGGCTGCGTCCATACCGCTCCAGGTCATGGTGAAGATGACTTTAAAGTGGGTGTGAAATATCATCTTGAACCTTTATGTCCAGTAGATAGTAAAGGCTATATGATGGAAGAAGCAGGCGAAGACTTAAAAGGTATGTTCTATGAAGACGCTAACGCGAAAGTGTTAGAAAAATTAGAAGCCTGTGGCGCTTTATTAAAAGCGACGAAGATTGTCCATAGTTATCCTCATGACTGGAGAACCAATAAACCATTAATCTTTAGAGCCACTCCACAATGGTTCTGTTCCATTGATCCCATTCGTGAACAATTATTAAAAGAAATCGATAAAGTTTCTTGGACACCTGCTTGGGGAAGAACAAGAATCCATAACATGATTAAAGATCGTGGTGACTGGTGTATTTCTCGTCAAAGAGCGTGGGGTGTACCTATTCCTATTATCTACTGCGAAGATGGAACTCCAATTATTGATAAAGATGTCTTTGAACATATCGCTCAATTATTTGAAGAATTCGGTTCTAACGTTTGGTTCTTAAAAGAAGCAAAAGAATTACTTCCAGAAAACTACCATAATGAGCATTCTCCAAATGGTTTATATACCAAAGAAACCGATATTATGGACGTCTGGTTTGATTCCGGTTCTTCTTCTATTGCCGTTTTAAAGAAACGCGGATTCAAACATCCAGCCGATTTATATTTAGAGGGTAGTGACCAATATCGTGGATGGTTTAACTCAAGCTTAATTATTTCCACCGCTGTTTTAGGTCATGCGCCTTATGAACAAGTCGTTAGCCACGGCTTTATTCAAGACTCCATTGGTGAAAAAATGTCTAAATCCAAAGGAAATGGTGTCGATCCAATGAAGATGGCATCTATTTATGGTGCCGATATCTTACGCTTATGGACTGCAAGTGTTGATTATCAATCCGACGTTCGCTTTGGTGAAGACATGGTCAAACGTGTCTCCGAAAGCTATCGTAAGATTCGTAATACCTTTAAATTCATGTTAGGCAACTTATTCGACTTCAATCGTAAAAAAGACGCTACTAAAGAATTTGCTTTCTTAGATTTAATGATTTTAGCAACGTTAGAAAAAGTGAAGAATACCGTTATTCAAGCGATGGATCACTATGACTTCGTCAGTGCCACTAGTGCCATGATGAACTTTATGAGTAGTGACTTATCGAGCTTCTATCTCGATGTCAATAAAGATGTCTTATACTGCGATAAAGAAAATTCTTTACGTAGAAGACAAGTCCAAACCGTCATTGATCGTTGCTTAGACATCTTAATGCGCTTATGGTCACCAATTCTTTCCTTCACGATGGAAGAAGTTTTCCAAAACGATCCAAATCATGAAGGCGAATATTGTGCTTTATTAGATTATCCAGAAGAAACGCATTTCTATGATGAATATCTATTACAAGATTATGCGAAATTCTTATCTTTCCGTAATGATGTTTTAAAGGCTTTGGAAGTGAAACGTGGCGAAGGTCAAATTGGCTCTGCTCAAGAAGCTCATGTATATGCGTATGTGGCTGATAAGGCTTTAAAAGAACAACTTCAAAGTTTATCGGAAGATGAATTAGCCCGTCTATTTGTTGTAAGTAAGATGACCATCGTAGACGAAATGAAAGACAATGAAACCATCCATGTTGAAAAACATAATGGTGTCCGCTGCGACCGTTGCTGGAATTATGTGGATCACGTCCATGATGTTCTTGAAACTCATGTTTGTGACCGCTGCTACGATGTCTTAAAGGAGTATAATGATGAAGAAGGAGAATAGATTTTTAAACGCTATCAAATGGTGGCTTAAATCTTTCTTATGGGTTGCGCCGTTAATCTTTGTGATCGACCAAGTAACCAAACTTCTCGTTTACTATAACGACACAAATATTACGGTGATTCCTAATTTCTTTACCATTAAATTAAGTTGGAATTTAGGGGCGGCGTGGTCTTTATTTGAAGAGCATCCAGCCATTTTAGCCATTATTTCCGTTGTTGGAACCATTGGATTTATTACTTATTTAGCTTTAAAATACAAAACGATTTCATTCCGCTACCGCATGAGTATTCTTCTCATGCTCGCGGGATGTGCAGGCAACATGATTGACCGTGTTATGCAAGTATTTCCTAACAATATCCATTCTGGAAAAGGGGTTATTGATTTCTTAGCTTTCCGCTTATTTGATGCCTATAATTTCCCAGTATTTAATGTTGCAGATATGAGCTTAGTCATTGGTGTATTTTTGCTAATGCTATTTATGATTTTAGATGAAGTGAGGCAAAAAAATGAACCCGAGAATAAAAGTGACAATGCCTGAGGAAACGCTCGGCATGCGCTTAGATAAAGCCTTATCTATCGCACTATCAAAGACGAGAAATCATATTGAAATCTTGTTTGATGAAGGTCATATTTGGGTCAATGGTAAAAATGAAAAACCATCCTACCGCGTAAAAGAAAATGACGTGGTAGAATATGAAGAAAAAGAACTCGTACCATCTGAAATGAAAAAAGAGAATATTCCTTTAGATATCGTTTATGAAGATGAAGATCTCATGGTCATTAATAAACCTAGAGGCATGGTCGTACATCCTGCTAATGGACATCATGAAGGTACGTTAGTGAACGCTTTATTAGGATACTGTACGGATTTAAGCGGCATTAATGGGGTAGAAAGACCAGGAATTGTTCATCGTATTGATAAAGACACTTCGGGGTTACTCGTTGTTTGTAAAAATGATTTTGCCCATAACGAAATCGCTAAACAATTAAAAGATAAAACGATGCACCGCGAATATTACGCATTATGTAAAGGTGTAATTAAAGAAGATGATGGTAAGATTATCGCGCCTATTGGAAGAGATCCTTACGATCGATTAAAAATGGCGGTGGACGTAAAAAACGGAAAAGAAGCGATTACTTTCTTCCATGTAGAAGAACGCTTTAACCAGTATACTTTAGTAAGTGTCCGTTTATTTACGGGTAGAACGCATCAAATTCGCGTTCATATGCATTATATCGGACATCCCTTAGAAGGCGACCCTTTATATGGAAAAAAGAAAAATCTTTTATTCCAAAACGGCCAACTTCTGCACGCCTATCGTATTACCTTTATCCATCCAAGAACCCAAAAAGAAATGACGTTTGAAGTCCCATTACCTGACGACTTTAAAGCCGTTTTAGAAAGATTAAGAAAGTAAAAGGAACGCTATTTGCGTTCCTTTATTTCGTTATAGTTTTTAAAATTCTTTTTGGTATAGTTATCTAAAAAAGAATCGCCTTGTTTTAAATAGAATTGATAAGCAAATTCTGTAACATCTTTAGATGCTCCAAGCGGTATAGTAGCCCCTAAGCGTTCGCTTGCATCTTGCATATATTTTAAAAAGTAATAACGGGCAAAGCAAGAAGCTAAAGCAACAGAAGGATAATGGGTTTCACCTTTGGTTTTAAAAGTGATGCCTTTTACAATATGATCAGCATCTTCTAAGTATCGATAATATAAATAGTCTTCACAAAATTGATCGACATATATAGGAGTGATGTGATGCGATTTTTCTTTTACGTTATATAAAGCATGATTATGTAGCCACGCTTTTAATTTATTTAAATTAAAGCCTTTATCTACCATTTCGTTATATTTGATAGGTGTTAATACCATCAAAGAAAAAGTGAAATGATCTAAAAGAGGCGGCACGATTTCCATAATTTTTTGGTCGGTTAATTTTTTAGAATCGGTAATTCCACTTTTTTTAACGAAGTCATAGTCTTCTTTTTTCATATAAACAGCGCAGACGATCATCGGACTAATGAAATCTCCTACGCCGACTTCATCGGATCCGATTTGATCACCCGTATCATCATATTCAATATCCTTTTTTTCGATAGGAAAGTGAAGCGTACCATAAGCTTGATATAGCTCGGCTTCGCTAGTGGCATTTGGCCCTTGAAAAACAATTTTATAAACTGAGGATTTTTTTGATTGATAGCAAGTGATTACTAAATTATCTTTTTTAGCTTGAAAGAGAACGTAATCTAACTTTATATCGCTTAATAAAAACGAGGCATAATTCTTTTGAATTACTTCCATGCCTTCTTTAGATGTTTCTAATGTCACTACGCTATATTTTTCCATGGTTTTATCTCCTTTTTTATCTTATCACACGTGGAAAAAAACATGAACAAGTATAGATAAATTATTTCATGAAATTTTAGAAGTGTAAAATATGATAAATGAAGAAAATAAATTATTTTTTAGGAATTTTTTTATTTATTGCGTATACGAAATAAAATGAAAAATTCCTAATTTTTTCTTTAAAAAACACGAATTAAATTTAATGTAAAAAACAATTGATAAAATCATTCTATTTTTAACAAATCGTTATATAATTCTTTTAGAAGCCTATAACGGTGTTACTCCTA
>FR897045.1:164811-173369 GCA_000437235.1 Coprobacillus sp. CAG:826 | reverse complement strand
ATATACAACTTCTTCTAATTGTTTGGGTGAAACATCCAAAATTAATCCCATTCTAGAAGGAATACCTTTTAGATACCAAATATGGGTACATGGAGAGGCAAGTTCAATATGTCCCATTCTCTCACGACGTACTTCTTTAGAAATAACCTCAACACCACATTTTTCACATGTGATACCTTGGAAACGAATTTTCTTATATTTACCACAATGGCATTCGTAGTCTTTTGCTGGTCCAAAGATTTTTTCACAGCAGAGACCACCCATTTCTGGCTTTTGTGAACGGTAGTTGATGGTTTCAGGTTTTTTCACTTCACCATGCGACCATGCACGAATTTGTTCTGGAGAGGCTAAACCAACTTGAATAGCGGCTAAACGTCTAACATCAAACATATCTTTACCTCCTCCTATTCTCTTTCGTTTTCATCTTCGATAACAATTTCACTTGTTATATCACGAAGATCTTTCGAAATTTTTCTTTCTTCAGCTTCGTTTTGCTTAGAGATAGCAGAAACATCAATTTCTTGACCTTCTTGGTCTAAGAGTTTGACGTTAATTGCAAGACCTTGCAATTCTTTTTGTAAAACTAAGAAAGCTTCTGGAATTCCGGACTTTGGAATTTCACGTTGTTTAATAATGGCTTCGT
Source organism: Coprobacillus sp. CAG:826 (assembly GCA_000437235.1). Taxonomy (GTDB): domain Bacteria; phylum Bacillota_I; class Bacilli_A; order RFN20; family CAG-826; genus CAG-826. The sequence continues at coordinate 172,726 of FR897045.1, read as the reverse complement.
AAGTTTTCTTACGACCCACACGGTCATCGGATTTAATGGTTAAGATTTCTTGTAAGATGTGAGCGGCACCATAAGCTTCAAGGGCCCAAACTTCCATTTCACCAAATCTTTGTCCACCATTTTGCGCCTTACCACCAAGAGGTTGTTGTGTAACTAAGGAATAAGGTCCAGTTGCACGGGCGTGTAACTTATCATCAACCATGTGTACAAGTTTAATCATATACATGACACCGACAGAAATACGTTCATCAAAACGATCACCCGTACGGCCATCATAAAGAATGGTCTTACCATCTTTTTCCATACCAGCTTTAGCCATTAAGTCAAAGATTTCATCATTGGACATACCATCAAAAACTGGGGTAGCAATTTTTAATCCTAACTTTTTACAAGCCATACCTAAATGGATTTCAAGAATCTGACCAATATTCATACGAGAAGGAACGCCTAACGGATTTAACATAATATCAATTGGGGTACCATCAGGTAAGAATGGCATATCTTCTACTGGTAAAATACGGGAAATAACACCTTTGTTACCGTGACGTCCAGACATCTTATCACCTTCGGAGATTTTTCTCTTTTGGACGATGTAGACACGAACGACTTCGTTAACGCCTGGCGCTAATTCATCACCATTTTTACGAGAGAATGTTTTAACATCCAAAACAATACCTGCACCACCATGTGGAACACGGAGTGAGGAATCTTTGCCATCTTTGGTTTTTTCCGCAAAGATAGCCATTAATAATTTTTCTTCTGGGGTAGGTTCGGTTTGTCCTTTTGGTGTAACTTTACCAACAAGGATGTCTCCTTCTTTTACTTCTGCACCAGGAATAATAATACCGCGTTCATCTAAGAAGGCTTTGGCATCTTCGTTAATGTTTGGAACATCACGAGTGATTTCTTCAACACCTAATTTGGTATCGCGGCATTCCAAATCATATTCTTCAATATGAATGGTAGTATAAACATCATCTTTTACAAGTCTTTCCGACATGATAACAGCGTCTTCATAGTTATAACCATTCCATGTCATAAAGGCGATGGTAACGTTTTGACCTAAAGCTAAGTCACCATTATCCATAGCTGGACCATCAGCAATAACGTCATTCGTATGAATTTCTTGGCCTACTTTAACAATAGGTTTTTGGTTCATACATGTGCCTTGGTTGCTACGACCAAATTTTTGTAAACGATATTCATGTTCGCCGCCATCTTTGGTAATGACGACAATTCTTTTAGAATCGACATATTTCACAACGCCGTCTTCTTCCGCAACAACAGCACTACCAGAGTCACGAGCAATCACGTGTTCCATACCTGTTCCCACGAATGGAGCGTGTGGTCTTAAAAGTGGTAACGCTTGACGTTGCATGTTAGCACCCATTAATGCACGAGTTGTATCATCGTTTTCAAGGAATGGAATACAAGAAGCAGCGATAGAAACGATTTGTTTTGGAGAAACGTCGATAAAGTCAATTTGATCTTTATCAGCGATTACGTTTTCACCATCAAAACGGGAAATGACGTGATCGTCTAAAATTTCTCCATTTTCGCCTAAGTTAACGTTAGCTTGAGCGATAATATGTCCTCTTTCATCATCAGCAGATAAGTACACTGCTTTATCTAAAACACGACATGTTTCTTTATCAACAATACGATATGGCGTTTCAATAAATCCATAGCGATTAACTTTAGCATAAGAGGCTAAGTTATTAATTAAACCAATGTTTTGACCTTCAGGTGTTTCAATTGGGCAGATACGACCATAGTGAGAATAGTGAACGTCACGAACATCGAAGGTTGCACGGTCACGTGTTAAGCCACCTGGACCTAATGCGGATAAACGACGTTTATTCGTTAATTCAGCAAGTGGGTTCGTTTGGTCCATAAATTGTGATAATTGCGATGTGGCGAAGAATTCTTTAATTGCTGCGGTTAAAGGACGAATGTTCACTAAGGATTGTGGTGTAACATTCTCTAAGTCAGCAATGGACATTTTTTCGCGCACCGCTTTGCCCATTTTGGATAAACCGATACGGAATTGGTTTTCAATTAATTCACCTACGCAACGTACACGACGGTTGCCTAAGTGGTCGATATCATCGGTAGCGCCAAAGCCATCCATGATGTTCATGAAGTAAGAGAATACCGCTAAAATATCTGGAATTGTGACACATGGTTCAGTTAAATTTAAATCAGTGCCAACAACTGGAGATATAATCGTTCTCTTTTCATCTGCATAAACATGGATGAAGTTAACGATATCGTGACTATCTAAATTGGTGTTAATTGAAACGTGGCGAACGTGAGCGCCTTGTTCAAAGAACTTCGCATCTCTTAATTCTTCCACCATTTCTTTGGTTAATAAGGTACCTTCTGGATAGACGATTTCACCATCAGCAGAAACTAATGGTTCCGCTAATACGCGGTCGACTAAACGATTGTAAATACCTAATTTTTCTGCATATTTATAACGGCCTGCTCTACCAAGATCATAACGTTTGTGATCAAAGAACTTTTGTACTAAGAAGTTAGCAGAACCTTCTTCAGTTACTGGTTCACCTGGTTTTAATTTGCGGAAAATTTCATACAATGCTTTTTGGGCTGTATTAATTTCAGCATCTTTTTCGAGCGTACCATGTAAGTTATCGCGGACACCAAAGAGTTCTTCAATTTCCGCGTCATTTTCTAAGCCAAGAGCCTTTAAAAGAATTGTGGCATACATTTTTCTTTGACGATCAATACGAACGGATAAAACATCTTTTTGATCCGATTCGAATTGGAGCCAAGTACCTCTTGTAGGAATTAAGTCACCTTCATAGAGATATTTTCCAGACTTGTCCATAGTTTTGGACATATAAGCGCCTGGAGAACGCACTAATTGGGAAACAATAACTCTTTCTGCACCATTAATGATGAAAGTTCCACTTTTTGTCATTAATGGGAAGTCGCCCATAAATACTTCGGACTCTTTAATTTCTCCGGTTTCTTTAAAACGAAGACGTAAAGTCACGCGTAATGGTGCGCTATAGGTCATGTCGCGTTCTTTGCATTCTAAATAATCATATTTAGGTTGGTCAAAACGGCAATCTACATATTCAATTTGTAAGGTTTCACTATAGTTTGCAATAGGGAAAACGTCTTCTAAGACTTCTTTAATCCCTTGCGTAATAAACCATTTAAAAGATTCAGTTTGAATTTCCACTAAATTTGGAAGTGGTAAGGTGCCACTGATTTTAGAGTAATCAATACGATTGTTGTTTAAATACTTAATTGTTTCATTTTTGCTCATAATTACACCTCTCTATTTTTCGTTTTTGTTTTCTTTTTTCGCCTCATAAATGTAGTACCCTTTTTCCTTTTTTAATAAAAGGCATTGGCCAAAGACTTTTTCAATATAAGCTTGCGCCGAATGGGCACCATGCGATTTACGGATGACGATAAAAAGAGAACCGTCATCATTCAAATGCTCATAAGCACCGCGAAACATTTCATAGATTACTGATTTTCCAGCTCTAATTGGCGGGTTTATCACAATTGAATGGAATAAATCTGTAATGTTTTCGTAAATGTTGCTCAATATACAAGTAACATTTTCGAGGTGGAGCCTTTTTTGATTTTCTTGTGCTAACTCGAGGGCTCGCTCGTTGACATCAGCTAGCACAAATGTAGATTGTGGAAAGAAGCTCGCTAGTGTTAATCCTAATGCTCCATATCCACATCCCATATCCAGAATCTTTCCCGATAGTGGACGGGTAAGTAAAACTTTTAGAAAAGCTTTTGTTCCCTCGTCCACTTGATTTTTGGAAAAGACACCGATATCGCTTTTAAAGGAGAAATCCCGTTCTTGGATAGTAAAGGAAATGTACTTCGGTTTGGAAGCTAAGTCCGGATTATTATCAAAGTATTGCGGCATTTTCAATCCCCCTTAAATGCGAGAAAAACCCGCTTTTAAAAAGCAGGTTCTTAAAACAGATTGTAAGTTGATTACTTAATTTCAACTTCAGCGCCAGCAGCGACAAGAGCTTTCTTGTGTTCTTCTGCTTCGACTGGTGTGATGTGTTCCTTAATGGTAGCTGGGCAAGCATCGACTAATTTCTTAGCATCCATTAAGCCAAGACCGGTGATAGCAACAACTGCTTTGATAACTGCAACTTTTGCGGTTCCGAAGCTCTTTAAGATTAAGTTGACTTCGGTTGGTCCTTTTGCAGCTTCTTCTTCTGCAGGTGCAGCAGCAGCTGCGACTGGAGCAGCGGCGGTCACGCCAAATTCTTCTTCAACTGCCTTCACTAAATCGTGAAGTTCAAGAATTGTCATCTCTTTAAGAGAAGCAATAATTTCTTCATTTGTTAACTTTGCCATTGTTTGTTTCCTCCTATTTGACAATTAGTTTTCTTTGTCAGCAATCGCTTGAACAGCGCAAGCAAATTTGCGGACAGGTGCTTGTAAGCACGATAAGAGCATGGAAATTAAGCCATCGCGTCCTGGTAAGGTAGCGATTACTTTCATTTCGTCAGCGGTTAATACTTTACCGTCAACGATTCCGCCCTTGATGATAAGATGTTCATTTTTCTTAGCGGCCTTTGCAATGATTTTTGGTCCGGCAACGACGTCTTCAGAGAAAATGAATGCGTTAGGTCCAAAGAATTCCATCTCTAAACCCATGTCTTTAATCGCACGATGTACCAAAGAGTTTTTGTAAACAGTCATTTCAGCAGATTCAGCACGTAATTTACGGCGTAAATCGGTGATTTCAGCAACTGTTAAACCATGATACTCAATGACAGTTAAAGATCCAGATTTTTGAAGTTTATTGGTAACTTCAGAGACGATCTCTTGTTTGCCTTTTAAGACATCTTGATTCATCTAAAACACCTCCTGTTGTAAATTTGTATTGAGGCTTCAATATACAATGAGTGATCCATCAAAAAATTTTATATGATTTTCGTTACCTCGGCAACATGATTAAGCCCCTTGGCCGTTGCTGTCTATGGTATATTGAATGCTTTCCTTAATTAACGACCGTCGAATGTAATTTTGATTGCTGGGCCCATGGTCGTGTGGACAACAGCATTTTTGATATAAGTACCCTTAACTGCTGCAGGTCTTACTTTTACGATAGTCTCGCAAATAGCGGTTAAGTTAGCAACAATCTTGTCGGTATCAAAGGAACAACGTGCGATAGACACATGAACATTTCCTTCTTTATCAACACGATACTCTACTTTACCAGCTTTGATTTCTTGGACAGCTTGACCAATGTTCATGGAAACTGTACCAGCTTTTGGGTTTGGCATTAAGCCTTTTGGACCTAAGACACGACCCATTTTACCGAGTTCTCCCATCATATCTGGGGTCGCAACGATAACATCGAAGTCAAACCAGTTTTCTTTTTGAATTTTTTCGAGCATTTCTTTTCCACCAACATAATCGGCACCAGCTGCTTTAGCTTCTTCGACTTTGTTAGTGATAGCAAGTACTTTCTTTGTTTTTCCGTTTCCGTGCGGAAGAATTAAAGTACCACGAATTTGTTGATCAGCTTGTTTTGGATCAACATTCAAGCGGAATGAGACGCCGATAGTTGCATCGAATTTCACAGTAGAAGTTTGCTTCACTAATTCTGCTGCTTCAGCGATGGTGTAAAGTTTTGTAGAATCAACTAACTTTGCGGCCGCTTGATACTTTTTACCTTTCTTCATAATTTCCTCCTTGGTGGTTCTAACGGGGTTTTCCCTCCCACGTGTTTTTAGTCGTCAATGACAATGCCCATATTACGCGCAGATCCCGCGACGATTCTCATAGCTGCTTCTACATCATTGCAGTTGAGATCAGGCATTTTGTACTCCGCGATTTGGCGAAGTTGATCTTTACTAATGTGACCTACTTTTGTGGTCTTAGCGTTGCTTGATCCTTTTTGGATACCGGCTGCTTTCAATAATAAGCCTGCAACTGGTGAAGTTTTAATAACGAAATCGAATGATTTGTCTTCATACGCAGTAATGATTACTGGAATGATTTCTCCACGACGGTCGGCAGTCTTAGCGTTGAAATCTGTACAAAACTTTGGCATGACAATACCTGCAGATGCAAGTTTTGGTCCTGGTTTTGCTTCACCGCCAATTAGTTCAAGTTTAACGACTTTTGCGATCTTTTTACTCACGTGACATTCCTCCTTCTTTCAAGTATTTTTGTCCGTGTTGTGGTTTTATTGGATGAATCGCTTCTACTCATCCTTCCACACCTACTCACATAATGCACGCGTACGTATGTTTAACGCGCGTGAACATTACGCTGTAAAATTTTACAACAACTTATTTTAAAAAGCAAGCGTTTTTTTGAAAATAGGAAAAATTATTTCTTGCCTTCTAGGCAAGATAAAACTGGGATATTTCTCGATGTAATTTTTCTTCAAAAAGGTCATGCATAGACAACTCCATTTTTTTGTACTACAATGAAAGCACCCTTGAAGGAAAGAGAGGGGCTAGGTGACTTTATGAAAAAAAGAAAAATAACGCCATATCTTCTCGTTTTAGTTAGCTTTGCGACTATTATTCTTTTGGGTTCTTTTTTATTATCAATGCCGTGGTCTTATAAAAATGGAAGTTTTGCAAACTATTGGGATGCTCTATTACTATCTACTTCCGCAGTATGTGTAACTGGATTAACTCCTTATGCCAATTTAAGTCAAACGCTTTCACTCTTTGGGCAAATCGTTTTGATTCTCTTAGTTCAAATTGGTGGTCTTGGATTTATAACTTTATTTACATTTTTCTTATCAGCACTTGGGGTTAAAATTGGCGCTATGGACCGCTTCGTATTAAAAGAAGCCTTGAGCCTTGAAAATTTCGCAAGCGTATTAAAATTCGTTAAAAAAGTTGTTCTTTATACATTCGTTGTAGAAGGTATTGGAATATTGCTTTACTTATTTATATTCATTCCAAAATATGGCGTTTCTGATGGTATTTGGATTTCAATCTTCCATTCCATTTCTAGCTTTAATAACGCCGGCTTTGATATTGTAGGCGATAATTCTTTAATTTCGTATGCTGGGCATATTCCCCTTAATATCATTACCATGCTTTTAATTGTTATTGGTGGTATTGGTTTTCCTGTCATTGACGATGTGATACACCATAAACCCAAAAAATGGTCATGCTACACGAAAATTGTTTTATTGTCCACTTCTATTCTTATTGTTTTTGGAACCGCTGCCTTGTGGTTAGCGGAATATCGTAATGGAATGACGTTCTTACAAGCGCTTTTCCAAAGTGTTTCGTGCAGAACCGCAGGATTTGCCACCTATGATATGAATTTATTAAGCGATCCCGGACGATTAATTTGTGAATTCTTAATGTTTGTAGGCGCTTCCCCGTTATCAACGGGTGGTGGCATTAAGACAACGACATTCTTCACGATTATCTTAGCTATTTTCTCTTATATGCACGGGAAAAAGCCAGTTGTATTTCAACGAACCATCTCGCAAAACTCGATTACGCGTGCAATGGCCCTTATCTTCGTTGCTTGTGCAGTTATTATTATGGGTTATTTAGGCATTGAAATTATAGAAAGTTCGCATGGTGTAAATCATGCTTCCGGTAAGATATTTTTTGAAGTATTCTCGGCTTTAAATACAGTGGGCTATACGCAAAGCCTTACCCCAAATTTATTTAACGGAAGCAAAGTTATTTTATCGCTATTAATGTTCCTTGGCCGTGTCGGTCCTATCACCGTCTTAAGCGTATTCTCTAGCGCTTTAAATAATGAAAGAGAAGGTCATGTTCGTTATATTGAAGAAAACCTAGTTATTGGTTAATTATAGGAGGAAAACTTTTATGAAAAAAACAATTGCAGTCTTTGGTTTAGGACAATTTGGTATGTCCATTGTTGAAGAATTATCCAAACACGACGC
>FR897045.1:101890-164785 GCA_000437235.1 Coprobacillus sp. CAG:826 | reverse complement strand
GACGCTGATGTGATGGCCATCGATAAAGATGAAGGAAAAGTGAAGCTTGCTTCTCGCTTTATTCCTACTGTCTTTATTGCTGATTCTACCGATGAAAAAGCTTTAAGAGAATTAGATATGCAACATGTCGATCACGCGATTGTGGCCTATGGAAATAATATTCAAGCCACGATTCTTACTACCGTTATTCTTGTAGAAATGGGAGTTAAACATTTAACCGTCCGTGTCGATAATGAGTACTATATTCCCGTGTTAAAGAAACTCGGCGCTCATGAAGTCATTTCTCCTCAAAGAATGGCTGGTTTAGGTCTTGCTAATCGTCTAGAAAACGAATCTTTCGTTGACTACTACTCTTTAGGCGATAACTTCTCCGTTGTTAAAGTGTCGATTAACAAAGATTTTGAGCATCGATTAATTTCGGAATTAAATCCACGTAACACCTATGGTGTTAACTTAATCTTAATTACAAGAAAAACCAAAACATTTGCCCCTAAAGCGAATGACTATATCGAACCCAATGATATTATCTTCGTTGTCGGGCAAACGAAAGATATTGAAAAATTTAATAAAGCATTAAACTACTAAAAAAGAACGATTTCTTAGAGGTAATAAGAAATCGTTTTTTCTATCCAATAGGATACTTTGGTTTTACATAGCTTTTTTGTTAATAAAGAAAATTTTCGATAGCATTCTAAGCCATCGCCGGCGTCATGATAAATATCGATAAATAAATAATCATAACTACCATCTTTTAAAGAGGAAAGATATTCATAAGCATCGGCTTGGATGATTTTCACTTTGTCTGGATGAGAAAACTGTGGAAGAATCAATTTTTCAAATAATTGAATGACGTTTTCATCTCTTTCTACAACCGTAATACTTCTAACATCATCTTTTAAAGAAACCATATAAGCGTAATAACCGAGGCCTAATCCAAAAGTAAGTACTTTTCCTTTTGCGTTTTCTATAGGCTCTTTCATCGTTTCTACTTCATTTGGTGTAACGCTCATCCACATGACATTATTTTCATATACCGCTGGATAGGTAAAGGGTTTAGAAAAGAAACCGATTTGTGGATAAACTTCTTTTTGATTTCCCAATATAAAATCATTACAGACAAAGGCTTGATAGGCTTCGTAGCGGTCATATCCTAACCGCCACTTACCTAATTTCTTTTGCGGAATACGAATGTTTTTAAAATAAGGATTGTTTTCATACTCTTCTTTTTTTAATTCATGAACCATGTAAGGGAGATAATTTTCTATCCAACTTTCATTGATATCTAAATACGTTTTTAAAAGCAAAGAATAAGCCCGTAACGAAGAAACGCCTTGACGCATGACTTTATTCATTTGATTTGTAGTAATGGCTTGATCTTGATAAATTAAGAAACCTTGGAGCTTTTTTAATAATTCCTGGTTTTGCTTCAATACTAATTCACTCATTTGATTTTTTTCAACCGATTACTTAAGAATAAGGAGTGGAAAATAAGGAGTAAAGTAACACCTACGTCCGCTAATAAAGCCATCCACATTGAAGAAATATTGAATAACGCTAAGACGTAAACTACGAATTTGATAGTTAAAGCAAAAGCAATGTTAAAGATACTTGTTCTATAGACCTTTTTAGCGATTTTACAAGAGGTAATTACACTCTTTAAATCATCATTCATGATAACCATATCCGCAGCTTCAATGGCGGCTTCTGAGCCAACGGCACCCATAGCGACGCCAACATCGGCTCGCATAATGCTAGGTGCATCATTTACACCATCACCCATATAAAGAACCGGTTGATTTTCTTTTACTTCTAATACTTTTTCTAAAGAAGAAACTTTTTCTTCTGGAAGAAGCTCTCCTTTAAAGTCATCTAAACCTAATTGATCGGCTACTAATTCAGCATATTCTTTTTTATCACCTGAAAGCATTTCAACTTTCATGTTCATCGTATGCGCTTCTTTTACAAATTCAATCGCGTTATCTTTGAGTTGATCTTTTAAGACGATATAGCCTTTATATTCACCATCCACACTTACATAAACAATGCTACCTGGTTCTTTAGCAATTTCATCGACTTTCACTAATTTTGGATTACCGACTTCAACAATATGATTTTTATAGGCGATATGTACGCCTTTACCTAAGATTTCTTGCGCATCAGAAATTTGTTGGTTATCTACTTCTTTTCCATAAGCTTCTACGATAGCTTTAGCAATTGGGTGATTGGAAATACTTTCCGCATAAGCGACATATTCTAATAGTTCTTTTTCATCTAAAGAAGGAGAAACAATTTTTTCTACCGCTAATTTACCTTTAGTTAAAGTACCGGTTTTATCACATACAATTGTTTTAGCTGAACGTAATAAATCTAAATAGTTAGAACCTTTTACAATAATACCACGATGCGCTAATTCACCCATTCCTACGAAACTCGTTAATGGGACACTAATGACAATAGCGCATGGGCAAGAAACAACTAAGAAAATTAAAGCGTTATAAATTGATTTAGAAAATGGTGTGCCAAAGATAGGGAAAATCACCGCCACTAAAAGTGCGACTAAAAATACAATCGGCGTATAAATGCTTGCAAATTTAGAGACGAATTTTTCGGCTTTTCCTTTCTTTTCACTACTTGATTCAAGTAATTCAAGAATCTTACTTACCGTAGAATCGGCATAGGATTTTTGAACTTCCATAAAAATATGACCTGAGACCAAAATCGACCCAGAATATAAGTTTTCTTCTTGTTGAACAGTTACTGGAACGGATTCACCGGTAATATGTGCCATATCGACGGTGCCGTTTCCTTCTAAAATCTTCCCATCAGCAGGGATGATTTCTCCTACTTTTACCTCTACTTTTTCGCCAATTTTTAAATCTTCTGGCGCTACAGTAAGCCAAGTATTATCACGATATACCATTGCTTCCTTTGGACGAATTTCTAGAGCATTCTTAATTTGATTACGGGAATGATCGACTGCAGCATCTTGAAGAAGTTCACCAATTTGATAAAGAATCATAACAAGAACTGCCTCAGGAAACTCTTGAATGCATAAAGCACCAATGGTAGCTACCGTCATTAAGCTATATTCCGTAAAGAATCTTTTTTTTGCAAATCCTTTAAACATGGATAATACAACGTCATAACCAGCTGATAAATAAGAAACAACATAAATGATGATTTGGGCAACAAAAGGTAATTGATACCAGAAATAAGCAAACGCTAATAAAACACTGGATACGACTAACCGAATAATTTTTATTTCGTTTTCTTTCATAAATCCTTTTTCGGATTCTTCCTCTCCACCTTTTTCTTCTTTTTTAGAAGGATCAAGCAAAGTTACTCCATCTTCTACATCCGCAATTAAAGTAGAAATTGCCTCCATAGAAAGCTCTTCATTTTTAAAGGTAATAAATATTTTTTTACCCATGAAATCAATGACTGCTTTTTCAATTGCTTCGTTTTTATTTAAATATTCTTCGACTTCTCTTGCGCAATTTGCGCAATCTAAGCCCTCAATTTGATATACCTTTCTCATCATTCAATTTCCTCCATAACGTGTTCATGCACAATGCTCAATAACGCGACCACGTGATCATCGCTTAACGTATATAAAGCACGATTCCCGATTTTTTCACATTTTACTAATCCGTTGTCTCTTAAAATCTTTAATTGATGAGAAACTAGAGATTGTGAAGCTTGTATTTCTTCTTGTAAATCACAAACACATTTTGGCCCTCTCACCAAAACATAGAGCATTTTTAGTCGAGTTGGATCTCCCGCTATTTTTAATAGTCCGGACATTTTTTGTAGAATCTCTTCATTTGGTAAAACGCTATGTTGCGTTTCTTCATGGTGAGCATCACAAATGTAACGATGTTTCATAAATCTACCTCTTGCATGAACGGTCATTCATGTTCTTTCGCTAATAGTATATGAATGTTCGTTCATATTGTCAACAGTAAATGATAAAAAAATGAATTTTTCTTTCATCTTTAATTCGCTATTCTTTTTTTGATTTCATCCAATACTCAAAAAGAAAAAGCACCATTCTATGAAACGATGCTTTTACTATGCGATTTTTTATAAAGAAAAAAGAGCCAATGGCTCTTTAAATCTTTTCAATTTCTGTAAATTCTACTTCTACTGTAGTAGAACGGCCAAAGAACACAGTGCTAACTTTGACAAGTCCAGATTCGGTATCAATGCTTTCAATTGTACCTTCACTACCTTCAAGTGTTCCACGAAGAATCTTAACGTAATCTCCAACTTCATAACGAGAGTACATGGATTCATCAACAACACCCATTCTCTTTAAGACAGGTTCGATTTGTTCACGAGGAACGGGGAATGGTTTCGCGCCACCACCAGACGATCCAACGAATCCTGTAACACTTGGAGTGTTACGGACCATATACCAGGCTTCATCGGTCATGCACATTTCAATAAAGACATAACCTGGATATAAGTTTTTCATTTTGGTTTTACCCGTTGGAAGACCTTCTTTTAAAACAGGTTCTTCTTGTTCAGCAACGATAATACGAAAAATGTAGTCTTGTAAATCCATGGATTCAACACGACGTTTTAAATTTTCCGCAACTTTGTTTTCATGTCCAGAATAGGTATTTACAACATACCAAGATTTTTCTGCTGCATCCATACTCAATTATCCTCTAAAAGACGAGAACGCCTTTTCTAATTGTCCTAATAATTTTGCAGTTAATGCATCATCTAAAGCAAGGCATAAAGCAGCAAAAACAGTAATGACTAAAACAACAACGATAGAAACCCATAAATCGTTTTTCTTTGGCCAACGTACACGTTTAGCTTCAGTGCCAACGCCTTTAAAATATCTTTTCATTTTTCCCATATTCGGAGTCCTCCTTATTTGCTTTCTTTGTGTAACGTTTGTGCATTACACTTTGGGCAAAATTTCATTAATTGAAGACGCGTACTCGCATCTCCTTTACGTCTCGTGGTTGTGTAATTCCTTGAGAGACATTTTGAGCAAATTAAAATTACCTTTTCCCTCATTATATTATCACATCCTATCTAAAATTGCTTTAATAATTTAACATAATTATTACTTCTAGTCAATGCTTTTTAAAAAGCAACATCAAACTCAATGAAATCGTCTTATCAAAACGTACGCAGAAACGCTTTAAAATTTAAGAAAACACAAATTTTAAATATTTTATTAATTGCTTTTTATAATAAATGAAAGCAAGCATTATCAGGGGCAAAATCACTAGCATCAATCGTTTTATTTTTACGAATGTAATCCGCAACCAAATCACGATAAGAATAAATATTTTTTCCTTCTTTTTCTAGTTTTCCAAGGTGTTTTTGATCAGAAAAATAATCATAATTTCTTGAGGTATTTCGATGAAAAGCAAGATAATCAATGACCACGATTGTATAATATTCTGAGCTTGAGATAGTTTTATTCAACACTCGATAAACACTATTATATCGGCTTTGTCTTATAATGCTATCACCTCTGACTCGTAAAATATGCAATTCATTATCAAAAGGTAACGCTTTATACAACTTTTCATAAGTAAGATTTCCACTATATAAGGACGCTCTTGCATTGTTACATATAGCAAAATCAACTTTATATCCTTGTTTTTTTGCTTCCTCAGCCATAGCTTTTACCACAAGATTCGGTAAAGGAGATTCGCTATCACATGAAGAATATAAATTCCCATTTAACACACCTAGATTTTCTTTAGCTTTTTCCTCGGCACTTTTTGTATAAAATTCATACAATTGAACGAGTTCTGTATCATAATTCGTTATTTGATTTGTTGCTAAATTCCCATTTTGATGCGAAGTATAATTTGTTTTTACAACATTTCCATTTTCTAAAGTTAAATGAATTTCCGAATACGCTTTTCCATTGGAACTTCCTTGTACAAAAGGCACTTGGTTCACTTCATACTCTTCAAATTGATGAGAATGTGCTAGAAAAGCTGCATCGATATATTTTTTGTTTGTCTTTTGGCTCACTTCTGTTATGCTTTTATCGATTTGTTGATACGATGCATGAGCGTCTAAAATAACAACATCACATTTTTTATTCATTCGTAATTCATCGGATAATTCTTTGATGATCTTTGTTGGAACAACAAAGTCCAAATCATCTACATAATTAGAAGTAATTGAAGAAATTTGATCTTCGCCAATCACGCCGATGATTCCCACTCGTAAACCATTATTTAATTCACGAATTACATAAGGATCCACCAAATCGCTTGCTTGATTTAATATGGAATGAGTTTTCATGTCATAGTGATATATATTTGTACCTAAATAAGGCGTTGCGTAATCTGTTTTTTCGTCTTTTAGCTTGCGATTTTTTTGAATATATTTCTGTCCCCAGTCAAATTCATGATTACCTAAAGTAAAACAATCAAAGCCAATATTATTCATGCATTTAGCAAGAAATTCACCATAGTTCGAATTGGAATAAATCGAACCTTGAAACATATCTCCGGAATTTAATATCAGTGTATTTTCTTCTTTTCTTTTTTCTTTAAAGAAAGTGCCGTTTTTTAATAAGCCTATTTCCTTTCCACTACTTTCAATTGCGCCATGAAAGTCATTCATCGCGTACATATGAATCTCTCCAGAATTTTCTTGCATATCTTTTAAAGGTAAAACCATAACTCTGCAACTTTCCTCTAAATCCAAATAAGAAACAATAATTTCAGCAGTTCCTTCTTGAAGTGCATAAATTTTACCTTCTTGAAAAGAAATTATTTCTTCGTCAGTGGATAACCATTCGAAAGTTAAAAAAGATGGGTCTTCATAATTTAACGTCGCCGTTATTTCTTGTGACTCACCTACTTCTAAAAACAAGTTATGATGACTTAAAATAATCTGTTTCTGAATAGAAGAACTACTTGTTTCATGTGAAGATGGCGTACAAGAAAAAAGAAAACTACTCATTAATATCAAACTTAGAGCAATCCAATGTTTTCTTTTCATTTGTATTTTCCTTTCTTCAAATTGTATTAGAATTATACTATAAATCAGTTTACTTTTCAAATTAACTTCGTTAGAAAATAAGCGTAATTTACCTTAATTCTCGTAAATAAATTCATTTATGGTATAATAACTAAAAAGGTGGTCGTACTCTATGGAAAAAATTATTTTATTTCTTCTTCATCCTGAAGAAGATTTAGCAAAAAATTTAGCCGCTTATTTCCCCCAACAGTTGGCGGTATGTAAAATGAGCAAGTTTAAAGATGGGGAAATTCATTTTGAAAATGAAACTTCAGTTAGAAACAGCAAATGTTTTATCTTCCAATCAATGGCAGAACCTGTTAACGACCGCCTCGTTGAGACATTGATTGCAATTGATGCTTTGAAGCGTGCTTCTGCTGGCGAAATTAATGTTTTAGTTCCTTATCTTGCTTATTCTAGGCAAGATAGAAAAGCTAAACCAAGACAACCAATCAGTGCTCGTTTAATCGCCGACATCTTACAAGTTGCTGGTGCAAATCGTGTAATTACTTTTGATTTGCACGCCCCTCAAATTGAAGGGTTTTATTCAATACCAGTAGACAATTTATCTTGTATGCCTTTATTTATAAAGTTCTTATACAAGAAGAATAAAATTACTGCAAATACTATCATTGTTTCGCCCGATCATGGAAGTGCAGTCCGCGCTCGAAAGATGGCTGAGCGTTTAAATCGTCCTCTTGCGATTATCGATAAAAGAAGAATCAAAGAAAATGAAGTTCACTCAATGACCATTATTGGCGATGTAACGGATAAAGACTGCCTTTTAATTGATGATTTAGTCGATACCGGAAATACATTATGTGAAGCGGCAAAACTACTTAAAAAACATGGCGCTCGCTCTGTATGCGCATGTTGCACACATGCTGTTTTATCCGAAAATGCAGCTACGAATATATCCAAATCAGAAATTGATGATTTCTATGTCACAAATTCTATTCAAAAAGCCTACAAATTTGATAAAGACCATATTTTAGATTTATCTAAATGTCTTGCTGCGATTATAGAATGTATTGTCGAAGGTGATGCAGTAACCGACGTAATTGATAATTTTGAACTATAAATACAAGCGAATTTTTTTACGAATTAATAACATAATATTGTCAACATTTTTCGGTGACATTTTTAAAATCTTAGCGATTTCTTGATAAGAATATCCCGATAAACGATAAGCGAATACAGTTCTCTCCTCCACGCTGAAATATGTATCGCTTATTTTTTTTACTTTTTCTAATATTTCTTTCATCTCATATTGTTGTTTGATTGATGGCTCATTTCCTGAAAGATTTTCAAACCAATCTTCTCCATCTTCTCTTAAAAAATAACATTGACCAATTTCGGTTTTTCTTTTTTTGGATAAGGACGACCGAATTTCTGAAGTAATCATTCGATTTGCCGAAGTCGACCAATACCCATAAAAGTTTCCTTTGCTTTGATCATATTTATCAACAATAGTGATTGTTAACAAACGTATTGCTTGATAGAGTTCTTCACGATCCAACCCTCTTATTCTCACTTTACTGAGACGTGAATTCACTACTTTTTTTACTTCTTTTTCATAGCGAAAAAGAAGCACTTGCTCTGCTTCTTCGTCGTTATTTGATTTAATTTTTTCAACCAATTCTTCATCTGATAGGCTAAATAAATCATTCATACAACCCTCTTTAAATAAAAAACATATTTATTGCTTTCTATAGAGGGAACCGATTGTTGTAAATTTCTGCTAATAAAACGGCTGTCGCAACCGAAGCGTTAAGGGAATTTACACTTCCACACATCGGAATACGAACAATAAAATCACTATTTTCAAGGACAAGTTTAGAAACTCCTTCTCCTTCAGATCCAATAATTAAAACCATCGGCATTTTATAATCGACTTGACGATAATCTAATGTAGCTGATCCATCACTAGATACAATCCAAAATCCTTCTTTTTTCAATTGACGAATTGCTTG
The DNA here is from genome assembly GCA_000437235.1 of Coprobacillus sp. CAG:826. GTDB lineage: Bacteria > Bacillota_I > Bacilli_A > RFN20 > CAG-826 > CAG-826. The sequence goes on along the minus strand of FR897045.1, from coordinate 155,801 downwards.
ATTCAAATTTCCAACTTGCGCAACAGGAACATAGTCTATTGCGCCTGTAGAAACTTTTGCAACCGTAGCAGTTAAGCCAACTTGATTATGTTTTCCGACAATGATACCATCCGCTCCAAAAGAATCAGCCGAGCGTAATATTGCCCCTAAATTATGGGGGTCATTGATGCCATCAAGCATTATCAAAAGAGGATGCTCATGTTTTTTAGTTTTATGTAATAACTCATCTAATGAAACAAAAGCATAATCTTGTTTGATAATAGCAACAACGCCCTGGTGAACTCCATGAACCATTTCATCGAGTTCATGACTAGAAACAAATTGGATGGGAACGTCTTTCTTTTGGCATTCTTTGACTATAGAAAAATCTTGTGAATTACTCTGAATAAAAATCTTAGCAATTTTGTCGTTTTTCAAAGCACTTCTAATCGTGTTCCTTCCATATATATATTGTCCCATATTTTCACCTCTTTTGTTGCCTCAAATTTATCTCATTTTTGTCTCATTTTTCCATCACTAAACGATTAATTTAAATAATTAAGATTTTGTTACACTTATTTCAATGGGTTTTAATTTACTTTGTAGTTCTAAAGATAATTCTTGTACTAAATTGAGTTTCCCATGAATAAAAGCAATTGATACACGTAAGCAATTCTTACCTTCATTTACAACGACTTGTGTTTGAATATCTTTAATAGTAAGTCCATAATTATAAGCAATTAACATGACTTCTTTTAAAATTGGCTTATCTCCCTCAACTAGCATAATAATTTTTGGCATCTTATTAGCGGTATAGGCTTCTATCTTACGTAATGAAGTTAAGGTGACTAAAGCGATAATGGTTGCAATTGCAGCAATGATAAATCTTCCTGCACCAGCAGCAACACCAATAGCCATTACAAACCAAAGTGTAGTTGCAGTAGTTAATCCTTTAATATCAACGCCTGTTTGAATAATAGTGCCTGCGCCTAAAAAGCCAATACCACTAACGACTTGAGCAACAAGTCTTGCAGGATCTCGGCCTCCTACAATACCAGCATCTCCAAAGCCATATAACGAAATAATCGTGATCAGTGCAGAGCCTAAAGAAACTAAAATGTGGGTTCTTAAGCCTGCTGCGTGACCATGATATTCTCTTTCAAATCCAATAATACCGCCCAAAAGTGTTGCCATTAATAATGAGAAAACGACTAAGATAAGGTTTCCCCATCCATTACCATTAAAAAGCCGATTAAACCAATCGATAATGATTTGGTCAATGGTGGTTACACCAAAAGCTTTCCCTGGGTCTCCTTCCAAAAATGTATATAATAAATTCATTGTTTTTTTCCTTTTCTTTCTTCTAAATTAAATGTTTTTCAATTAAAACTTGGCGAATCTCATCGCTTTTTGTAAAATCTTTTTCTTGCTTAGCTTTTAAATAACTTGCATAAAGTTTTTTATCTTCATCAGTTAACACGGGCAAATCCATTTCTAATCCTAAAATAGAGAACATATCTTTTAAAGTAAAGAAAACGCCCTGTAATTTTTCATAATCAATCTCTTTATTACGTAATAAATTATTGCCATCTTTCATTACTCTAAACACTTCACTTAAAGCATTGGAAGTATTTAAATCATCAGCGAGAGCTTTTAAAAATCCTTCCATGCTCGTAGGTTTTCCACCTTCAATTGGCATGGAGGCTAATTGCAACTTTACTCCTATTTGACGATATGTCGTCTGCATTTTTTGAATTTCTTTTTCATTGTTTTGTAGCATGTCATCAGCAAAATTGACGGGTGCACGATAATGTGTGCTTAAAAGTAATAATCGCACAGTATTGCCACCATATTTTGTTAATGCATCATGGGCCGTGATAACGTTTCCAAGTGATTTGGACATTTTTTCACTATTGATGTTAATAAATCCATTATGCATCCAGTAATTTGCGATAGCGTGTCCTTTGCTTACCATGGATTGGGCTATTTCATTTTCATGATGTGGGAATTTTAAATCAAAGCCTCCACCATGAATATCAATGCGTCCATTTTTGAAAAGCGATTGAATCATCACTACGCATTCCGTATGCCAACCTGGTCTACCTTCAGACCATGGTGAATTCCATTTCACACCCACCTCTGTCTTTTTCCAAAGGGTAAAATCAAGAGGCGATTGTTTCTTCATGTTTTCATCGATACGTGCACCTACAAGCAAGTCCTCAGTATTTGTATTGCTGAGAACACCATATTTAGGATCCGCACTTACTTTAAAATACACATCATCATCGACGATATAAGCTGCATCTTTTTTCACCAATTCATCGATAAAAGAAATAATTTGTGGCATGTATTCCGTCACTCTTGGCGTTATATTGGGAAGTTTAGAATGAATTAAACGTACGTCTTTTTCAAATTCACCAATATAAAAATCAGTGATTTCTTTTTCCGTTTTGCCTGTTTTTTGCGCTTTGAGAATAATCTTATCATCCACATCCGTATAATTGCTCACATAAGTTACTTCATAGCCTACATAACTTAAAAATCTACGCAATGTGTCAAAGACAACAACTGGACGCATGTTTCCAATGTGTACATAGTCGTAAACGGTAGGACCACATACATACATAGAAACCTTTCCTTCCTCTAATGGCACAAAAGTTTCAATTTGATTGGATAAAGAATTAAATAATTTGATTTCCATCATCTATTCCTCCCTAGTATTAGACATTATAACATGTCTTCGAAGAAAAATATATTTTTCTTCATTATCATTTATTCTTCTACATTATTTTTTATTTTATATGCGTTATTAATTTTTTTGTATGCACGTTAAATTGATAAAAAACCAACTTATTCCTCAAAAATCCATTTCCCATTTCAGTAGCAGATTTTAGGCTCAATTAAAGTATTTATGTTTTTTTCTTTATTTTCTTTTGAAAATTATTTAAAGTATTGGTAAAGGGAGGTTTTTTTATGACACATTACAATATGTTTGATTACATTAAATGGAGAGGGGATTTAACTTTTGAAGAGCGACCATTTAATGTGATAGATGCTTTAATTCTTAATATGGTATCCTTCCTTGATTTTGATCATTTGATTGCCACTTTTCCTTCCACCGAAGAAAGAAAAATTGATGAACTTATCTTAGAATATTTCAAAGGGAAAGATGAAAAGAAATTATCTTTAGGCCTTATCATCCCTAAAGATATGTTTAAAGTTGCCAAGATGATTATTGAGAAAAAGCGCTATAAGAATATACGTGTGTGTAACTTTATCAACCACGTAAGTGTTACAGAATCTAAGCAATTTGCCGCTTTGACATTTATAATTGATGATTTTCAGCTTTATATTACTTTTCGTGGCACGGATGATTCTTTAGTGGGCTGGGCTGAAGACGTGAGTATGCTTTCGGTCTTTCCTATTCCCGCCCAAAAGGATTCTAGTTACTATTTAACAAAAATTGCTTCACTTTATCCTAATAAAGAAATCTTTATCGGCGGTCATTCAAAAGGCGGAAACCTTTCCGTTTATTCAAGTTTATACACTACCGAAGAAGTACAAAAGCGTATTGTAAAAGTCTATTCTTTAGATGGACCTGGTTTCTATCCTGGAACCTTAGATGCAAATGTTCTTAATTTAATGCGTGACCGTATTATTCATGTCATTCCGAATGGTGGTATTGTCGGACGTCTCTTTGAATTAGATGTTCCACCGATTATCGTTAAAAGTGATTCTAAAGGTTTAGATCAACATAATCCTTTCTATTGGTACATTGAGTGTGATCATTTTGTAGAAGCTTTTGCCTTTAATGAAGATTCTAACCACATTAAAGAGGAAGTAGATGCTTTAATTGCTTCTATGAGTGAAGAAGATAAAAATGGTTTGACCGAAGATTTAAATTCTTTCATTGCCTCTTTAAAACCCAATAATCTTTTAGAGTTTGCTAACATGAAAAACGTCGTTTCTGTCTTATTTAATAAATATAAAATGAAACATAAAAACATCCGCTACCTATTAAAGTTATATAATATCTTTAGAAGAAATAAAGCGATTGTAATTAAATTTCAAAACTAAAACATAAAGAAAAAAGCTGTGGCTAATCAACTAGCTACAGCTTTTATTTTTGTTTTTAAACTAATTACTTAGGGAAACGTTCACGGTGATCGTTATAATGTGTATGAAGTAATTCATGCGCACGGTGTCCACCGATTTCGCCTAAATAGTCTTTGTATAAGTCTTGGATTTGTGGGTTGTTATGCGATTGACGAAGTGGTAAATCTTTATCTTCATCATAAAGGGTTTTCGCACGTTTAGCTCTATAAGTATCTAAAATATCAAGACCTTCGTTTGGTAAGAAACATGGTTGAACAAGAGGTTGTCCACCACCATTGATACAACCACCTGGACATCCCATAATTTCAATGAAGTGATATGGGCTCTTGCCAGCACGGATATCGTCTAATAATGGTTTAGCATTTCTCATACCACTTGCAACAGCGACACGGATTTCTAATCCATTAATATTTAAAGTAGCTTCTTTTAAGCCTTCTAATCCACGGACTTCCGTAAAGTCGATGGCTTCATGTTCTTTACCTGTCAAAGTATGATAAGCCGTTCTTAAAGCCGCTTCCATCACACCACCAGTCGCGCCAAAGATGACACCAGCACCAGTATAGTCACCTAATAAATCTTGATCAAATGGTTCATCAGGTAATTTAGCAAAGTTAATACCCGCACGTTTGATGAGTTTTGCAAGTTCTCTTGTAGTTAAAACAGCATCAACGTCTTTATAACCTTCGCTAGAGCGTAATTCTTCACGTTCTTTTTCATATTTTTTCGCGGTACATGGCATAATGGAAACCACGAAGATATCTTCTGGATTTAAATTGTTCTTTTCAGCAAAGTACGATTTAATAATTGCACCTTCCATTTCATGTGGAGATTTGCAAGAAGATAAGTGTGGTAAAACATCACTATAATAGTATTCTGCATAGTTTACCCAACCTGGAGAACAGGAGGTAATCATTGGAAGTGCTCCACCATTTTTAATACGTTCAATTAATTCGTTAGATTCTTCCATAATGGTTAAGTCAGCACCAAAGTTGACGTCATATACACGATAGAAGCCTAAACGATGTAAAGCTGCAACCATTTTTCCAGTGACACGTGTGCCAATTGGGAAGCCAAATTCTTCACCTAAAGCCGCACGGACGGCTGGAGCGGTTTGAACGATAACGGTTTTTCCGCTTCTAAAGGCATCATCCACTAATTCGATATCGCTCTTTTCCATCAAAGCACCTGTTGGACAAACGGTAACACATTGTCCACAAAGTAAACATGGTGATTTACTAAAGGAACGATTGAATGCAGGGCCAACAATCGTTTTAAAGCCACGGTTTTCAAACCCTAAAATGCCATTACCGTGAGCGGCTTGACAGCGGGAAACGCAACGTCCGCAAAGGATACACTTACTGGTATCACGGATAAGGGATGGACTTAATTCGTCTAAAGTTGCGGGAGTTTTTGCTCCAGCGAACATTCCTTCACGAGCGCCAACCAAGTGAGCGACATGAAGTAATTCACAGTGTCCTGCTTTTTCACATTGTAAGCAAGATTGATTGTGGTTGGATAATAATAATTCGACATTCACGCGACGAGCGGAAGTTGCTTTTGGTGAAGAAATGGTGATTTCCATTCCTTCATTGACTGGATATACACAAGAAGCAACTAAGCCTCTAGCACCTTTCACTTCGACTAAGCAAACACGGCAAGAACCGCGAGAGCATTCGCCATGATTATAATTACATAAGGAAGGAATTTCATAGCCACAAGCACGTGCAGCTTCTAAAATGGTAAGTCCTTCTTCAACTTGATAGGAGTGTCCTTCAATTTTAATATTTACTTTTGCCATTGTTCTTCTCTCCTTACTTCTTTACGATTGCACCAAAGCGGCAGTTTGCTTGACATAAGCCACACTTGATACATTTTTCTTGATCAATGAGATGAATACGAAGTGGTGTAGTTTCTGGTTTTCCGGCTGGAATCTTATCCGTTTTATGGATAGCAGCAACTGGACAGTTACGAGCACAGAGTCCACAACCAACGCACTTATTCTCTTCAATATGGTATTGCATTAAATGCTTACAGACTTTAGCTGGACATCTCTTATCAACGATGTGTGCTAAATATTCATCACGGAAGTGAGATAAGGTAGAAAGAATTGGGTTTGGAGCGGTTTGTCCTAAACCACAAAGTGAGCCCGTCTTAACGGATTGTGCTAATTCTTCTAGAGCTTCTAAATCTTCCATGGTACCTTTACCATTGGTAATCTTGGTTAAGATTTCTAACATTCTCTTGGTACCAATACGGCATGGAGAGCATTTACCGCAGGATTCGTCACAAATAAATTCAAGATAGAATTTAGCAACGTCAACCATACAGTTATCTTCATCCATAACGATAGCGCCACCAGAACCCATCATGGATCCTAAAGCAACTAAGTTATCAAAATCGATTGGAGTATCTAAATATTCTTTGGTTAAGCATCCACCGGAAGGTCCGCCAGTTTGAATAGCTTTGAATTCCTTACCATTTGGAATGCCACCGCCGATATCATAAATTAATTCTCTTAAAGTAGTTCCCATTGGAATTTCTACTAAGCCAACGTTATTAATCTTTCCACCTAAAGCGAAGACTTTGGTACCTTTTGATTTTTCGGTACCATAGCTAGCAAATTTCTTTGCGCCTTCTCTTAAAATGAAAGGAACGCACGCTAAGGTTTCAACGTTATTAATGATAGTTGGTTTTTCCCATAAACCTTTAACAGCTGGGAATGGTGGTCTTGGACGTGGCATACCACGTTGACCTTCAATAGAATTTAATAAGGCGGTTTCTTCACCACACACGAAAGCGCCAGCGCCTAAACGAATATGGACATCAAAAGAGAAACCAGTACCTAAAATATTTTCACCTAATAAACCAAGTTCTTTGGCTTGTTGAATGGCGATACGTAAACGATTGACGGCGATTGGGTATTCAGCACGAACATAGAAATAACCATTTTTCGCGCCAATTGCATAACCAGCAATCATCATACCTTCGATAACGTTGAGTGGGTTACCTTCCAAAATGGAACGGTCCATAAAGGCACCTGGGTCACCTTCATCACCATTACAGACAACGTATTTTTCATCGTTATCTTGAGCAAAAGCAAATTGCCATTTACGACCGGTTGGGAAGCCACCGCCACCACGACCGCGTAAGCCAGCATCTAAAACTTCTTTAATGACGTCTTCTCTCTTCATGGAAAGAGCGCGGATTAATCCTTGGAAAGCACCTTCGCCTAAAGCTTCATTGATGTCTTCTGGGTTGATTTTTCCGCAACCATGTAAAGCAATACGAACTTGCTTTTTGTAGAAGTTAATATCATCTTGTTTTGCGACTTTTTCATGGGTTGCTGGATCAACGAATAATAAACGTTCCACAACTTCATGATTGAGAATATCTTTTTCGAAGATTTCTTCAACATCTTCAAGTTTTACTAAACGATAAAGGGTATCTTCAGGATAAATCTTAACGAAAGGTCCTTGAGAGCAGAAACCAAAGCAACCAACGTGGTTAACGGTTACTTCATTTTCCATTCCTTTTTCGTGAATTAATTGTTCAAATTTTTCTTTAATTTCGTGAGAATGGCTGGATAAACATCCGGTACCACCACATAACACGATTGCACGTTTGCCTTCAAGACCAGCAAATTTTTGATCTAAGCAGTGCGAGCAAGTGCTCACTTTCTTTTCAAATTCTTCAACAGAATGTAGCATTATTGCTCACCTCCTAATTTACGATATTCATCAATGATGTGAGGCACATCATTTACAGCCACTTTTGGATAAACCTTACCGTTAATAGAAACGGCTGGTGCGATACCACATGCACCAATGCAGCGTAAGGCATCAATAGTAAACATACCATCTTCGGTGGTTTCACCAGGTTGAATGCCTAAAATATCGGAGAATTTGTCAATAACTTGTTGTGCTCCTTTAACATAACAAGCAGTCCCTAAACAACAGCCGATCACATAGCGACCTTTTGGATTAAGGGAAAAGAAAGAATAGAATGTGACAACGCCATAAATTTCTGCTATCGAAATCCCTGTTTCTTCGGATACAACTTCTTGTACCTCTAAAGGAATGTAGCCATACTCTTTTTGGATGTCACTTAAGATCATCATTAAAGGAGTTCTTTCATCCTTATAGCGGTTAATGATCTCATGAATTTGCTTGACCGCAGCTTCACTTAAATGAGCCATATATGCCCTCCCTAAAACTTAAAAAGTATTCGCTAATATTCTAACGAATACTTTTATATATTTCAATATATAACTTATATATATTTTTCTATATGTTACCTTTTTTTACCAAATAATTAGGCCTTAATATGAAGGACTTCCATAAGGGACGAAACTTTTTTCAAATCTTCAGCATATTGAAGGGTTGGCCCTTCTTTAAATGGTTCAGTTAAAGGTAAGACCATCAATTCATTTTCATAGCTTAATGCTACATAAATCTTATCTTCTTTGATACTGATAGCGACATCCACCAAACAATCATTCGGTTCAAACTGAGCTAGAGCATCATAAACTTTTTTGGTAAGAATATGACTGACATTGGGATCATTACTCCAAATTCTTAAATGAGAATTTCCTAATTCCTTCTTTTCTTCTAGTCCTTCTAAATCATTAGGTCCGGCGCCATTTGGGTCTTTTGAAGGTACATAAAGCAACGTTTTATATTCGTAGTTATTAGGTTGTTGGAAAGTAAAGAATTTTCCTAAGAAGCACACTTCTTCTTTATTCTTGACAACAATTTTAGCCACACAATCAAAAGCTAGGAAATTCATTTCTCCTAACTTTCCTTTTACCATATTACGGCTTCCTACATGCGTAATACCATTAATAAAACCGGAATCAATGAAATCTTTTTCTTCTATTTTTGTTTGGGGTTCAAACGTTAAACTATTAAAAGCGGTTTTAGAAAAAGCAAAATCATTGGAAAGATTATAAAATTCAGAAATATAATCTTGAATTTTCTTTTCCATTGAGTTTTTCATTGATTTAGAGTAGAAATATAGTCCTACCATTAATACTACAACAATGATAAGCGCAATATAGAAATATTTGTTTAATCCTAAGAAGACCCCAATAGCAACTAAACCGAATAAAACAATTAGTAATGTGTTTTGCTTTTTTTGCTTGTTATATGCGTCAAAAAAGGCTTTACGATTTTCTTCTATCTTTTGAAAAGTCTTTTCTTTTGAAATTTTTTTCGTCTCTTTTTCTTCTTTTGTTTCTAATTCTTCAACTTTAGTTTTTGATTCGACTACTTCTTCAGCAATTACTTCTTCTTTATTTTCTTCCATGGGCGATTTCTCCTATTCATAAATTAATAGTATTATACCATAAAAGATGATAAAGAAAATTAGCGATTTTCATCTTTTCTTTGATAGGTAAAAGTTTTTGCTAAAGAAAAATCATCTATATGATATAAATAGAGGCCTTCATAGCCAAAAGCGATGAAGTACTTTTGACCAAAAGTTGCACGTTGTAACCAATTTTCATAGAGCAAAATCGGTGTTAAATATTCTATAGAAGTTGTTATCTTTATACGAAAAATAAATGATTTCTGTTCAATAAATCCTAAAAAGAACCACTCGTTATCTCTTTGAATTACAGACCTTTCATCCCATATTACTTGTAAGGAAATATTTTCATCTAATGTATAGCTATTTAATACATCGAGTGTCTCTGGATGAAGGATGCTAAAAACCGTCTCTTTGGGCATTAAATCTTGGTCTATTTTCCTACCTACTGTAAAAATAAAATTATCGTGGATTTCAATATATTCTTGTACCCATTGTGTTTTCTTTTTTAAAATAGTTTGAATTTTCATCGGGTTAGAAAAATCAAGAACATATAAAGGATCAATATATTGAAAAGCAGAGATATAAAGGAAATTATCTTTATACCGCATACAATAAATGTTTTCTAAAGGCGCTACTTCCTTGGTAGACAAAACCTGAAAATTAGAAATACGGACATTGTATACTTGGTGGAAAGCGCCTTCTTCTTCATAATAGGATAACAATACGCGAAAATAATCCTCATATACATTCATCGCTTCTACGTTCATTAAATATCCTTTTAACGTTACTTTTCCTTCATAAGAAAATTGACGTAAAGAGAAGAATAAAAAATGTGTGTACATGATTTTTTGATAGGAAGAGCAAGAAACAATCACATAGGAAGGGGTTATTTGAATCATTCCATCTATGCCCAGTAGCCCAATCATCGTAACATTACTAAACAAAAAATCTAGATTCAATTTACATAAAAGCGTCATCGACATCACAGGCTGTCCATCTTGCATCATAAAGATTTGATCGCTTGATAATTTTTGTTCTAATGGATAAAAGCTATCTTTATAACGTGGATAAATGAATTCTTGAGTTTCTTTGTTTACGATGTCTGTAGTTCCCAAAGAAAAATACATTTTTCCATTCATAATTTGCGACTCAATATAATAGCAATGATAAAAATGAATTTGTCGGATTTTCTTCAGATTTTTCTTTTCTAAAAACACAATTTGAAATTCATAATCCGCATAAGGAAAAGATTTATCTTGATCAATTTCAATGATTTTTTCATTAGAAGTGACACCAAAAACAATGAGTTGATGTTGATAAATCTGCATTTCAACAGGGTAAAAAGAAGATAAAGCATAGGACTGAAATTCTAGCGTTTCTTCATCAAAACGAAGAATAGTGTTTTCTTGAATGTAATAAATAATATTTTCTTCTTGAAGCATGCTATCGGCATGATGAATTTTATTGTCTTTATATAAAGAAGAAAGGGGTTCAAACACTTCTTCACTTTCTTTTTTTATTGGCTTTTTAAAAAAATTTTGTATTTGATTTTCATTCGGTTGTATAAGGTCTTCTTCTCGATAATTAAGCAAAGAAAGCGTGGAGAAAATTACCGCTACTGTGGCTAATAGAAACATCATTTTATGAAAAGGATTCTTCATATCGTTCACCTCTAAAATATTTTGTGCCAATTATACAATCTTAATCGTTTATATTTTTTAGCACTCTTGGCTTGACAGTGCTAAAATAGTGAACTATAATGTTTTCGTATCCTAAAAAGGAGGAATATAATTATGAAAGAAACAAAAAAATTTAAAACTGAATCCAAACGTTTGTTAGATTTAATGATCAACTCTATTTATACCAACCAAGAGATCTTCTTAAGAGAATTAATCTCTAATGCAAGTGATGCTATGGATAAAAGACACTATATGTCTTTAACCAATGAAAACATCCACGATGCTGATAATCCCGAAATTCGTATTACTGTAGACAAAGAAAATCGTACCATTACCCTTACCGATGATGGTATTGGTATGACACACGATGAACTCGTTAGCAATTTAGGTACCATTGCAAAAAGTGGTTCTTCTGAATTCATGAAAAAGATTGAAGAAGCCCAAAGTGAAGCCAAAGAAATTGATATTATCGGTCAATTCGGTGTTGGCTTCTATAGTGCCTTCATGGTCGCTCAAAAAGTCGTAGTGGAAACTCGTTCAATTCAAGATGAACACGCCTATCGTTTCACTTCCACTGGAGAAGAATCTTATACCATTGAAGAAATCGAAAGAAGTAAAGCCGGCACTTCTATTACACTTTACTTACGTGAAAACAAAGAAGAAGCCGATTATGACACCTACTTAGATAGTTGGAAAATTGAAGGACTCGTGAAGAAATATAGCGACTACATTCGTTATCCAATTCGTATGGAAGTCGAAGAAGAAATTCCAGAAAAAGATGAAAATGGTAATGTGATTGAAGGAAAATACACTAAACACATTGAAGACAAAACTTTAAATTCCATGATTCCATTATGGAAAAAGAATAAAAGTGAAGTTACCGAAGAAGAAAAGAATGAATTTTATAAGAGTAAATTCAATGATTACTCTGATCCATTAACTTCCATGTTCTTCCATGTAGAAGGTTTATTATCTTATGATGCTTTACTCTACATCCCAGGAAATGTTCCTTTTGATTTATATAGTGAAAAATATGAAAAAGGATTACAACTCTACACCAAAGGCGTCTTCATTATGGAAAAATGCAAGGATTTAATTCCTGACTATTTGAAATTCATGAAAGGTCTTGTTGACTCTAGTGATTTATCATTAAATATTTCTCGAGAAATGTTACAAAAGAGTGCGGAACTTCATAAAATTGCCACCAATCTTGAGAAAAAAATTATTAATGAATTGACCAAACTAAAAGATACCGATTACGATAAATATCTTAAATTCTTTGAAATGTATGGCTCTCATTTAAAATATGGTATTTATGAAAGCTATGGACAAAGAAAAGATTTATTAAAAGATTTACTCGTTTATAAAACTTTAAAGAGTGATCAACCACTTTCTTTAAAACAATATAAAGAGCAAATGAAAGAGAATCAAAAATATATCTATTTCGTTACCGGCACCTCGAAAGACGCTATCCGCAGCCTTCCACAAATGGACGCTATTATTAAAAACGAATTAGATGTCTTAATCTTAAGTGATGATGTCGATGAATTTGCTTTAATGATGATGCACGATTATGATGGTGTTGAATTCAAAAATATTAGCGAAGCTAACTTAGAAGTCACTTCCGATGAAGAAAAAGAACAAGTGAAAAAGATGGAAGAAGAAAAGAAATCCTTCCTCGATCGTATGAAAGATTCATTAAAAGATGATGTAGCGGATGTTCGCTTCTCTACTCGTCTTGTTGATTCTCCAGTTTGCTTAGTTTCTCAAGAAGGCGGTCTTTCTATGGGGATGGAAAAAGTATTACATCAGATGCCAAATAGCGAAGACGCTAAAGCCACTAAGATTCTTGAAATCAACCCACATCATGAACTCGTAGAAGCTCTTGAAAATGTAAGTGAAAAAGAAGAATTCGACGAATTAGCGAAAGTTCTTTATGATCAAGCTTTATTAATTGAAGGCTTCACGCTTAAAGATCCCGCAAGCTTTAGTAAAGCCATTGCGAAATTAATGGTAAAAGCAACCAAAAAATAAAAATTATAAGCAAAGGAAAAGGCGCAACTTCAGAAGCTGCGCCTTTTATTATTACCTTCTTGGGGGAAAGAAAGTGATAACCGAATTTATATGATTTTTTCTTCTTGCATGTAATTCATCAAGAATGGATAAATCAAGAAACCAACGACTAAACAACAAAGCATTGAGGCAAAGACATAAGGTCCGTTATAAGCCATTGAGGCCATCCATGCTGTATCATAAGCAATAACACCAGAAATGGTGTGGGATGCAAAACGAAGAATGGACGGGATAATCATGCCTAATGCAAAGTAGATATAGTTAATGGGTTTATAGCCTCGTAATGCATAACGAGCAAAGAAACCACTAATACCTAAACAACCAAAGGCTATTAAATAGTCAAATATTAAGGAAGCCCAGTGGAATGCATATCCATCCGATAAGAAGTTCAATAAACCATAAGCAATTCCTGCCATGAACCCATATTTAGGTCCAAGCATAAAGCCTACAATAAAGATAGGTAACATCGCTAAGGATATCGATCCGCCATTCGGCATTGCCATTAAAGGCATTAATTTCATCAACACTGCGATGACGAAGGCCGCCGATACCATTAATGCGGTCAAAACCATTTTATGAACTCTTCTCATTTTATTCACTCCCATTCGGCGAGGAATAAAAAAAATCCTACGCCAGCATTACCTGGATCAGGTATGGTCTATTTCAGATCAGAAATACTCTCAGCCAGCTCTTGCTAGCTCCCGATACGATATTAGCATGCTTTCCAAAAAAAAACAAGGGATATTTTTGGTCTATATTGGAAATTTTTTTCGTAAGATATATTGATAATACGAAAGGAGATTCATTTATGGATCGTATGCAACCTCCACCGAACTACTATGGGGTACCTTACCCAACGCCAACCATGGACCAAGGAATGGGCACACCTCCACCATATCAAGGTACGCCTCAACCACCACAGCCGACTACGATGCGTCCTCAGGCGGGAGCGGTTCAACCACCCGTTGAACAAATTCCTGTTGAAACAATACGCGGGCAAACACTCGAAGAAGCTTTAAAACAAAACATGGATAACAGTGGTACCGATCAATCGTTAGATATTCACATCAACACTTTTACTGGAAAAAAAGTCCGTGTTTATTGTAGTTTCCCCGATTCTTCTCAATGGCATGACGTGATTTTAGAAGGTAGAATTTTGTTTGCCGGAAACGATAAATTAATTCTCGAAAATCCCGATACAAAATTACTTACTGTGATTGTCGCGGTATATGTGAATTACTATGAAGTTATAGAGTAAAAGGAGCCTCGTACTCCTTTTTAATTTTGCCAATGAATCGGTTCAAGATGATGTTCTATTAAATATTGATTGGTTTTTGAAAAATGATGTTGGTTAAAGAAGCCACCTCGATTTGCACTTAAAGGCGAGGGATGCGTCGATTCTAAAATCAATCGATTCGGATTCGTGATATAAGGTTTTAAATTTCTAGCAAAGCGTCCCCATAATAAGAAAACAATCGGTTCATCACTTTGATCTAAATATAATAAAACATCTTTTAATAATTGCTCATATTCTGGAATTTGATGCGATAAAGCTATACCTCTACGAACACTTAATAAAGCATTTAATAATAATACCCCTTGTTTAGCTAAATAAGTTAAATCACCATTCGGTTTCATATGAACACCTAAGTCATTTTCTATTTCTTTATAAATATTTTGTAAACTTGGGGGAAGTGGTTCTCCTTCGGGAACGGAAAACGATAATCCCATCGCTTGATTCGGTTCATGATAGGGATCTTGGCCAATAATAACAACTTTCACTTTAGAATAAGGAGTTAAATTAAAGGCATTGAGCAATAAATTCTTGGGTGGATAAACCGTGTGCGAGCGATATTCAAGCGCTAAAAAATTATGCAAACGATGCATAAATTCTTTTTGTTTTTCTTCTTCAAAAAATTTTTCCCAAGTTCGTTCCATTTCTTATCACCTTTTTCATTTTATCATAAATTGCCTTTTCTAAAAACATTTATTAATGAAAGCCAATAGAAGATTGTGTATAATAAAAAAGAGGCGTTTTTTATGAAGATTCTATTTGTTTTTAATCATCCCGCACCTTATAAGGTTGAACTATTAAAACGAATTGCGAAAGAATTAGATATCTTTGTTTTATTTGAAAGAAAAACAAACAAAGACAGAAATTCTCTTTTTTATGAAAAAGAGATTCCTTTTCCGCACGCCTTTTTAAAAGGTATTCAAATAGGAAATGAGAATTTTTATTCTCATGGAATTGTTCATGAAATAAAAAAAGGCAAATATGATTTAATTATCATGAATGGCTACTCTACCTTTGCTGAGATGATTGCCATCCAATATATGATACGCCACCACATTCCTTACGCTTTATATGTGAATGGTGGGGTTGTTCACTCTGATCCAAAGTGGCGATTCCGTTTAAAAAGAAAATTAATTTCACATGCTTTCCGCTACTACTCACCTACTAATGCTTGCGATGAATATTTATTACATTATGGAGCAAGAAAAGAAGATATCCGCTACTTCCCTTATGCCACCATCACTGAAGATGAGATAGCCAAAACACCTTTAACATCGATAGAAAGAGAAAAAATACTAGAACAGCATCATTTATCTAGTAAAGAACCTATTTTTATTTCAGTTGGACAGTTCATTAAAAGAAAAAATATGGAACAGCTTCTTACCATTTTTAAAGATTTGCCTCATCTACATTTAGTTCTTGTTGGCGGCGGTAAAGAAGAAAAAAATTATCAATTATTTATTGAACAAAATCATATGCAAAACGTTACCATTTTGCCCTTTTTAAAAAGAAGTGAGTTATTTCCTTTAATGCGTGCTTCTTCCGGTTTTATTTTGCTTTCTAAAGAGGATATCTATGGCCACGTTATCAATGAAGCTTTAGCCCAAGGATTAGGCGTCATTGCTAGTGATAAAATTGTTGCCGCTCATGCTTTAATAACCCCTACAAAAAATGGTTATATTGTTCCTTTAGATGACAATCAAAAAATTATATCCGCTATTCAAAACTTATTAAATGATGATTGCTTTGATTATGCCACTTCTGTTGCTAAACAAAACACTTATGAAGTCTCTTCTCAAATTCATATTGCTTTATGGAAGGAGGAAGAATAATATGCATGCTTTAGTATTATCCACAACTTTATCCGAAGACGATTTCGCTCTTTTATTAAAAAAAGGAAATCATGCCAATCCTTCGAATCAACATTTTTATAGTTCTTTTATTAAGATGCTCGCGGTCCACTATAACGTGGATGTTCTTTCTTATCGTCCTCTTACCATTTTTAAAAATCAGTGGATAAAAAAAGAAGAAAGTGAAAGTAACAATATTCATTTCCACTACTTATCTTTTTTTAATTTTCCTAAAATAAAATCTTTACAAATCGCGCATTATTCTTTAAAGAAAATAAGAAAATATATTCATTCTGACACGATTCTCTTTGTCGATTCATTAAATATTGCTCTTGTAAAATTAGCTTTCCGTATTTCTAAGAAATTCCATTTACCCATTGTTGGAATTATTACGGATCATCCTAAAAATATTACAGGAGTCACCAAAAAATATATTCGAACGATTGAATCCTACTTCCCAAAATATGATTTGTATTACGCTTTAACAGAAGGATTAAATGAAGCAAGTAACCTTTTACACCGTCCTTGTTTTATAAAAGAAGGTTTGATCGATGAAAAAGAAGCAGTGCCAGCGATTACAAGATTATATGACAATTATATTTTCTTTGGTGGTGCTTTATATGAGAAATATGGAATTTCTGCCCTATTAGAAGCTTTTCATCGTTATCCAACCTCTCATCATTTAATCATTGCTGGGCAAGGGCCTAGTGTAAGTTTAGTTAAAGACTACGCTTTAAAAGATCCACGCATTCATTATGTTGGACTTTTATCCAAAAAAGAAATTGCTTTTTATGAGCAAAACGCTTTATTAAACATTAACCCACGCCCATTAAATAAAGAACTTGAAGCTTTGTCTTTTCCTAGTAAAATGCTAGAATACATTGCAAGTGGAACGCCTACTATGACCACGGAAAATGAGACCATTCAAAAAATGTTTCAAGATACATTGTTTTATATCGGCTCAGGAAAAGAACATGAAATCTATAATGGCTTTGTCGATTTCTTTGAATTATCCGAAAAAGAGCGTGAAAAAAAGGCACAACAAGCAAGAAAAATTGCTCTTTCTCATTATGCCATTTCTAAAGTTGCTCAAGAATTTGATTCTTTTATTAGACTACATAGTTCTTCTTCTAATTTCTTTGATAATAAAGAAAGCGTAAAATGATTTTTAAAATAGACTTGGTTATTATGACCAAGTTTTTCTTTTTGTTCTGAAGTTAAATGCATGAATTGTTGAATTCCTTGATAAAGAGATTCAGCATTTTCTTCGACAATAATACTTCCTTGCGCTTTTTGTAAGACATCTTTTGCATCATGATCCACCATAGCAAGAATCGGTTTACCAAACGCCAAATAAAAGATGAGTTTATTCGGAATGGTATGTCCCACATAGCCATCTTTCTTTAAAGCCACATATAAAACATCTGCGTTTTTAAAGTAACGAATGGCTTTTTTTGTTGGTAAAGGGCCATGATCAATAACAAAACGATCTAAACCTTTTTGATGAATTCTTTCAAAGAAATGCTTTTTTTCACTTCCCATGCCAATAAAATGGAAACGAAGAGAAGCATCTTGATTCACTTTCTCTAACATTTCATCAATGATATTTAAACATTGTAATTTCCCCATATTTCCACAATAAACAATATTCAATGTACCTTTTTCATATTCTTCTGCTTCTACACTTTCTTCTTCTAATAAAGCGGGTTGATAAAGAAGATCATACTCTTTTTCTTCTAAATGAAGGACTTCTTTGAAATAGGTTAGAAAAGAAGGTGAAGAAACGAGAATCTTGTCCGCTCTTTGATAGATACTTTTACTCCACTTATAGAAAAAATTATAAGCAAGTCCACGAGGACGAATGATTTTGGTAATCACTAAAGACTCTGGCCACAAATCAACACAATAATGAAGTAATGGTTTTTTATATTTTTTCGCATAGAGATTCGCACTTGCTGCTGCAATAACAGGCGATAGTGTCATCGTAAAAACCACATCAAAAGAATCATCTAGTTTTCGAACATACTTTTTGGAGTTTCTCCAAA
The DNA here is from genome assembly GCA_000437235.1 of Coprobacillus sp. CAG:826. Lineage (GTDB taxonomy): Bacteria > Bacillota_I > Bacilli_A > RFN20 > CAG-826 > CAG-826. Next base: position 137,458 of record FR897045.1, on the reverse strand, counting down.
AGGAAAGATAATTTCTACAAATAGAAAGTTTGCTATTTTTTCTAGGATAAATTTTCACTCGATGAACATATACACCATTGATGACTTCATCCATTTCTTTTTTTCCATTATATCCATCCATAATTCGATTATAGCCATAGTTAGGAAATCCAGTGACCACATGCACTTCATGGCCAAGCGAAACAAGTTGTTCCATGAATTTTGAAACAACAAATGGCTCTGGACTATAGTGTTGACAAATGGCTAAAATCTTCATAAGAAATTTCCTCAAATAATAGTATATCATAGTTTAGAAAAGGCTTAATCAAAAAGATAAATTACCATGAAAAAAATACACTTTTAAAACGAAGAATGGTAAAATGTATAGAAAGGAGTGTGGCTTTATGAAAAATAACAATATCCGTTATAGTGTCATCGTTCATATGATTCGAACCATCACAGTCACAATTCTTTCCTTTATATCTTTTCCTTTCGCGTGTAGAGCCTTAGGTGATGCAGGAATGGGAACATATACATGGGCCAATACCTTTGTTTATTATTTTTTAACCTTAGCTAAACTAGGAATTCCCACGATTGCGATTCGTGAATGTACAAAAGTTCGTGATGATAAAGAAGCTCTATCTCATAAAGCACAAGAATTCTTTCTAATTCAAGCAATTCTAACTTTGTTATCTTTTGGTCTCATGGTGACTATCATGGTCGCCAGTCAAGGCGAATTATGGAAAAATCGCGCGTTGATTTTCCTTCTTTCCACAAATTTTTTAGTCGGTGCTTTCTCGTTTGAATGGATTTATATTGCTTTAGAAAAACATTACTATACAGCTTTCCGCTCAATTCTTGCTTTAGCAACCTCTGCTTTATTAATCCTTTTATATATTAAACTTCCTGAGAATGGTATAGTTCGTCCCTTTGAGGAGCAAATTTATTTATATGCATTCTTTGCCTGTATGACGACTTATATTACCGTATTTTTGAATTTATTTTTCTTACATCGACATATTTCTTTTAAAAAGACAAGACCTTATCAACTCAAATCTTATATAAAACCTTTGGTCGTTGTCTTTGGTTTATCCATTGTTTTGACGCTTTATAATCAAAATGATTCGTTTATTTTAGGATTAATGGATCCTACAAAAAAAGAAGTCGGCTCCTATTCTGTAGGCATTAAAGCCATTGAAGTCGTGATTACTTTAATTACTTCTTTAAGCGCTGTATTCATTCCGCGTGCTACTTATTACTATCAAATGGAAAATAAAGTGTTTTTCCATAATTTAACGCGATATAGTATGAATATTTGTTGCTTTATTGCTTTACCCGCAATTGCTACATTAACCACACTTTCTCATAGTGTTACTGGATTAATATCTGGAGCAAATGGTTATGAAAATGCCGCTACGACATTAATTATACTTGCAAGTATGACGCTCACTTATTCAATTTCAGATATGATTTATAATTCTATTTTAATACCCATGGGAAAAGAAAAGATTTATCTTTATACCATGAGCGGTGGCATGTTAAGCAATTTACTTCTTAGTGTGATTTTAGCAAAAGTATTTTCTTCTTCTCCTTCTATCGGTATTGCTTTAGCGACATCCATAACTGATTTCATCATTTTATTCGTTCTTATTTACTTAACTCGAGAGTACTCTTTTAAAGCAATTTTTAACAAAAACAATTTAAAAATACTTGTTTCTGCTATTGTTGTCGCAGTTATTTCTTATTTTGCTAATCGTTATTTATCAGTTTTCAATTATTCTTATTTTGAAAGAATTATTATCATTTTACTATTCGATGCTTTTATATATGTTGGACTCCTTCTTATTTTAAATGAAAATTTAGTTTGTTCCTTTATTCGTCGTAAAAAAGAAGCAGAACTAACAAAATAAATTGTAACCACATCATAAAAAAATGGGTAAGTTATCACACTTTACCCATTTTTTATTTATTGATTAAAAGATTGATGAATAGATTCTGCGATGGTGTCCCCTGCTTTCATTGCATGAACAATGGTTAAAGGACCCGTTACAACATCGCCGCCTGCATAAAATTGATTATTACTTGTTTTACCTTCTTCATTTACAACAATACTTCCCCACGGACTCATATCAAATGCATTAGGAATGAATTCAATATTGCTAGAAGCACTGATAGCGGTAACTACACCACCAACTCCTTGCAAATTCTCTTGTGAATTTGGTTTTTCTCTACATTTCTTTCTACCGCTTTTATCGAGTTCATCTAATAGCTCCATATGTACAAAAGAAATAGCAGAAACCTCTTTTTCTCCTAAAAAAGCGTTAGGATTCGTTAAAAACATGAATTGAATACCTTCTTTTTTTGCTTCTTCAAGTTCTTCTTTATTCGCGGGCATTTCTTCTTCTGAGCGTCGATACATTACGATAACTTCTACACCTAATCTACGTAAGTATGAAGCAGCGTCCATCGCCGTATTTCCGCCACCAATAACTACAACCTTTTTCGCATTTTTTAAAGGTAATTCTTCTTCTATTTCGTGAAGCATAATTTTTTTCGCTTTAATGAGTAATGCATTCGCTGGCCAAACATTTTCTAAATTCTCTCCGGGTAAATGCATATATTTATCTTTTGTTGCGCCAGTAGCCACTACCATTTTTTGATAACCATGATCCGTAATAAAGGTTTCTAAATCTCCTTCAATCTTATGATTTAAGAAGAAATGAACACCCATACCTTCTAAATTCTTAACGACTTTTTCAACTTCTTCATAAGGCAAACGGAAAGATGGAATCAAATAAGTTAAGGCTCCACCTGCTTTTGGATTTTCATCATAAATATCCACTTGATAACCATGTGTTCTCAAGCGATAGGCACACATAAGCCCTGCAGGACCAGCACCAATAATGGCAATTCTTTCTTTTCTTTCTTCTTTAGGCTTTTCCATAGTTACTATAAAAGTTGAGGCAAACCGCTCTAAATTACGAATAGCGACCGCTTCACCATTTCTTGCTCGAACACATACGCTTTCACATTGTTTTTCATGCGGGCATACGCGACCACAAATGGAAGAAAAAATTGTAGTAATACGTAATATTTTATTGGCCTCTAAGCCATTTCTATTTTTGATTTGTTCAATAAAATCAGGAATATGATTATGAGCTGGACAAGCTTTCATACAAGGAGCATGCGGACAATGTAAGCATCTTTCTGCTTCTTCTTTGGCTAATTCTAGGGTTATATAGCCTAAATTTGTTTCTTCAAAATTTCCTAACAATTCAACTTCTTTTTTAATAGGCTTTACTTGTACTTTTGATAAATTCATCATCATCCCTCTTTTCCACTCTATTTTACATCATTCCCCAAAAATAGAAAAGATAACAAAAAAACGAGGATAAATCCTCGCTTTTTCGTTTCCTTTATAATATCGGTTTTTCTTTTCTATCTCCGTTTTTATAGAAGATTTCACCTTTTGAGATAGAACGCGTTGGACATACGGTTGCGCATAGATGGCATCCAACACATTTTTCTTTATTTACCGATGGTCTACGTTTTTCTTCATCAAAGACAATCGCTTGATGGCCTCCATCAAAACAAGAAATGTAGCAGCGGCCACAGCCTACACAAGTTTCTTCATTAAATTTTGGATAAACGATATAATCACGGTCTAATTCTTCACAAGGAATAATATTATCATTCGCTAATCCGATAATTTCAGAAAGATGATGATAACCATGATCTTCTAAATAATAGGACATACCGGAAATTAAATCTTCAACAATACGATAACCATATTGCATAATTGCGGTGGTTACTTGTAAAGTTGTTGCTCCTAATAAGAAGAATTCACAAGCATCTTCCCAAGTTTCGATACCACCAATACCAGAAATAGGAACATTCTTTAATTGAGGATTTGTCCGCATTTGTTGAATAAAGCGTAACGCAATTGGTTTTACCGCTTTTCCTGAATAACCAGAGATGGAAGATTTTCCGTTTACAATAGGAAGACCAATCTTTTTTTCTAAATCGATATTTAAAATGGATTTAACCGTGTTAATAGCGGCAATACCATCCGCGCCACCAGCGATACAAGCGATAGCAACTTCACACATATCACCAATGTTCGGTGTCATCTTCGCCATCATTGGTAATTTAGAGCCTCTTTTTACGGCTTCACAATACTTTTTACATAAAGCCGGGTTACTTCCAACATCGGATCCCATTGCGTGAGAAGTCATTTGTGGGCAAGATAAGTTCATTTCAATCATATCGGCACCAGCTTCTTCCACTAGCCTTGCTAATTCGACCCAATCCTCTTCATTTGTGCCCATAATTGAAGCGATAAGAACGTGGTTAGGGTAATTCTCTTTTAATCTTCTTAAGTCTCTTAAATTGTCTTCTAGACTATGTTCAGCAATTTGTTCCATGTTTTTAAAACCAATCCATGGGGTTGCTTCTTTTCTTAAAGCATCAAAGCGTGGAGAAACTTCGCGAATGACGAAATGTTTAGGACCGATGGTCTTAAACACTACGCCACCCCAACCGGTTTCGTAGGCTTTGGCGCACATTTCATAGCAGTTACCTACCGGTGAGGAGGATAAACAGAATGGGTTAGGAAAATGAACACCTAAAAAATCAATGGATAAATCAGTCATTTTTCTTTCCTCCTTTTAAATAGTTATCGATATCATTCGCTGCGACTTTACCGGTTCTAACGGCATAAACCACACTTTTATCGCCTTTAACGATGTCACCCGCTACAAATAAGTTATGGAATCCTTTTACTAAACTACCATCAGTTTCTGCTTCTCCACGGGTTTGCGGAATGCTCTTCATACTTTCTAAAGAAGAGATTTGTCCACAAGCGATAAGAATTAAATCAGCGGTAATTTCAAGTTTACCTTGCATGGAAACATGTTCAAATGTTACAGTGTTATCCTTCACATCAACAGGCGTAAAGCCATCAATAATAGACACTCTTGCTTCATGAGAGGTTTGATATTCTTCTTTACTGGCTGGGAAACGAGCGACAGTTTCTCTAGCAACAGCAACTACATCTTCAGCACCTAATGCTTTTAAAGTTGTAGCAGCGTCCATAGCGACATCGCCACCACCAATAATTAATACTTTATTTGGAACCTCGACATTGCCTTTTGCTTCTTTTACTGTTGCTAAGAAGTGAACCGCGGTTTCCACATTTTTAGCTTTTTCAAAAATCGGTAAAATACGACCGGTTGGTGAACCTGTCGATAATAAAACCGCATCGTATTCTTTTAATAATTTTGCAAGTTGATTATCATCGATATTTGTATTCGTTACAATCTTTACACCTAATTCTTCAATGCGATGAATTTCTTTATCAACGATTTCATTCGGTAAACGATACTCTGGAATACCATAACGTAACCAACCACCCGCTTTTTCTTGGCTTTCATAAATGGTAACTTCATGACCTTTTAACGCTAAAGAAGCCGCTGCTTGTAAACCGGAAGGCCCTGCGCCAATAATGGCTACTCTTTTTCCAGTAGAAACTTCTTTATGATAAACTTTCATTTGAATACGATCTTCAAAATCGGTCACATACTTTTGAATTCTTCCAATATCAATTGGACGATCAATTTGTGTTCTAGAGCACGCTAATTGACAATACTTTTCTGTTGGACATACGCGCGCACATACAGCACCTAAGGCATTATTAATACGAATCGTTTCTGCCGCACCTTTAAAATTACGGAAACGCACACTACGAATAAATTTAGCTGGGTCTGTTCCTGCTGGACAAGATGAAGAACAAGGAGCATCTAAACATAATAAACATCGAGATGCTTCTTCAATCACTAAATCTGGACTATAAGCAGGTTCCCATTCTTCATGATAAGATTTCATGAATCTTCCTCCTAATTTCATTAAAATTTTCTACTTATATTTTACCTTGTTAGCGGTTTCATGACAATATATTTTTCATTTTAAAAAATTGCAAGTGAGCACAAATTTCGGTATAATAAATCTAGCAAAAAGGAGGTTTTTTAATGAAATATATCGTTTTTAGCGATGTGGATGGAACTTTATTAAATGCCGAGCATCGCATCAGTAAAAAAACCGAAATTGCGATAAAGGAAGTAGAAAAGAAAAACATCCCTTTTGTTATCGTTTCTGCCCGTAGTCCTTCGGGTATTTATCCCATTTTAAAAAGATATCAGCTTCATTGTCCTATTATTTCTTATAGTGGCGCTCTGATACTGAATGAAAATCATGATGTTTTATATCATAAAGGAATTCAAAAAGAAGAGGCACGGAAAATTCTTCAGTACATAGAAGAAAAAAATTTCGATTTATCGTGGTGTCTTTATTCTTTTGATGAATGGATAGTAAAATCAAGAAAAGATCCGCGGATTATAAGAGAAGAAACCATCGTAGAAGCAACCTCTTTAGAAGGTACCATTGATACGCTTTCTTCTTCGGTTGTACATAAAATTTTATGCATTTGCAACCCTGATAGAATATTAGAAATTGAAGAAGATTTAAACCAACAATTCCCTCAATTTTCCATTGTAAAATCTTCCCCAATTCTTTTAGAAATCATGCAAAGCGGAATCACCAAAGCTACAGCCATTCGAGAATTCTGTAAAATTGAAAACTATTCACTTGATGATGCAGTTGCTTTTGGTGATAATTATAATGATGTCGAAATGTTAAATGAAGTTCATTATGGCTTTTTAATGGGAAATGCCCCGAATGAACTCAAAAAAAGATTCTCGTTACATACCCTTGATCATAATCATAATGGTATTGCAGCGGCTTTAATAAAATTACATATGATTGATGAAATAAAAGGAGACTAAAACCTTGGCAAACGCAAATGATGATTTAGAACTATTATATGGAATGAAGGACGTAGAAAAAATATCAAAAAAGAAGCGATTTCTGTCTGCTTTTATTGATTTTTTGATTTTCGTTTTATTTTACGTCTTGCTTTTTTACACCATTGGAACCAAATGTATAGAACGCTACTCCGCTTCTTATATTCAAAATATCAATAATGAAGTTATTCGAATTTGTGATGCGAATGAATATCCGTATATGAAAGGTTCGGATTATGGAATTTATACGTTAGATTCCAACGCTTATTTAAAAGAATTAAAAGAAAAGGATTCAACATTATCCGATGATGACATAGCGGAAAAATGTCAAACCGCTCTTACGAATTTACAAACCAAATTAAATGAATCTGAAACTTATAAGAAAAATTATGGAAAATTCTATCGTAATTATTTTCTAGTTTATACAGGTTCTATTGCGATATCCCTGTTAACTTTTGAATTAATCATTCCTATTTTTGATAAGAAAAAACGAACCATCGGTATGATGATTTGTAAGCAAGCGTTAGTGAATTTAAAGAATAATGAGTTAGCCAGCAATGTTAAAATAATGCTTCGTTTCTTTATTCTCTTCGTTGTGGAAAATATTCTTTTTAGATACTTTTTGACAAGTTTCCTATATATTATTCTCCCTTTACTCGCTACGATATTTGTAGTAGCTACCAAACCCGCTCTTACCTTACATGAAATATTAAGTGGAACTAAAGTTATTCAAGAACAATTCATTGGACTACAAGAAGATCTTCCTGAAGAAGAGAAAAATGAGCAAAAGAAAAACGGCAAATAAAATTGCCGTTTTATTTTGCTTATTCTTCGCTAGGCATTTTTAATTCACCAATAGCGATACGGTTGGTTGATTCTTTATCAAACAATACGATATGGTTACTGGTAAATTGGAGATGCACTTCAGTATCTACCGCATAGTCAATAATTCCAAAGACGACAGAAGTTAAAATATCGTCGTTAAAGAAAATTTTAACAGTGGTTTCCATACCAGAAGGAAGTGTGGAATAAACCTTTGCTTTTAGTCCCGTCTTACTTAACACAATGTGTTCTGGACGGATACCTAAAACCACTTCTTCATTCTCTAGTTTCATTTCTTCATTGCACATAAAACGTAATGGTGTGCCATGGAAATCAATTTCTAATTCCCTTTCAGAAATTTGTTTAGCACTACAATTAACGAAGTTCATCGTTGGATTACCAACGAAGTCTGCGACAAATAAATTGTTCGGTTCACTATATACTTTTAAAGGAGGTTCATATTGTTGTAATAAACCTTCTTTCATTAAGCATACGTTCGTTGCTAAAGTCATAGCTTCTAATTGGTCGTGCGTAACGTAGACGAATGTTGAGTTGGTCTCAAGATGTAATCTCTTAAGTTCTGTACGCATTTCTAAGCGTAATTTCGCATCAAGGTTACTTAGTGGTTCATCCATAAATAAAACCTTTGGACGAGGCGCTAAAGTACGTGCAATAGCGACACGTTGTTGTTGACCACCAGAAAGTTCGGAAGGATATCTTTTTTCAAATTGTTCAATTTTTAACATAACCAGTAATTCATGAACACGCGCTTTGATATCTTCTTTTTTCCATTTCAAGTTTTCTAGACCAAAGGCAATGTTTTGATAAACCGTCATATGTGGCCATAATGCATAGTTTTGGAACAAAAATCCAACATCTCTTTTTGCTGGTGATACGTTGATTCCTTTTTCAGAATCAAATACCGTCACACCATCAATAATAATTTGACCTTCTGTTGGAGTCTCTAGACCCGCAATCATACGAAGGGTGGTCGTTTTTCCACATCCAGATGGGCCAAGTAAAGTAATAAATGAACGATCAGGAATGACTAAGTTTAAGTTATCTACACCAACGAAGTTTCCCCATCTTTTAGTAATATTTTTTAAAATAATCTCTGGCATTTTAGTTTCCTCCTACACCTTTATCAATAGAAGCACCTGTCAATTTGTTAATAACCAGATTGATAACAATAACAGTTACAATAATAATCAAGTTAATTCCATTGCTCATTTGAATAGCGTCGTATGTTTCATAAGTTTGTAATACCGCTGTTAAAATGCTACCCGCACCTGAAATTAAAACGAATAAAGATAATTCTCTCATACATGAGATAAATGGTAATAAATATCCGGAAATAAAGCTCGACTTTTGAATTGGGAATAAAACCTTTAACATTCTCTTCCACCATGGAACACCAACAATAATGGCGGCTTCTTCAATTTCACCACTTACCTGCATCATTGCGCTTGTTCCGCTTCGAGAAGCAAATGGTAAGAATTTAATAGAGCCAACAATCATCATCAGGGCCATTGATTCATATAAGAACGAGAACGTCTCTGTACAAGAAATCGCAAGATATACGGCTGAGAAACTCATAGCAGGAATCAAATATGGGAAGAACGCTAAGTTTGAAACGTAGTTTGCTAGTTTACTTCCACGATTTCTCGCTACTGAGTAACCAATTAAAATACCAAAGGTTCCGGCAAAGAAGGCACTTACTAAAGATAACAATAGTGAGTTGCCAAAAGCTTTCCAAATCGTTTTGTTTCTTAAAATACCCACACTGCCTGCAATATATTGATTGGTTTCCTCTTTCGTAATCCAATAATGAAGTGTAAGTGTCTTTAAGTTGCCACTTTCTCTAGTTACACTTTCTAAGGCAAATGTGAAAAGAGGCGTTACCGCAAAGAAAATAACGAAAATCATAACTAAAGTCGTAATAACAGGTTTCGCTACTTTACCTAATTTCACTAAGGATACTTGTGAAGATTTTCCCGTTACTGTGGTAAAAGATTTTCTTTTTCCTGTCATAAACTGATTAACTAATAAAATACCAACAGACATGATTAATAAGACAACGGCTTCTACATAACCTTGCCCGACTTTTTGTGAAGTCTGCAATAAGCTCTTCATTTTCAGCGATATCGTATAGAAGCCCGCTTTCGGCCCTAAAAACATTGGGACAGTATAACTACTTACCGAAGAAGCAAATACCAATAAAACCGTTGATAATAAGGCTGGCATAACAATCGGCAAAGTAATCTTCATTAAGATTTTCCATCTTGAAGCTTTTAAAATCGTCGCCGCTTCTTCTAAGTTTGCATCCATATTTCTTAAAATTCCACCGATGAGAATATAAGCAAATGGCGCATAGTGAATTCCTAAACATATTGCACAAGGCCAAAATCCATAAACAAATTTTTCTGGCATGCAAATGCCGAAAAAACCTTGGAAAATGCCCTGTGTTGTATTCGGAATCAAATTGTTTTTAAATAGGTTCTCCCAGAACATAGCAATCGACCATGATGGCATAATATATGGGAAAACAAATACAAGTGAAATAAATTTTTTACAAGGTAAATTTGAACGCGTTATTAACCACGCAATACTTCCACCAAAGAAAACGGAAATGAAGCATGCGACTAAAGACATTAAAATCGAGTTTCCTAATGGCTTCCAGAAGTTATTCAGTGCGTAATTATACGTTGAACTTGTTAGAATGGTTTTCCAGTGATTAAATGTATAAGTGCCCGGCTTACCCAACCCACTTTCACCATTATGAACTTGGAATGTATTTAATAACAAGAAAAGTAACGGAATAATTACGGTAATGGTCAATAATACAGCGAAAATTACCAAAATAATATTCGATGGTTTGCTAAAGAACGCTTTCATGTGATTTAAAATTTTGCTAAAGAACGCTTTCATGCGATTTAAAATCTTGTGTCTTTTTCCATCGACTCTTTGTGCTGTAGTTTCCATTTTTTTCTCCTATAAACAATAATGGTGCACAAGGATTAATTTGTGCACCATTGGATCTTTTTAAATTACAATTGATTAAGCTTCAAATTGAGAAACGTAATCATAAACATCTGAATAGACGCTTGCAACATAGGCAGGATTTTCGATAACACAATTTTGTTTCCACCAAGATAATGCTTTATCGCCTTTTGCAATTTCGGCTTCTGGATTAGTAGAATAATAACCTAAGTTAGTACCCCAAGCGCCTTTAAATCCTTCGGTGGATAAAATGTAATTTACTAATGCACAAGCAGCATATGGATATTTTGCGTTTCTAGCAACCATGGTATACATTTTATAAACGAAACCACCAAATCCTTTGACGCCTTCGCCTTCTAAGGCTGCGGTTGTAAGGTTAGCCTTATCTTCTTTACCAACGCCTTCTTCTTTACAATCTTTTAATTTGTTGAAGTTACAATAAGCAATTGTTCCGCTTGTTCCTTTGGCAGTGTCTTTACAAGCAGTTCCATCGGATTTATGTGCTTTAGTATTCTTTAAGAACTCAGCAATCCACTTGTAACCAATATTTTTATATTGGGTTTCTTCTACATAGTCTTTTCCGTAGAAATCTTTATAAGCGGCTTTTAATTTAGTTACCCATTCATCACTTGTTAACATGACTAAGAAGTTCATATTAATATTTTCTTGGGTGGCAAGTTTAAAGGAAACATTTTTAATATGTCCTTTATCAGCATCGGTGCCTGCTAATTGCCAAACATTGGTCAAATAGTTCTTTAAGACACCAGCTTTGGTTTCTTCGCCTTCCACTCCAGTATTATTATACATAAATACTTTGTTTAAGTAGACGGCAGCGGTTGGATGTAAATCATCAGCAGCTAATACATCTTTGTAGTCTTTTGGTGTGTAATCAACAAGATAGCCTGTGTTCAACATTTTGGTTTGTAAGCTATTACCATCTTGGATTAAAACCATATCCGCAGAATATTGTTTTTTACCGATGGTGTTTTCTAGTTTTTCATACAAAGGACCATCATTCAATTTGTTGTTCGCAATTTTGATACCTGTAGCCTTAGTGAAGTTAACCAACGCTTTCTCTAAAGCGCTAGAGTTACCAAAAACTTGAACTTCTTTGTCTCCGACTTCTGCTTTAGCTTTTTCTAAAATTTCAGCATAAGACAATGTTTGTGCATCTTCAATAGCAGCTTTAACAGCAGCAGAATTGTCTTGTTTTCCGCACGATGCAACAGTGAATGCGGAGAACGCAATTAAAAATAGAGAAATGATTTTCTTTTTCATAATTTTCCTCCCAAATCTCTTGTCTATAGTATATAATGAAAGGGGTTACAAGTCAACGATTTATAACCGAAAAATTGCTTTTTTTGATAGGAGAAGGAGTGATTATTTATGCCTATTGTAAACATGAAGCAAATGCTTAAAGATGCCCACGAAGGTCATTACGCCATTGGGCAATTCAACATCAATAATTTAGAATGGATGCAAGCAATTCTAGATGAATGTAAAGAACTTAGAACACCTGTAATTCTAGGTGTTTCAGAAGGAGCAACGAAATATATGGGAGGGTGGCATGTCGTCGTTGAAATGATTAAGGCCTACATGTCCGATCAAAACATTGATATTCCTGTCGCCATTCATCTTGATCATGGCGCATCCTTTGAAGTCTGTAAAGCCGCAATCGACGCAGGCTTCTCTTCCGTTATGATTGATGGCTCCAAATTACCGTTTGAAGAGAATGTTGCTTTAACGAAAAAAGTTGTAGACTATGCAAGACCATTTAATGTTACGGTAGAAGCTGAATTAGGAAAAATTGGTGGTAAAGAAGAAACCGTCGTTGCCGAAAGCATGTATGCGGATAAAGATGAATGCGTTCAAATGGTCAAGGAAACGGGAATTGACGCGCTAGCGCCCGCTTTAGGCTCTGTACACGGCCCATATCATGGAGAACCTAAACTTGGTTTTAAAGAAATGAAAGAAATTAACGAAGCCGTCGGTATTCCTCTTGTGCTCCATGGTGGTTCAGGTATTCCCGATTTCCAAATTGAAAAAGCCATTGCGTGCGGTACTTCCAAAATCAATGTGAATACCGAAAACCAAATTGCTTGGGAACAAATTGTCCGTAATCTTTTAGCGACACACGAAGAATTATTTATGGATATGCGTAAAATCATTGGTCCCGGTAAAAAAGGAATTCAAGATATCGTAAAACATAAATGTGAAATCTTCGGTTGTATTGGTAAAGCGGATAAATAAAAATTTGTACAAAAAAACCTCCCCAAAGGGAGGCTTTTTTATTGCAGTAAATTGAATTATTTTACAAATTCAACAATCGCCATAGGAGCGTTGTCACCTTGACGATTGGCAAGTTTTAAAATACGGGTATATCCACCGTTTCTATCCATATAACGTGGACCTAAAACGGTAAATAATTTTTCAAGAGCTAAGGTATCGTCACCTTTACCTAATGAAATTTCACGTACAACACTTGCTGCTAAACGACGATGATGTAAATCACCTTTCTTAGCATAAGTAACTAAACGATCCGCCATCTTTACGACATCTTTAGCAATGCCTAAAGTGACTGTAACGCGTTCGTGAAGAATTAATTCACTAACGACATTACGAAGCATATTGTTGTATTTGCTTGAGGTATAAGCGGCTTTAAAACGGACGCCGGTTTTACCATGAACATTTTTACGACCTTGTGCTGGCATTTTTCTTTCCTCCTATTCGAAATCACGGAAAGAAAGGCCGAATGCCATTAATTTTTCTTTGACTTCTTTTAAAGATTTCTTTCCTAAATTTCTAACTTTCATCATATCCTCTTCTGACTTTTGTGTTAATTCTAAGACAGTTTGGATACCTGCTCTCTTTAAACAGTTGTATGAACGAACTGATAAATCGAGTTCTTCAATTGTCATATCTTCATATTTATTGTTTTCTTCTTCAACTTTTTCCGCAATTACATCCACGTTCTTAGCGATTTCGCTGACTTCTTCAAATAAGGAAAAGTGTTCAACTAAGATTTTAGCTGCTAATGCAAGCGCGTCTTGAGGAAGCATTGATCCGTTCGTTTCAATTTCTAAAATTAAGCGATCATAACGGGAATCATGACCCACACGGGTTGGTTCAATCGTATAGCTAACTTTAGTAATTGGAGAATAGTTCGAATCAGTTGGAATCGTACCAATATGTTGTGTACTGGTCTTATTTCCTTCGGCAGTTACATAACCACGACCATTACGTGCGTAAATCGTCATTTGTAATTCTCCGCCTTCAGCGACATGTGCAATTTCTAATTCTGGGTTAATGACTTCGACATCTTCTGGGAGTTCTAAGTCACCCGCTAAAACGGTACATGGTCCTTTCGCGTCAACTACAATTTTCTTTGCTACTGTTTCATCTTCACTATGAATCTTTAAGACAAGATCTTTTAAGTTTAAGATGATGGTAGTAACATCTTCTTCAATACCATCTAAGGCACTAAATTCATGACGAGCACCTTCAATTTTTACCGCATAAACCGAAGCACCTGGTAAGGAAGATAAGAGTACTCTACGTAAAGCATTACCTAAAGTAATACCAAATCCTCTCTCAAGTGGTTCAATGACGAAACGACCGGAATCGTTCTTTAAATCATATTCTGCGACTTTAAAATCAGGTTTTTCAAATTTTCTCATTTTGGTTTCCTCCTTTTGCAATCAACTTAGTTATTGAGACAACAATTAACCACGTGGACGCTTTGGTGGACGGCAACCATTATGTGGGATTGGTGTTGTATCGGTAATCATAACAATGCTAAGACCGGCAGCTTGTAAGCTACGGACAGCCGATTCACGACCTGGTCCTGGACCTTTGACGTTAACATCAACTGTTTTGACTCCTTGATCCAATGCAACTTTTGCGCAAGCTTCAGCAGCCATTTGTGCAGCAAAAGGTGTGGATTTTTTCGCACCCTTGAATCCTAATGCACCAGCGCTAGACCATGCAATGACGTTTCCAGCTTCATCGGTGATTGTAACAATGGTGTTGTTGAAAGTGGAATGAATGTGAGCAATACCTTTCGTATAGCTTCTTTTAATTTTCTTCTTACGTGTAGTAGAAGCTTTCTTTGTTGCTTTAGCCATATCTCTATTTCCTCACTTTCTTTATTGTGTTGCTTTCTTCTTATTCGCAATGGTCTTTTTAGGTCCTTTACGTGTACGAGCGTTGGTTCTTGTGCGTTGTCCACGAACAGGAAGGCCTTTACGATGACGAAGTCCGCGATAACATCCGATTTCTTGAAGACGTTTAATGTTTAAAGCGACTTCACGACGGAGATCGCCTTCAACCTTAATATGAGCGACTTCACCACGGATAGCAGTAAGTTGTTCTTCGGTTAAGTTCTTAACACGAATATCTTCGTTAATATTTAATTTGCTTAAAATTTTCTTTGCAGTTGTCGGTCCAATACCATAGATGTAGGTAAGGGAGATGACAACACGTTTCTCGTTTGGAATATCTACTCCAGCAATACGTGCCATATTCTAAATTCCTCCTAATTTCCTTGTCTCTGCTTATGTTTTGGATTCGAGCAAATGACCATAACGCGGCCATGACGACGAATCACTTTGCATTTATCGCAGATAGGTTTGACTGAGGGTCTGACTTTCATAAAAATTTCCTCCTCGTTTTTTTTATTTAAATCTAAATGTGATTCTGCCCCGTGTTAAATCGTAGGGCGATATTTCCACCGTAACTCTATCACCTGGTAGAATGCGAATGTAGTTCATACGGATTTTACCAGAAACGGTAGCGAGAATTACGACGCCGTTAGAAAGCTTCACTCTAAACATTGCGTTTGGAAGTGTTTCAACGACTACCGCCTCGACTTCAATGACATCTTCTTTTGCCATTTTTTTCCTCCACTATTTCATGTTTTTACTTAATGTGAGGACTTCACAGCCCTCTTCGGTAACGACAATCGTATTTTCATAATGGCCGGCTAATTTACCATCAACCGTTTTGACTGTCCACCCATCTTCCATGGTTCTTGTTTCTCTTGATCCTTCGTGAAGCATTGGCTCAATTGCTAAGCACATGCCAGGACGAAGTTTCACGCCATGTCCAGGAAGACCATAATTTGGAATAATTGGATCTTCATGAAGTTCCATACCAATACCATGTCCTGTATAGTCGCGAGGAATGGAAAAACCATTCTCTTCAGCATGAACTTGGATTTGGTGCGAAATATCAGAAAGATATACACCAGGTTTGACTAATTTGATAGCTAACCAGAAACATTCTTCGGTTACGCGAATTAATTTCGCAGCGTTATCGCTAATTTTACCAATTGCGAATGTTCTAGCGGCATCACCATTGTAACCCTTATAGACAGCGCCTACATCGACAGAAACAATGTCTCCTTCTTTGAGGCGATATTTACTTGGAAATCCATGAACTAATGTATCATTCACAGAAATACAGCAAGTGGCAGGAAATCCGCCATAGCCTTTAAAGCCTGGAGTGGCATTTTGTGAGCGAATTGTTTTTTCAGCAACTCGATCTAATTCTTCTGTAGTAACGCCCGGCTTGAGATACGGTTGGAGTGCATCAAATACACTCCCCGTAATTCTACCAGCTTCGCGCATCAACTCGATTTCTCGAGGCGATTTCACGATAATCATGTCTTTATTCTCCTCTTAATAAGGTGGAGATGTCTTTGAAGACGTCTTCAATGTCTTGTAACCCATCGACCGATTTAAGTAAGTTGCGTTCTTTATAGAAGTTAACTAATGGTTTCGTTTGGGTTTCATAGGCATCTAATCTTTCGGTCAATACCTCAACGGTATCATCTTTACGTTGAATTAAAGGTCCGTGGCATAAATCGCACACATTGGGTTCCTTACTTGGCTTAAATTCAATGTGATAAGGTGCCGCACATGTTTTACAAACACGACGACCACTAATACGACGAATTAACGCTTCTTTATCTGCCGTAATATCGATGACCATGGTAATTGGCCGATGAATTTCTTCTAATAATTTTTCTAAAGCTTCTGCTTGTGGAATGGTTCTTGGGAAACCATCAAGAAGAAATCCATTTGCACAATCGTCTTGCATTAATCTTTCTTTAACTAATCCGATTGTGACTTCATCAGGAACTAAAAGTCCCTTATTGATGTAACTTGCAGCAAGCGTTCCTAAATCGGTGCCTGCTTTTATCGCTTCGCGGAACATATCCCCCGTAGAAATATGAGGGATATGAAATTCAGCGATAATTTTCTTTGCTTGTGTTCCTTTGCCTGCACCTGGAGGCCCCATTAAAATAATATTCATTTTTAGTATCCTCTCTTTGCATTTGAAGTGACTTCATCAAAGCTCTTTCCGGCGAGTAAACCATCGACTTGTGAGTTGAGCTCGAGAGCTACACCAACAACGATGATTAAACCTGTTCCACCTAAAGCAAGTTGTTGAGGTAAAACACCGGTAAGTGTTAACACGACTGGGAGTGCGGCGATTAACGCTAAGGCACTAGCACCAATAAATGTAACACGATTTAACACTTTACGAACATAACGTTCGGTTTCATTACCAGGAAGGTTTCCTGGACGAATACCGGGAATGTACGATCCGTTGTTATAGAAGTTAATGGATAATTGCTCTGGATTGATTTGAAGATTGGAATAGAAAAATGAGAACGCAAAGATTAAAATGAGGTAAATAATTAAGCCCCATGGCATGTACCATACCTTGTCATTAAACCAAGGCATTTTGGTCATTGCGGTCGTTGAGAAGACATTCAACCATTCTGCGTTCAAGTCAGCTCCGGTGATGAAACTTGCGATAACCGTAGGTGCCATCATGATGGAAGAAGCAAAAATCACAGGAATGACGCCAGCAGAGTTAATCTTAATTGGTAAGAAACTTGCTTGCGACATTTTAGCTGATCCACTCTTGCCTGAATGTTGGACTGGGATTTTTCTTTTGGAAAGTTCCACAAATACAACGAAGCAGACGATGAGAAGATAAGCGACAACATACAAAGCGAAACGAATGGCGCCTTCAAGAATTCTTGAAGAAACATTACTCATTAATGGGTAATATAGCCATTGTTGGAATGCGGTTGTCATTTGACTTGGTAAGGATGAGACAATACCCGCGAAGATAATGACAGAAATACCATTTCCAAGTCCTTTCGTAGTAATTTGGTCACCTAACCACATGACTAACATACCGCCAGCCATAAGGATGGTAACAATGTAGGCATAATCCCAGAAACTGGTTCCCATGGTTAAGGTGATGTAATCACTGTTTTCCATGGTTTTGATAATGCCATATGCTTGAACAGCTCCAAGAAGGAGTGTTAAGTAACGAGTCGTCATTTCCATTTTCTTACGTCCCGTTTGTCCTTGTTTGCTTAATTCTGCTAATGCAGGTAAAACATCCATGGATAAAAGTTCGACGATAATGGAAGAAGTAATATATGGGGATACGCCTAGAGCAAAGATAGAGAACGTGGATAGCGCACCACCGCCTAATAAGTTCATTAGGCCGAAGACGCTATTTTCGGTAAAGTCTAAATCTTTAACTGTGACGCCTGGAATCGTAATGGCAGAGCCAATACGGAATACAAGAAGAATCGCAAGTGTAAACACGATTCTCCCCATAATTTCTTTATTCTTTAAGATAGAAATGATTTTCTTCATACTCAAATCACCTCAATTGTTCCGCCAGCATTTTTGATAGCAGCTTCAGCAGCTTTAGAGAATTTATTGGCTTTGACTGTTAATTTCTTAGTTAATGTACCATTACCTAAGATTTTAACTCCATCATATTCTTTACGGACAAGTCCGGCTTCTTTCAATAATGTTGGAGTGACTTCAACGCCATCTTCGAAAACTTCTAAATCCTCGACGTTAACAATTGCGAATTCGATACGAGTAGAATTGTGGAAGCCTCTTTTTGGTAAACGACGGAATAATGGGTTTTGACCACCTTCGAAGCCGAGACGTGTTCCGCCACCGCTTCTAGAGTTTTGACCTTTTTGTCCTTTTCCAGATGTTTTACCGTTTCCAGTTCCAATACCACGTCCAACGCGGAATGAAGCTCTACGGGCTCCCTCTGTGTATTCGAGTTCATGCAGTTTCATTATGTGCACCTCCCTATTTCTTTAGAATAATTTGTAGCGCTAACTATTTACGGAGCGCTTTAACTTCACCGTAGGTCTTTAAAGATTGAAGACCTGCTGTGGTAGCGCGTAGAATGTTGATTGGTCTACGAGCGCCGTAAACTTTGGAATAAATATTCTTGACACCAGCTAATTCCAAGATAGCCCGGACTGGGCCACCAGCGATGATTCCGGTACCTTCAGGGGCAGGTTTTAAGAAAACCTTGGTTGCACCGAAGATGCCTTCCACTTCGTGAGGGATGGTATCACCTTTCACCATATGGACTCGGAACATGTTCTTTTTGGCAGCTTCTAATGCTTTTTTGATTGCATCAGGTACTTCCATGGCTTTACCTGTTCCAAAGCCGAATTTACCTTTGCCATCACCAACGACGACAACGGCGGAGAAACGCATATGACGTCCACCCTTAACAGTCTTACTAACACGATTGATTGCGACTACGCGTTCTTCGTATTGCTTTTCTTGACGTTCTGGGCGGCGACCACGACGGTCTCCTTTATGATCGCCACGTGGGCGACGATCTCCACGAGGAGCGCGCTTTTCAGCAGATGCTTCGGCGGGAGCAGCAGTTTCTTCTACTGCAACTACTTCTTTTTCTTCTTCTTGCATGTTTCGTTCCTCCTAGAATTTTAAGCCAGCTTCACGAGCGGCTTCTGCAACGGCCTTGACACGACCGTGATAAATATAACCTGAGCGGTCAAAGACGATGGTTTCGATACCGGCGGCTAAAGCCTTTTTAGCGATATCTTCACCGACTTTGCTAGCGGCGGCAATATTTCCGCCATTCTCTAATTTGAGAGCGACGGAAGATGAACTAACTAATGTTACACCGTTCACATCATCGATAAGTTGAGCATGAATGTGAGCGTTTGAGCGATAAACACTTAAACGTGGGCATGTAGCGGTTCCACTAATTTTAGCACGAACACGAGCATGACGACGTTGACGAACAACGTTTTTATTTTCTTTTGTTATCATAGCTTTTTCCTCCTTACCGATTATTTCTTACCAGCGCGCTTACCTTCCTTACGGATGATATGCTCGTTCTTATACATAATACCCTTACCCTTATATGGTTCTGGTTCACGGACCGCACGGATACGGGCAGCAGTTTGTCCGACTGCTTGACGATTTGTGCCTTCTACTGTAACTTCTGTTGCAGATGGGCATGTAATCTTAACACCATGTTCTGGTGTAATGAGTACATCGTGAGAGTAACCGATAAATAAGTTTAAGTCGGTTCCTTTCATTTGAGCTCTGTAACCGATACCGACGATGACAAGCTCTTTCTTGAATCCTTCAGTAACGCCAACGATCATGTTGTGAAGTAATGCACGGGTTGTACCATGTAATGCCTTCGTTTGTTTTTCATCGTTTGGACGAATTACTCTTAATTCATCACCATTGATTTCGTATGTGAATCTTGGATCAAATGTTTCAGTTTCGGTACCCTTTGGTCCTTTAGCAACGATAGTGTTGCCGTTCACTTCAACGGTTGTGCCTGCAGGTATATGAATAACCTTATGACCAATACGTGACATTGTTTTTCCTCCTACCAAATATAAGCGATAACTTCGCCGCCAACGCCTAAGGCGCGGGCTTTCTTATCACTCATGACTCCCTTAGAAGTAGAGATAATTGCTACTCCTAATCCTTTTAATACGCGTGGGAGTTTATCTGCTGGGGCATTGACACGTAAGCCTGGTTTAGAGATTTTCTTTAAACCAGAGATGACACGAACGCCACCTTCCGCATATTTTAATGTAATTGTGAGTTCTTTTTTGACATCGCCTGTCACAGCGTAGTCCGTAATAAAGCCTTCTTCTTTTAAGATGTCAGCAATGCGAACTTTCATCGTAGAACTCGGCATAGTAACTGTTTCGTGGCGCATAACATTTGCGTTACGAATTCTTGTAAGCATATCTGCAATTGGATCTGTCATTACCATTGTTATTTCCTCCTTCTAAGATTACCAGCTGGCTTTCTTCATGCCTGGAATTTCGCCTTTGTAAGCTAATTCACGGAGGCAGATTCTGCACAACTTAAATTTACGAATGACTGAGTGAGGACGTCCACAACGTTCACAACGTGTGTATTCTCTGACTTTGAATTTTTGTGGTCTTTTATAACGTACGACCAATGATGTTTTCGCCATTTTTGTTGTCCTCCTTACTATTTGTGGAACGGCATGCCTAACATTTCGAGTAAGCTATAAGCTTCTTCGTCTTTGGTAGCAGTCGTTACGATAACAATATCCATACCACGGATTTTGCTTACCTTATCGTAATCAATTTCCGGGAAGATTAATTGTTCTTTCACACCTAAAGTGTAATCGCCACGTCCGTCGAAAGCATTTTTGCTAACGCCACGGAAGTCACGTACACGTGGAAGTGCGATAGTGAATAACTTGTCGAGGAATTCATACATACGAGTTCCGCGAAGAGTTACTTTACAACCAATAGGTTGACCTTCACGAAGTTTGAAACTTGCGATGGATTTTTTAGCTTTCGTAATTACTGGTTTTTGACCGGTAATTAAAGCGAGTTCTTGAGCAGCATCTTCTAACATTTTAGAGTTAGAGGTGGCTTCACCAACGCCGATGTTGATAACAACTTTTTCTAACGCTGGGACTTGCATAACGGAAGCATAACCATATTTTTTGAATAATGCTGGTGCGACTTCGTCAACATATTTTTGTTGAAGACGAGCGACATATTTATCATTTGCCATGTAATGCTACCTCCTAGTCTAATTTGTTACGGCCAGCTTTAGCGGTAGAAACACGGATTTTCTTTCCTTTTTTATCTACCATTGTGCCAACACGAGTTGCTTTTTTAGTTTTTGGATCAATAAGAGCTACATTACTCACATGGATAGGAGCATAGATATCAACGATGCTTCCTTCTGGGTTTTGTTGTGTAGGTTTCTTATGTTTTTTGCGAAGGTTAACGCCTTCCACTACCACCTTATTAAGGCTTGGATGTGCTTTTTGAACCACACCTGTTTTGCCTTTATCGGCGCCGGAAATTACGATTACTTTATCACCTTTTTTGATTTTCATAGTTCTTTCCTCCTATAAGACTTCCGGAGCTAAAGAGATAATTTTCATGAATTTATCTCCCTTTTCACGGAGTTCACGGGCCACAGGTCCAAAGACACGGGTGCCTCTTGGGGTGCCATCATCATTGATTAATACGACGGCGTTATCATCAAAGCGAACGGTAGAACCATCAGCACGATTTAAGGCTTTGGCTACACGGACGATGACGCATTTAACAACGTCACCTTTTTTCACTTTGGCATTTGGGATAGCGTCTTTGACTGCGCAAAGAACGACATCACCAATGCTAGCAGATTTCACATGAGATCCACCATAAATGCGGAAGACACGGACGGAACGTGCACCGGAGTTATCGGCGACGACAAGATTGGTTTCAGTTTGAATCATATTCTTGTTCCTCCTTTATTTTAGTCTTCCAAAGCCTTAGTTACAACAGCAACAAGGCGGAAACGTTTGGTTGCGGATAAAGGACGGGTTTCCATAATGGTAACGGTATCACCTTTTTTGGCGATATTGTTTTCATCGTGAGCTTTGTACTTTTTCGCATATTTCACACGCTTACCATATTTGGTATGCATTTTGTGAGTTTCGACTAAAACCGTGATGGTTTTGTCCATTTTATCGGAGACTACGACTCCTTTGAGTACTCTACGAGTTTTTCTTTCTTCCATGAATCTTTACCTCCTACTTAATTCCGAGTTCACGTTCACGAATCACTGTATAAATACGAGCAATGTCTTTACGTGCTTGGGTCATTGTTTTACCATTTTCGAGTTGTCCAACGGCTTGTTTGCGGCGGGCTTCGAATAATTGTTCTTTAAGTTCATAGACCTTAGCATTAAGTTCTTCAGTGCTCATTTCTCTGATTTCTTTAAGTTTCATAACTATTCCGCCTTTCCTTTCGCAATGACTTTACATTTGATTGGGAGTTTATAAGCGGCTAAGCGAAGAGCTTCACGAGCATCCGCTTCAGGAACGCCTCCAATTTCAAACATAACACGTCCAGTTTTGACAACTGCAACCCAGGACTCTGGGGAACCTTTACCAGAACCCATACGGACTTCGGCAGGTTTCTTTGTTTTGGCTAAATGTGGATAAATACGAATCCAAATTTGACCACTTCTTTTGGTGTAACGAGCAAGGACGATACGAGCCGCTTCAATTTGACGGTTAGTAATCCAATTGCCAGATACTGCTTGGAGACCAAAATCACCGAATTCTACAGTATTACCAGCCTTGGAATGGCCTTCATATTTAATTCCGTGAGGTCTTCTATACTTGACTCTCTTTGGTTGTAACATAGTGATTTATTCTCCTTTCTTTTCTTTTCTTTGAGGAAGAACTTCACCACGGCAAATCCAGACTTTGCAGCCTAAACGACCATAAGTGGTGTGTGCTTCAGCAAGGGCGTAGTCAATATCACTACGAAGAGTATGAAGAGGAATAATACCTTCATGATAACCTTCGCTACGAGCGATATCAGCACCTGCAAGACGACCAGAAATTAAGGTCTTGCAGCCTTTAGCGCCAGCTTTGCGAACTCTTTGAATGGCTTTCTTTTGTGCAGTACGGAAAGAAGCACGTTCTTCGAGTTGTTTGGCAATGCTTTGAGCAACTAAAGTCGCATCGAGATCTGGTTGTTTCACATCAGCAACGCTGACTTTAAGTTCAGATCCTTTAACAATCTTAGCTAAATCCTTTTTAATAGCGTTGATATTGGCACCATCTTGTCCAATAACCACACCTGGACGAGCAACGAAGATTGTAACGTTTACCGCATGTCCTTTATCGGTTTTAATTCTTTCGATTTCAACGTGAGAAAGTAATGCGTCTTTTAACTTTTTGGCTAAGTATTCACGAATTTTAATATCTTCGTGTAAGAAGGTTGCATAATCTTGATTTGAAGCATACCATCTGGAATTCCAATCGCGGTTGATACCAACACGCATACCTACTGGATTAACTTTTTGTCCCATTGATTATTTCCTCCTTATCTTTCTTTAATTACGCATGTAATATGCGAAGTTCTTTTTACAATGCTAGATGCTGATCCTTTAGCACGTGGCATAAAGCGTTTTAAACGTGGACCATCATTTGCATAAATTTCAGCGATGTAAAGTTTCTTTTCATCCATTCCGTGGTTGTTAATTGCGTTAGCAGCTGCGGATTTGATGAGTTTGGTAACGATTGGAGTCGCTGATTTGTTGACGTTAGCTAAAATGCCAAGGGCTTCACTAACATCTTTGCCGCGGACAAGGTCAATGACTAAGCGGGCTTTTCTTGGAGTAAGTCTAACTCCGGTAACGATTGCTTTTGCTTCCATTGTTCTTCTCCTTACTTAGCAGCATTGGCTGCTTTATCTTCTGCGGTATGTCCGGTATGTCCGGTATAGGTACGAGTTGGAGCAAATTCTCCAAGCTTGTGACCGACCATATCTTCGGTTACATAAACCGTAATGTGTTCGTGTCCGTTATAGACAGCGAAGGTATGTTCGATGAATTGTGGGAAGATAACGCTTCTGCGTGACCATGTTTTAATAATTTCTTTTTTGCCTGATGCATTGAGTGCTTCAACTTTCTTTAAAAGGTGTGCATCAACGTAAGGTCCTTTTTTCAAACTACGAGCCATGTTTCTTTTCCTCCTTCACCTATTTGCTTCTACGTCTTACGATGAGACGTGTAGATGCTTTCTTTGCATGTCTGGTCTTAACACCTAAAGCACGTTTGCCCCATGGGGTACGAGGTGCATCACGACCGACTGGACATTTACCTTCACCACCACCGTGTGGGTGATCGTTAGGGTTCATAACAGAACCACGTACGGTTGGGCGAGTACCTAACCAACGGGTTTTACCAGCTTTACCTAAGTTAATTAAGCTGTAATCTTCGTTACCGACGATACCGACGGTAGCACGGCAAGTAGCTAAGACTTTACGAACTTCGCTACTAGCAAGACGTAAGATTACGTATTTTCCTTCTTTACCAAGGATTTGTGCGCTTGTGCCAGCGGCACGGCACATTTGTCCGCCCTTACCTGGATATAATTCCACGTTGTGGACGAAGGTACCTTCAGGGATATTTCCGATAGCCATTGCGTTACCAACTTTGATATCGCAGCTTTCGCCGGAAACGATTTTGTCACCAACTTTTAAATCCTTTGGTGCAAGGATGTAACGTTTTTCGCCATCAGCATAATTGATTAAGCAGATGTTTGCGTTACGGTTTGGATCATATTCGATAGCAGCGACTGTGCCAAGGATATCATCTTTGTTTCTCTTGAAATCAACAATACGGTAGCGACGTTTGTGTCCGCCTCCGATGTGACGAGTCGTAATCATGCCAGTGTTGTTACGACCACCTGTTTTAGAAAGATTTACTAATAAACTTTTCTCAGGAGTGCTTTTGGTGATTTCTTCGAATGTCGTGTTTGTCATGTGGCGACGGCTTGGTGTCGTCGGCTTATAAGTTCTAATTGACATTTTTCTTTTCTCCTATATTGAGCCTCTTTCTAGGGCTTATTCCTTAAATAAATCTAATGCTTGGCCTTCCGCTAAAGTAACGATAGCTTTTTTGTATGCGGGAACTGTTCCCTCATAACGGCCTGCACGTTTTGCTTTTGCTTGAACACGAGCGATTGCAACATCTTCCACTTTAACTTGGAACACAGCTTCAAACGCGAGTTTGATTTCTGTACGATTTGCATTCTTAGCGACTTCAACGGTCACTTTATTTTGTTCTTGCATGAGTTTCATGGTCTTTTCAGTAATGATTGGACGAATGATAACATCAAAGCTTTTTACTGTTGGTTTTCCGAAGCGACTTTCTTTAACTGCCGCAGCTTTCTTTGCTCTTGCCATTATTTAAGTCCCTCCTCAACTGCTTTAAGGGCACTCTTGGTGAATACCACTTTGTCAGCATTTAATAAATCGTAAACACACACATTAGCGGTTCCTACAACGAGGACGAATGGAATGTTACGAACACTCTTGAATAAGTTTTCATTAGCTTCATCTAAAACTAAGAGAACTTTTCCGGTAGTACCGATTTTGTCTAAGATGTCCATCATGGTCTTGGTTTTTGGAGCTTCAACATTGAAGGCATCCACAACAATGATTGCATCTTCTTTTTTCTTTAATGATAAAGCGGAACGTAAAGCTAAGCGATGAGCTTCTTTATTCATGGATAATTTATAGCTTTGAGTTCCGGTTGGGCCAAAGACATTACCGCCGCCTCTCCAAATTGGAGAACGGGAGGAACCGGCACGAGCGCGGCCAGTACCTTTTTGGCGCCATGGCTTTTTACCGCCACCGCTCACTTCGTCACGACGAAGGGTTTGAGCAGTTGCTTGACGCATATTAGATTGATACACTTGAACGGCATCAAACATAACTTGCTTATTTGGTTCAATTCCAAAGACATCGTTTGAAACGGAAACTTTGGAGATCTTTTCGCCTGCTTGGTTAAGAACAGGAATAAAAGTTGATTTTGCTTTTTCTGCCATAATTATTTCTCCTTTCCGTTATTATTCAGCTTCATGGTTCACTAATGGTTTAACCACTGGTTTACCTTTTTGTGCTTTAATGGCACTACGAATGGTAACGATGGATTTCGTTGCGCCTGGAACAGCACCTTTAACTAAGATTGCATTCCTGCTTGCGTCAACGCCAACGATAACAAGGTTTAACACAGTTGCGCCTTTATCACCGTGATGGCCAGCAGATTTCTTTCCTGGGTGAATACGGTTGTTGGTTCTACCAGTTGTGGCGAATGAACCAGCGTGTCTATGGTAACCAGAACCATGTCCCTTAGGTCCAATAATGAAGTGCCAACGTTTAATTGCACCGGAGAATCCTTTACCTTTGCTTGTTCCGATAACATCGACGACGTCTCCAACTTGGAATAAATCAGCGGAGATGGTTTCACCGACTTGGAATTTCATCATTTCATCACCCTTAAGTTCTTTTAATTCGTACTTAGGAGTGGTACCAGCTTTTTTGAAGATTCCTAATTCGGCTTTGTTAGCGCGATGTTCTTTCTTTTCTTCATATCCGACTTGGATGGCTTCATAACCATCTTTTTCAAGCGTTTTAACTTGTGTGACAACATTAGGTAAAACTTCAATAACGGTAACTGGGTACATTGTGCCATCTTCTGCGAAGACTTGGGTCATGCCCATTTTTCTTCCAACGATTGCTTTCATGTTTCCTTACCTCCTTAAAGTTTGATATCAATATCGACACCACTTGGAAGGTCCAAACGTTTTAAAACGTCGATGGTTTCCTTAGTTGGATTGACGATATCAATCAAACGCTTATGTGTTCTAATTTCGAATTGTTCACGAGCATCTTTGTATTTGTGAACAGCTCTTAAGATGGTGTAAACTTGCTTCTCTGTTGGGAGAGGAATTGGTCCCACCACTTTTGCTCCAGACTTAATAGCAGCTGAGACAATCTTCTCTACGGATAAATCAAGAATCTTGTGATCATAAGCTTTTAAGCGGACGCGGATTTTTTTTGCTTTAGCCATGAATATTTCCTCCTTTTGTCTAAATCAGGCTTAGACGTCGCTCCATTCGAATTCCCTGAACGCCTATTCATGACAACGTTTAATGGCGTATCAGCAACCTCGCAATATCATAGCGGACATCAACATTTGAAATCATACCAAAAGACGAGATTGAAGTCAATAATTTTTTTCATTTTTCTGAAATATTTATTTATATAAATAGGGCGAAGAAAAATCATGTGCTAAAAACGAGTGAAATAGGATCACTTTAAGACATTTTTCTTTTGTGAAGGTATGAAAAAAACGCTCGAAATGGAGCGCTTTTGTTCTTAATTTATCTCTTTATTTTCTGCTTTTTCTGCATTTTCTTTCATTCGAATCCGTTCTTTATACTCTGCAAATGAGTAGCGGCAACCACAATACTGTTGTTGATAGAGTTGATAGAAATTTCGTATTTCTCTTCCTTTATCGGCGCCTTTTTTCTTTTTGAAGTCGGAATAAAAATATCGACAATGCGGATGATTCTTTTCTAGTTCTTCACCAATTTCATTTAATTTTAATGAATTCTTTTGACTTGAAATCGTCATAACCGTGGTGAAAAAGTCAAAGCCATTACGCTCTGCGTAATCATAGGCTTCTTCCATCCGTAAACGATAACAATAAAAGCAACGTTCGGTACCTTCTTTTAAATGCGCAAGCGGACGAAGTTTTTGCGCATAACTTTCCTCATCATAAGGCGGAATAATCAAATCGACATGATAATGATAATCACGTTCAAACTCCTCTAAGAACTTTTTAAGTTCATCTCTTCTTCTTTCATACTCCGCAGTTGGATAAATATTTGAATTGTTATAAAAAATAGTCACATTAAAATGCGGGCATAAAAAAGTCAAAGGAAAACATGAGCATGGCGCGCAACACGCATGCATCAGTAAAGTTGGTTTTTTTGTTTGTGAAGATAACTCATCAAGAATCTTCAGCGATTCATTATAGTAATGGAGCTTTTCCATAAATAAACATTGCATCGCCAAAGGAGAAGAAACGATATTTTTCTTCTACCGCATGACGATAGACCTCTAATGTAAATTCTCGGCCCATAAATGCCGATACTAGCATAATTAAAGTAGACTTCGGCAAATGGAAGTTCGTGATCAAGGCATCAATGGCTTGATAGGTATAACCGGGATAAATAAAGATTTGTGTTTCTCCTGAGCACGCTTCAAAGCGACCATACTTTTGCATAACGGTTTCTAGTACCCGTGTTGAAGTAGTGCCTATCGCAATAATTCTACGATGTTCTTTTTTGGCTAGATTTAAAACGTCCGCAGTTTCTTGACTCATCCAATACGCTTCTTTATGCATATGATGTTCTTCAACGGACTCCACTTTTACAGGGCGGAAAGTTCCAAGTCCAATATGTAGAGTAACTTCTACGACTTGTACACCCTTTGCTTTAATCTTTTCAAATAATTCTTCGGTAAAATGAAAACCCGCTGTTGGAGCGGCCGCACTTCCCTCTAATTTTGCATAAACGGTTTGATAACGGCTATTGTCTAAACATTGTGCTTTGATATAGGGTGGAAGCGGCATTTTACCTAATTGATCTAGCACTTCATAAAAAATGCCTTGATAAATCATGCGGAAATGGCGTATTCCTTCATCTAAAACTTTAACGCATTCCGCTTTTAACTCGCCGTTTCCAAAAGAAACGACAGTGCCAACTTTCACAGTTTTTGCATTGCCAACTAAACATTCCCATACATCTTTTTCATGTTCACGAAGAAGTAAAACTTCTACATGTGCGTGGGTTTCTTCTTTTTCACCCAGCAAACGCGCCGGAATTACTTTTGTATTATTTCTAACTAAAACGTCACACGGCTTTAAAAAATCGATAATATCGTAGAAATGGCAATCTTGATAGGTATGATGTTCACGGTCTACCGCTAATAAGCGAGAATGATCACGTTTTTCACTCGGAGACTGCGCAATTAATTCTTCTGGTAAATCAAAATCAAATTCATTAATGTCCATAACTAAAAACCTCTTTTGTCGCCAAATTTACGTAAAACTTCATCTTTAAAGTTGCCAAAACGATCTTCTTTTATAGCGGTTCTGGCTTCTTCCATTAAATGAATTAAGAAGCGAATATTGTGAATGGATAATAATCTCTTTCCAAACGCTTCATCGCATTTATATAAGTGTCTTAAATACGCTTTTGTATAGTTTCTGCATGTATAACAATCGCATTCATCATCTAAAGGTGTAAAGTCTTCCTCATATTTTTGATCACGGATATTGACTCTTCCTTTGCTTGTCATTAAGGCACCATGACGAGCGATTCTTGTCGGTAAAACGCAGTCAAACATATCAACGCCCATAGCAATACCTTCTAAAATATAGTCAATAGAGCCAACCCCCATTAAATAACGAGGTTTATCGCTTGGTAAATAAGGTACTGTATCACGTACCATTTTAAACATAACTTCTTTAGGTTCACCAATAGAAGTTCCACCAATGGAATAACCTGGAAAATCCATTTTGGCGAGTTCTTCTGCACAATATTTTCTTAAATCAGCGAACTCTCCACCTTGCACAATGCCAAATAACGCTTGGTCTTCTCTTTTATGAGCATCTTTTCCTCTTTTCGCCCATCTTAAAGTTCTTTCCACACTTTGTTTCATGTAATCATACGTGACTGGATAAGGTGCACATTCATCAAAAGACATAATGATATCCGCCCCTAATTTTTCTTCAATTCTAATCGCGATTTCGGGAGAAAAGAACAATTCTGCACCATTTAAATGATTTTTAAAAGTGACGCCTTCTTCTGTGATTTTACGATTTTCCGCTAACGAAAAGACTTGAAAACCACCAGAATCAGTTAAAATCGGCCCATCATAATTCATGAATTTATGTAGACCTCCTGCTTTTTGAACTAAATCTGCACCTGGTCGAAGTGAAAGATGATAGGTGTTAGATAAAATGACGCCCGCTCCCATTTCTTTTAATTCTTCAGGAGAAAGCGTTTTAACGGTTGCTAAAGTTCCTACTGGCATAAACATCGGCACTTCCACATCGCCATGTGGTGTATGCAAAATACCATATCTTGCACCGGTTTGTTTATCTATATGTAAGATTTCTAAATAAAAGTTTTTCACATCTATCACGCTTCTTTCGTTTTAACATTATAGCATAGAATATACTTAAAACATTGTTCTTAAGCTTCTATTTTTTCTGTTTCTTCTTTTTCTTCCATTACTGAATTAGATTCTATAGAATTCGGATGCGTTTTTTGAAACATATATCCCGTAAAAACCAGGATAATCAAAAACATTGGATCTAAATAATAAGGTAAAATATCATCATATTGCACAAAGATTTTTTGTGTATAATTGAGATTCACATAAATGAAGTAATGAATAAATAAGCCTAAAATTAAATTCTTTTTAAATGAATCATCATCGCTCTTTTTATAATATTTATAAAGTAAAATAGCTATCAAAGCCCATAACGTAATTAAACTTATAAACGCTAACCATCCGCCTTGATATAGAGCATCAAAGAAGAGATTTCTCGTGCTCATTGCGCCGTTTAACATGGTATTAGCTTCATCATATCCCATGCCTAGAGGATATTGTATTGAATTTTTTAAAGTATCAAAAATCACACGAACTCGATTGATTTGTTGCCCTTTTAGAAGAATAAAAGCAATTCCTAATAAAACAATAATTCCTAAAGTGGAAAAGCAAATAATTTTTTTCTTTTTATCTTTTGGAAAAAAGCGAATCAATAATGTAAGAATTGTGCCACAAATAACAATAGCTAATCCAACAACATTCGGTGATGTCAATAAGTTAATAAGGCCAAATAAACAAGACGCTAATAAAATATAAAATGTATGATCTTTTTTACCTTTATAGAAGATTAAAGCACTTAATGGTGCTAAAGATAAAACGGATATGTAACCTAGAACATCTTTTTGCACTTCATAAATGCGGAATCCCACTAGCATTTTCGCGCTAGAAGCTACCGAAGAATATCGGTAAGCATAAAAGAGTCCATAGGAATAAAGCGTGGAGAAAACGGAAATCGTCGTCATAAAAATCAAGAACGAAAAAATAACATCATAAAGCTTTACTTTATATTCGTTTTCTTTAGAAAGATAATTTCCTATGAAAAAGGCTACAAAGGAAGCTAAGCAAAGAAAGACAATTCTCAGAATATTAATTCCTACGTCTTGTGCATAACTTGAGCAACCCATAACTAGCAAATAGATGAATAATGCTATCCCTAGTGGCATGGCTTGTTTTTTGTTAGCTATTAGTTTTTCTTTTTCTAGGCAAATTAAGAAAAAGCCTAGAATCACCATGATTAAATTGATCTCAAATGCATATGGAAAGAACATAAAAGAAAGCAATCCTATCACAATGAGCATACAGAAGTATAATACTTTATTACTCGTCAAACTATTTTTCATATTAATCACCTCACCAATAACATCCTTTTTCAACATTTTCATAGCCCTTTGGTTTTAATGTAGGTCGTATCCAATATTCGTTAATATATTTTGCCACATGTTCTCTTTTTTCCCATCTTTTACCGATGATTCCAAACATTGTCTGGGTAGCGCCTCCCGTTTGAATGGCCTGTCGATGCAATGTTTTAGCAATAAAAGAACATAAAGGAGAACCATAAGCACCGGCGCCAACTAAAGCAATATCAAAGTCGAGTTTACTAATTTCTTCTTCCATCCATGATAAAGCTTCATTCCAAGAAGTAAAACGAGAATCTTTCTCTTCTGCTAATGTTTGCACACATTGAAAAACCTGTAAATCAAATTGAGGTATTTTTCCATCTTCAAACACAAGATCAATTCTGTCATATTGTTTTTGAATATCATTAGCAAAGGGAGAAATAACTAACACTTTTTTTCCTTTCAATGCTTGAATCCAATCTCCACGTAGAGGTTCAAAGGCTTCATATTGAATAACTCGGCATTTTGAAGCATATTTTTTATAGAAATAATCTTCCATATGGACGCCTGAAATGCCTAAGATAGTTGCATCAGAAAAAGCTTGAATCGCCGTCATACTATACTGATCCAAGCTTTCTTTTGTGGTTGGAAAAACGCCAGCTCCATTTTTAATACTATAAATAACTGGCACTTTATATTTTTTCTTAAATCCAAGTTGAATTTTTTCATGATTGTTTACGCAAGAGAGTTCCACCGCTCCAAAGCGGACTGCGCTAAAAGGTTCATTGCTTAAAATCATTTGTTTCAAGATTTCATTGCTATAAGCCAAAGTAATATTCTTTTGCCCCATAAACCTCGTTACGCTTTTTTTCTTATGAAAAAAACGATAGCGGAAAACAAACCAACTATTTTTTATAAAAAAACCAATGTACTTCAATTTTTTCATAAGAAAACTCCTTACGAGTTCATTATAAACAATTTTGTGCTTTTTAAAAAGAGATTCAAACTTATATTATGCCTTTATGAACGAATTTTTCTCAGCAATATCTTTCGCAAATGATGAATTAAATTCCATTCAGGTTTTAAAAATTGCGATGAATTGCGAATCATTTTTGATTTCATTACTCGCATCGTTGTATGAAAACTTGTATAAAGATTCATCGCGTTAATAAAGCCTTCTATATTTCGTTTTACAACATGGATATTATCATAACGATGGAACACATCTAATATTTCCATATTGTAAGTTGAGAAATATAAACGAGCTCCATGACGATTGAGTTCAGAATCTAAGAATAGGTTCATTAATTCAAGGACAAGTTCATGTGGAATAGAATTCTCAAGTTCATCAACGATGACGATAGAGCCTTCTTTTAAAGCTAAACAAATAGATTCATAAAGACATAATCCACGAATCGTGCCTTTAGAAATAATTTCCGCTAGTGTACTAGCGCTCATATTAATCCATTCTTTGTTAACAAAAAGTCGTAAATGATTCTCTCCGAGGGATAAATCAAACTTTGAGAATGGTAAATGAAAAATCTTCATTACATCTTCTCTTTCATCTTCATCTAATTGACTTAAGAGTTGCAATGCCGAATAAATCATCTTTGTATCATTTTCCGCCTTAATAAAGAAAATAGACGGAGTTTTCATATGCAAATAGTCGGTTAAAGCTGTATCTTCTAAAGAACAACTCAGTTTATGAAATAGAGGTACATAACGCCCACTCCAAAAAGTTTTAAAATGATAATGAGGGAGCTTCCGTGTGAAAAGTTTTTGATTAGTTAGCCGACAATATACTTCATGAGTAAAGGATGTTTGATTCGGCGGTAATACCCTAGTTTCATAAAGATAAAGATTATCTTCATAAGAAAAATACACTTTTAAATGAATTGCCTCTTTAGAAAAGTCCATAGAATGATATGCAATCCTTCCTTGCGCTAATAATGAATAACAATAATAAAGAACTTGTAAAACTGATGTTTTACCTTCGCCGTTATTCCCTAGAAATGCTTGACATACCGGTAAGTAAACACGATCAGCAATCGAGGAAAGCTCACCATCATACTCGGGCTTCTTGTTCGGTTGAATTGGCATAAAATCCAACGTAAAATTGTCTTTTAAAAGACGAAATCCTGAGATTACAATTTTTAATATTTTCATCTATAGTCTAATTTTATTCTATCGCAATTATACTTCTTCATAAACCCTAAAGCTAGGTTTATAGCCACTGATAATATTATACATCATTTTTCTTTTTATGCAAACTATTTTTTTAATTACGAATTCTATAGATAACATTAGAAATAATAGTTTACTTTAAATCATTTTTATATTTTTTTAGCAAATAAAGTTTCTAAAACCTTTATCATTCTATAAAAATCCGTCACATCTAGATATTCTAATGGTCCATGGAAGTTTTCTCCTCCCGTGCCTAAGTTTGGACATGGAATCTCGTGGAAAGATAAAGTTGCACCATCCGTGCCACCTCTTACGGGGATTTCTTGCGCAACTATACCATTTTCTAACATGCATTCGCGTACTAAATCAATCATGTCAAAATGTTTTTCGATGATTTCACGCATATTGTAATAACTATCTTTTAAAACAAGTTCCACTAATTGATCATGATATTTTTCGTTAATTGTAGCTACTACTTCCTTCATCTTTTCTTTTCGCATTTCAAATTTTTCACGGCTATGATCGCGAATAATAAAAGATAGTTGCGTAGTTTCTACATCACCTTTCATATTGGTTAAGTGATAGAAACCTTCATAGTTCTCCGTATGTTCCGGTCTTTCATTTTCTGGAAGAAGTCTAAAGAGCTCCATCGCTACGATTTGCGAATTAATCATTTTATC
This sequence comes from Coprobacillus sp. CAG:826, assembly GCA_000437235.1. Taxonomy (GTDB): domain Bacteria; phylum Bacillota_I; class Bacilli_A; order RFN20; family CAG-826; genus CAG-826. The sequence goes on along the minus strand of FR897045.1, from coordinate 102,729 downwards.
TTTAGCAGATCCTGGATGAATGCTTTTTCCATGAATCGTTATTTTAGCGCTTGCTGCGTTAAAAGTTTCATAATTTATTTCTTCAATACGTCCACCATCCATGGTATAAGTAATCGCGTTTTTAGCACGCTCTTTATACCAATCATAATTAAAATGTTCGGTACCTCTACCTACTTCTTCATCAGGGGTAAAGCAAATGATAAAATTAGGATAATCTTTTTTGCTATTCATGCGTTGATAAACCATTTCCATGATAATGGCGATTCCAGCTTTATCATCTGCGCCTAAAAGTGTTGTACCATCCGTTACAATGAGCTCATGGCCTTCTTTTCCTTTTAGCTCTTCTTTGGTTAATTTCTTTCCGTTTCCAATTTCAATATCTTCACCATGAAAGGTTACAAAATGTGGATGAATATCTTTTCCATTTGCATCTGGAGAAGTATCCATATGAGAAATTAAACCAATCGTGTTTTTAGAGTCGCAATTAGAAGGGATAAAACCATATACATAGCCATATTCATCCATATGCGCATCATCAACACCCATATCTTTTAATTCTTGAAGTAGATAAGCACCTAATTTCTTTTGTTTTTCAGTACTAGGAGAAGTAAGTGATTCTTCATCCGATTGCGTATCAAAAGATACATATTTTAAAAATCGTTCTATTGCTTTCATAAATTCACCCTCTTGCACCATAGATAATAACATATTTTGGCGTTTTCTTACGAGTTTTATCGAATTTTTTGTAGGTTTTCCATAGGAAAATATTCACGAATACAAAAGAAAATGTTATACTTTGTACGAACAAATTTTAAAGGAGAGATTTTTATGGGAAGAGC
>FR897045.1:101588-101853 GCA_000437235.1 Coprobacillus sp. CAG:826 | reverse complement strand
ATGAAGTTCGTGCAGCCTCAATGGCCGCGACCAATGCAAAAAAGACCGCTCTATACATGAGAGCATCAAAAGAAATTTATATGGCTGCAAGATCAGGAGAGCCTGATCCTAACGCTAACTTAGCATTACGTGCTGCAATTGAAAAATTTAGAGGACAAAACATTCCAAAAGATGTTATTCAAAGAGCCATTGAAAAAGCCAAAGGTGGTTCCGCTGAATCTTATATCGCTGGAAGATACGAAGGTTATGGACCAGGCAATGTTGC